>NZ_JABMIU010000025.1:0-45887 GCF_013332495.1 Brevibacillus sp. HB1.2 | reverse complement strand
ATTTTCGAGAGATGGTTTTTCTTGTGATTAATCTTCCATGGTAGACAGGTCACCCGTCGGTAGACCTAATTCCCATGCTTTCAAGACGCGGCGCATGATTTTTCCGGAACGCGTTTTTGGCAACTTGTCGCGGAATTCGATTTCACGAGGAGCAGCATGTGCAGCCAGCCCCTCTTTCACAAACTTGCGAATTTCATCCATCAACGCTTCACTTGGCTCATAGCCAGCTCGCAGCGAGATGAACGCTTTGATAATCTCACCACGTACCGGATCTGGTTTGCCAATGACGCCTGCTTCCGCTACTGCTGGATGCTCCACGAGCTTGCTCTCTACTTCAAACGGACCGACTCGCTCACCGGAAGTATTGATCACATCATCAATACGGCCTTGGAACCAGAAGTAACCTTCTTCATCCTTGTATGCAGAATCCCCGGACACGTACCAGCCTGGGATGCTGAAGTATTCTTCGTACTTCGCTGGGTTGTTCCAGATTTGTCTCATCATGGATGGCCAACCTGTACGGATAGCCAGATTCCCCATTCGATTCGGTGGCAGCTCATTTCCACGGTCGTCAATAATCGCTGCATAAATACCTGGGAACGGCTTACCCATCGATCCAGGCTTGATCGCCATACAGCGATAGTTAGAAATCAGCTGCGCACCTGTTTCCGTCATCCACCAGTTGTCGTGAATGCGTTGATTGAATACGCGCATACCCCAGTGAACGACTTCAGGATTGAGTGGTTCGCCAACGCTCAGGACGTGACGCAGACTGGATAAGTCAAATTGCTTGACGAGTTCATCCCCTGCCCCCATGAACATGCGGAACGTAGTCGGAGCACTGAACCAAATGGATACTTTGTTTTTCTCAATGACTTTATACCAGTCTTCGGGAGTAAAACGTCCGCCACGTACGACAATCGTTGCTCCATTCAACCAAGGTGAAAAAATGCCGTAAGAAGTACCCGTTACCCAGCCTGGGTCTGCTGTGCACCAATAAATATCATCCTCTTGCAAGTCGAGAATCCATTTCCCAGTTTGGTAGTGCTGGATCATGGCATTGTGAACATGCAGAACACCCTTTGGCTTGCCCGTTGAGCCTGAGGTGTAATGCAGGATCATTCCATCCTCACGATCCACCCATTCGATTTCCAGCTCGGTGGAGGCTTCTTCCATTGCTTTTTCAAAGCTGATGTGACCTTCTTTTAGCTCCTCTTCTGCCCCTACAACAATCACGTGTTTTAATGCAGGCAGGTCGCTTACTGGAATGCGTGGCAAGAGTGCAGGTGTCGTAACAATCGCAACGGCTTCGCTATTTTCCAAACGATCACGCACAGCCGCTTCCATGAACGCTTCAAACAGCGGACCTACGATTGCGCCAACCTTAATCGTGCCTAAAACGCTTACATAAAGCTCGGGCGAACGCGGCATAAAGACGAATACGCGGTCCCCTTTCGCAATGCCCAGATTCCGCAAAACATTTCCGAATTTATTGGATAACTCGCTTAATTGCGCGAAAGTATAAGTCTCGTCTCTCGTCGCATTACTGTACATCAAAGCGATTTTGTCTTTCCGATCAGTAGCGAGATGTCGATCAATGGCTTCGTACACCATGTTCACTTTCCCAGTCTCATACCAAGAGAATTGCTTCTCCACATCCGACCAATCAAAACTCGCATATGTTTCGTCATAATTTTCCAGATTAAAAGGGCCTTCCGTTGCTGGAATTTTCTCCACGTTCATGTCTTCACTCTCCCACTCAACATCGTTTTTCTCACTACACAACATTCATAATATTTCTACACTTTTCGAGTAATTCCTCCTACCAGAACCTACTTATTCGATTGCGAACATTTTCTTGTATAATGACGGTACTCTACTGCAAAGGAGATGGCTGTCCATGATGTTCTGGCTTATGTTACTTGGGGCTATCGCCTTGTTGCTTTTTCGAGCCTATCGCAATACATTTGATGTTCAAATAAAAGAAGTAGCGATACCCTTACAAAAATCCCGGCACCTTCAACAACCGCATGAGTTTGAGCCGGTTTCCATCTTACATTTGTCTGATTTGCACATGGAAAACTTATCTGTACTGCCCCAGCGCATTGTCGCTGACTTTTCGCAGCGACAGGTAGACCTGATTGCCATTACTGGTGACTTGCTTGACCGTGAAATAAACATTCCGAAGGCAGTTGCTTTTGTACAATGCCTCCAGCAATTACAGCCAGCACTCGGAATTTTTGTAGTTTTTGGCAATCACGACTATGTTCTTACCCCTTTCAAGCTCGCACAGTTGAAATCAGAGTTAGAACGTATTGGCTGTCGTGTTCTTATTAACGAAAATGAAACTGTCTATCACAAGGGGCAGCCCCTGCACATTATAGGTGTGGATGATTTCAGCACGCGCCATAGCAACCTGGCCAAGTCTTTCTTCGGTGTACCCGAGACAGGAGCAAGGCTCGTCTTAACACATGATCCTAATATCGTTTTGCACATGAAAGAGTATGCTTACGATTATTTGTTGTCAGGGCATTTTCACGGAGGACAGATCCATTGGCCTCGCCCCTTTCATCTCGCAACGATGGGGAAACTGCCTAAGCTGAATATCGTGAAAGGTCTTCACGAGATGGATGGTCGACCCTTTTACATCAGTGAGGGCCTGGGGCAAACAGGGGCAAACATCCGTCTGCGTTCCCGTCCCGAGATTACGTTGCATGTATTGGGCAGTGATGCTCCATTCAACGAGATGGCCGCTCCAGCTGTTGCTCTACAAGAAACAGCTGCCACGCTCGCCCTCGACTAAGGTATAATAGCCTTACTTTCGTGTCGAGATGGGGGTCACCTTGTGGAAAAATGGAAGAGAGATGTCGAGCACATCCGACAAGCGACAAATTTACCTATCGAATATGTACAAGTCTCACAAATAGAAACAGCACAAGCCCAGCAGGATTGGCTAAAAAATGGCTGGGAGCAAGTAGCCCTCCATTCGAGTAACGGTGTGATGACATTGATCCTTATCGAAACGGCATCATGGCATACTTCAGCCCGAGCGTTGTTGGATCTGATTTTTCCTCATGTGGATGATCCAGCAACGCTTCCCCTCCCAAAACAGATATCCAATTGGCTCTTGGGCATTGTCTCTGGCTCTCCTGTTGCAATCCCTGCTCAACTGGAAGCAAAATGGCCGTGGAAAGAAGCGCGCGTCTCCTTTTTATTAGAGCGATGCAGACCGGATCGCAAGGGAGAATGGGATTCCTTGCAGCCCTTGTTGCATGATTTTTTTGAAGGATTACCTGATTTCATTCCGTTGACGCAAACACATGCCCTTCTCATCGTCCCTGTCTCCATGCTCGATCATCAAAAAATGGCTTCAGAGCTTTTGGAGTGGGCATCTGGCCTCTATGATCTGATTTCGATGGAATGGATGGAGTCCGTTCGCCTTGTTGTCGGATCGCCACTCACGAGTCCACTTGCATTGGGCGACACTCTTTTACGGCAATTATCACTCGCCCGTGCCCTTCAATCCTATCGACCACAAATGATGGTCGCTGGGGACTGGTCTTATCCGTTAGAACGATGGGCAGCTTCTCTCCCAAAAGAAATAGCAGCCGCTATCGCCAACGAGCTGGCCGCTGCCATAACCATTCCGCACATGACAGATGAACAATTGGAAACATTAGATACGTTGTTCGCCAGACAATTGAATGTAAGCGATACAGCACGGCAGCTTTTCCTTCACCGGAATACCCTGTTGTATCGATTGGACAAGCTGACGGAACAAACCGGATTAGACCCGCGATTGTTTCCTGATGCCGTCATGCTTCAGCTCTACCTTCTCTTTCGTCAAAATTAACAAAACATTTTGTATATACTGTCCGTATCCAGCTTGCAAGTGAATTGGTACCCTATCCTTACAGTCATCAAAGAATTTGCTCTCTTCACAAACCCGAGGAGGTGCCTTTTTCATGGCAAAGGTAAGTCTTTCCCACATTTATAAACGATATGGAAACAACGTTACGGCAGTTGACGATTTTCACTTGGAAATTCAAGATCGCGAATTCCTCGTTCTAGTCGGACCATCTGGTTGTGGAAAATCTACCACGCTGCGCATGATTGCAGGTCTGGAAGAGATTTCGGAAGGTGATTTATACATAGGCGATCGCCGTGTCAACGATGTGGCTCCCAAAGATCGCGACATCGCCATGGTTTTTCAAAGCTATGCACTCTATCCGCATATGAATGTATACGAGAATATGGCTTTCGGCCTGAAATTGCGCAAATTCTCCAAATCCGATATTGATAAGCGAATTCAAGATGCAGCTCGAATCCTCGATATTTCGCATTTGCTAGACCGCAAGCCAAAAGCGCTGTCAGGGGGACAAAGACAGCGTGTCGCATTGGGTCGCGCGATCGTACGGGAACCGCAAGTATTTTTGATGGATGAACCGTTGTCCAACCTCGATGCGAAGCTGCGTGTACAAATGCGCACGGAAATTTTGAAACTGCATCAACGCTTGAATACCACGATCATTTATGTGACGCACGATCAAACAGAAGCCATGACCATGGGAGACCGGATCGTCGTCATGAAGGACGGCCTTATCCAACAAGTGGCAACCCCGACTGAAATCTACAATCATCCAGTCAATCTGTTTGTAGCGAGCTTCATTGGCTCGCCTGCGATGAACTTTGTGAAAGGGAATCTTTCCGAGAAAGACGGCGCACTCTATTTTGATGCGCAAAATATTCATGTACGCTTCCCAGAAGATAAAGCAAAGACTTTACGGGAAAAAGGTTATGTTAACAAGCAGGTTATTTTTGGTATTCGCCCTGAGGACATTTACAGCGACGCTTCTTTTATGGAAGCAAATCCATTTGAGAGCTCGCTGGAAGCAGAAGTTGAAGTCGTAGAAAACATGGGTTCCGAATTGTACGTCTATTTCCACAATATCGGGGATACCCAGATGGTAGCGCGCGTGGATTCTCGTGAAGCGCTAAAACCAAAGATGAAGGTAAAACTAGCGATGGATCTTGCCAAATGTCATGTGTTTGACAGCGAGACAGAAGTAGCTGTATTCTAATAGCGATATGAGAAGGAGTGTCCCATCCGGCATTCCTTTTCCTATTTTTTTGTGCAAAACCTTTTATAGAGAGAACAACTAGAGGTAGCGTGGAGAGGAGCGGATAAGAAGTGGCTTATCAAATCGTCTTTTTTGACATTGACGGAACCTTACTGAACACCGATCACATCATTCCACAAACAACGGTGGACGCCGTACAAACATTAAAACAAAACGGTGTCCATGTCGCGATCGCAACCGGCCGAGCTCCTTATCATTTGATGCCAATCGCTGAACAGCTTGGCATTGAGACATTCGTGGGCTTTAACGGGTCGTATGTGAAGAGCGAAGGGAAGATCATCCATCACACGCCAATTGCTACAGATACATTGGCAAAGCTCGAACAAATGGCTGAGGGTCATTCCCATCCCATGGTATTTTTGAGCGCAGATCACTGCTATGCCAATGCCATGGACCACCCACATATCATCGAGTCTTTTGATTGGTTGCGACTGGAATCCCCGGCATATCGCCATCGCTATTGGGAGCAAACGCCGATTTATCAAGCATTTCTTTACTGTGGCGCTGATGAATCGAGATATACGGGTGAATTCCATGACGTCTCTTACATTCGTTGGCATGAACACTGCATGGATATTTTGCCCCCAAATGGCTCCAAGGCAAAAGGAATTGAAGCCGTCTTAAAACATTTGGGACTAACTCCTGCGGATGCTGTTGCGTTTGGAGACGGATTGAACGACAAAGAGATGCTCTCCTATGTTGGCATGGGGGTAGCGATGGGTAATGCTCATGAAGAGCTGAAGCCGTTCGCCAATATGATTACGCGCCACGTAAACGATAGTGGCATCCAACATGGCTTAGCAAAGCTTGGTTTAATCTAGACACGTTAACTGTAAGCTATTTCCTTCATAATCACTCCCTTCATGTGCACGCTATAGACAACAGCACTGGAGGGAGTGAGTTTTTTTGCGCGTCTGGCCTTTTGTTGCCGTTGTTGCCTTGGTCGGTCTCGTAGTTGTCCCGTATCGGATGAATCAGAATGCAGAACAAGAAATGCGCGAACCTCATCCCCGCGTGACATCGGTTCAATCGAGAATTCCTCGTATTAACTACATTGAACAGGTGAAAGACATTCGTCGTGACCTGGAGAAAAAAAGCCATATTCAAACGCTTCATCATAACCAGCGTGATCGCAGTCATTATGTAGAAAATGAAGTCGTCGTGCGCTTTTCACCACGCCCCGAGCAAGAAAAAATTGATCAGCTCGTTTCTTCTTTAGATGCCAAGATCAAACGTGATTTTGACAAATTTCTCATTATCAAATCAAAGAGCATGACTACCAAGCAGCTCATGAAAAAACTGGCTGAACATCCTGACTCCGTATTTGCCGAGCCAAATTACCTCTTACTCCCGAACGTGAAACCAAACGATACGTATTACAAAGAATACCAGTGGAACCTTCCTCTGATTGGCATGGAGCAAAGTTGGGACGTTAGCGAAGGCAGCAGTGATGTCATCGTTGCAGTCGTCGATACAGGTGTGGATATGAAGCATCCAGAATTTGCTGGTAAGCTAGTCAAAGGCTACAACGTTTTGGATGGAAGTAACAAACCTGAGGATGATAATGGTCATGGAACCCACGTTTCGGGCGTCATTGCCGCGAAAACGAACAACGCAGATGGTATAGCCGGGATGTCCTGGAAAAGCAAGCTCATGCCGATCAAAGCCATTGGCGCAGACGGTTCGGGATCAGCCGTGGACATCGCACAAGGCATTTATTGGGCGACTGATAACGGAGCGGATGTCATCAACTTGAGTGTAGGCAACTACACCTCCTCTGCTGCTCTGCGGGAAGCTTGTCGCTATGCCTTTGATAAAAATGTCGTGTTAGTCGCGGCTTCCGGAAACGATGCGAGTGATCAGCCTAGCTTTCCTGCTGCCTATGATGAAGTTCTCGCCGTTGCCGCTGTCGATCATCGTAAAGAACGCGCTGATTTTTCCAACTTTGGTGATTATGTGGATGTATCTGCTCCTGGGGTCGATATTCCGAGCACGTACATTTCTAGCGACTATGCCTCGCTATCAGGTACTTCGATGGCGTGCCCTCATGTCGCTGCACTCGCTTCGCTCATCCGTTCCATTCATCCCAATATGAATTCCAAAGATGTGATGAATCTCATTAGACAATCTTCGACTGACCTCGGTGCTCCTGGGCACGATCAGTTATACGGGTACGGTATGATCAATGTGAACCAGGCCCTTCGCCAAGCCCAGCCGGTCGAGCAAGTCAAAACAGAACAACCTCCGAAAACAATCGGCGGCTTGCTTAATAAATTCTTTCAACGACTGCGCTTTGGTGGGCAATAAGTTCAGTAATAACTTCAGTAAACTAAAAAGCGTACTTACCCATCCAAGGTTTGTACGCCTTTTTTTATATTTATTTTCGGTGCAGTTCGAATAGAAAAAAGGTGGCTGTTGACCACCTTTTTTTGTTACTCAGTCAAACTTTGGCGTATCATATGCTTCATAGGCTTTGCGCAGAATCTCAAAGCTTTGCTTTTTTCGTTCATGGTACGTTGGCAGATCCCATTTGTCCCATTGGTACAAGAGTGGCTTGGAAGCTTCCCGCGAGAATGGCTTCTGATTGGAATGTGCAAATACTTCCACTCCAACACCTTTACTTTCGGTTGGTACGATTCCATTCGCCTCATACGGATATTTCCAAACCTGTTTGCTGCTCGGGTCAGTATAACCCAAAAGCATCCAAGGAATGCGTATTTCCAAAACATTGCCCTTTGCATACCAATCTGCCAGTGAGTTGTACGCCGGATCTTGCGGATCAGAAATCCCTGGCTTCATGATGCCCACTTCCAGCTCTTCGAAAGGTACTGTTTTCTTGGTTTCCGGTAAATACAATGCTTTGTTGAGTGCCAGCTTCCATGGCAAGAATATGCCCCTATCTGCTTGATCATATCGCTCGTCCCAAGGCAGCATTCCCTTGATGTACCCATATAGCCAACTATGCTGATCATAGGCGCTGTTGACAAAAATGCGAGAATTGCTGTCCCCTTGCATTCGCAACAAAAATTCGATTTCTTGGGAAAATGTAATACCTGGTGCTTTATCAGCAGTTCGACTCCCACCACTTAGCGTATCAAAGCCAATGTCCACCCTGTCCTTTGAGAAATCCCAATCTCCTTCGCTCTTCTTTAGCATGAGAAACAAATACGCTTCATCGTGTGAAACAGATAGATCAAATCCCGGATAAGCACGTTTGACTCGCTGAAGTCTTTTTTCCCAATCTGCTGTTTTCCCATCTAGGATGATCTGGTCAGAGGCGTAATTACCCGGTTCCACCGCGATGACGCCGAATTTTTCCTCGTTCGTCAACGGATTGTTCCACATCGCCCTCCTCTCCCAAGGCAGCTCCAGGTCAATCGTATTCCAGGTAAATTTGAACCATTCATCCTGCCATGCGAATAAAAGTGCGCCATCATAACCTTCTTCATAAATATTGCGCAGCATATCGGCGTTCATCTCGCCTTGCTCTTGTTCCGTATGCATTCCTTGGTTCCGTCCAGCAGGCCCATAATGAGTCATTCCCCGTGAGCTAGGTACGCCATATTCGGCAACCAACAACGGGATTCCTTTATGGTGGGCACGCAGATCACGCAAGTATCCGGCATACGGGTCTATCTTGCCGCTGGAATCTCGGTACTTTTGGTACTTTTCCTCATATCGCAAAAAGTCTGGGTAATACGGATAGACATGATAAGCGGCAAAGTAACCGGCTGTCCATTCCGCCGATGCTTTCAGATTCATCGGGTCGATCGAGACCATATCCTCTTGCGGCAGCGGCTCATTGGGATGCGACAGAGGATCAGTCGTCAGCCAGTTTGTGAACGATACTGGATGCTGCCAGCCGTATTTCATCTCTTCCTCAGCCAAATCATCTAGCATGAAGGCAAGCCAGCTTTCAAAAGGAGACGCTTTTTCCGTTGCCATGATATATTTTCCCTGGTAAGGAGGCTTGTCCAGATGAGAGGCATTCGTCACCTGTACCGTATACGGATGCCACTCTGTACCGAGTATCCATCCTACCAAGTATTCCGACACATCTGTTCGGTATTCACCGCTTGCACGACCGTACCGCTCTGGGAGAGTCACGTCTCCATGGACTACTTGTACAGCGTCTTTTATCTCTTGGCGAAAATCGTTGGTTATCTCGGGAGTAAATGCATCCCGTCCTTTTCGATCTTCACCCGCCAGTGCTTCATCCGGCGACCAGATTCCTTGCAGCAAGAGCAGCGGCTCTTCCTGTTTTTGGTTGAATTCGTGTAAAGCCTCATAAAAAATCGGAGGTAGAATCGTATAAATGCGGACGACTTTGTTATTCATTTCCTTCATCTGCGAAAACCAGCGCAAGTAATCTTCGCGGGTCGGGGAGAGCTCTCCAGGATAGTGCCCTGGTGTCGTTGCACCCAGATTGATTCCCGCCCAAAACACGGGTTCCCAGCCTTGCCCGGTATAGAGAGCAATATCCCCACCGTCTACTTTGGCAACTAGCTTCTTGCCTTCACCTTCAAATACAGGCATCGGTTTTGACGCTTTGCTTGCTTCCATTTGTGCTTCGCTTTTTTTGACCAGTTCCCTCCACTTCTCGTAATCATGGATGGCGTATCCGGCGTAGCCTCCAAATTCTTCGAGGTTATCTTCGAGAACGGCCAGTTGCTCCTCCAATCCGCCATGCCCTTCCTCATAAAAGGTTGTGTTTTCTCCCTCTGCGCTTTGCAGCAGGTTAAGGCCTACGACCACTTTGTTTTTTTGATCGTTAGTCTCGTTCATGATCGGATTTACAATTTCCAATACCCCGTTCGGTCCCTCTACCCTGTCGCGATAGGCCATTAACGTTACATGATCTAGCGTGCTGACCAGCCATTTGCTGACAGTTTCCGATTTATCTGCCAGCGACAGCTCGTACATCCAAAACGGGATATCGACACTTAGCTCCAAAGCCTGGTCCTTTTTGATTTCCGCGGACAAGTACTCGATATTGGCTACCCATTCGTTTTTGATTACTTCCTTGTTCTCATTCCATTCGGGTAGTACGTGAGGTTCAATATCGAGATGGAGGCCGCTAAATCTTTCACCTTCTCCTGCTGATTTATTATAGGTCTGAACCCAATCAAAAAAGGTGGTAATACTTTTTCGATTGGAAACGAGAGACCATACCGGATCTCCTGCAAGAGCATCCACGCCAATTCCAGATGCATTTGCTTCCTTAATAAAGGAACGATAATCTTGATGGGCAACATTTTCTTGGTCAATATGCAAATAAATGAGATTGACGCCATGTTCCTTGGCAAATGCAATGATTTCTTCTCTTTCTGTAACAATAAGCTGCGTATTCCAAATCCAGGTTGCGATGATCGGCGGAGTCCTATACAAATAAGCGATGATTGCGATCACTGGTATGATGATGATCAAAAAACCAAGCAGTAGCTTTTTTGTGTTTGATCGATTCTGTTCTGGTTCCATGCTGTCTGTAAAAATAAGACATCCTCCTACTGACTGCGATTATGTTCGGGTTGCCATCAACCGTTTGGCATACTGCTCTTTGATGCTTTGGCGTTCTCTGGCGATGGCCAAAGCGTCGTTCGGAACATCATCTGTGATCGTAGAGCCTGCGGCTACATAAGCACCCTCCCCGATGGTAACTGGAGCTATCAAATTGGCATTGCAACCAATAAAGGCGTGATCGCCAACGATCGTTTTATGCTTGCGGACGCCATCATAGTTGACAGTGATTGTACCGCACCCTACGTTTACATGTTCACCAATATCAGAATCACCAATATACGAGAGGTGAGCAACCTTTGCACCTTTCCCGAGACGCGAATTTTTCAGTTCCACAAAATCTCCGACCTTCGCCTCCTCACCTACATCTGACCCTGGACGAATATAGGCATAAGGGCCAACCGTTGCACCGTCACGAATCGTGCTATTACATGCATTCGAGTAACGAAGTTCTACCTTACCTCCTACCACGCAATCACTTAAGTCTGCATTCGGTCCGATGACACAAGCGGGTCCAATTATTGTTTTCCCCCGGAGGTACGTTCCCGGATGAAGAACCGTATCAGGTCCGATACTCACATCTACATCAATATAGGTAGTGGCTGGATCAATGATCGTCACCCCGTTTTGCATATGATGCTCATTGATTCGCATACGGAGCACTCTCTCGGCAGCAGCTAACTGGATTCTGTCATTTACGCCGCCCCCCTCTGCCGCATCATCGGTCATGTAAGCGGCAATCCGTTCGTTTTGCTCCTTTAAAACGCTTAAAACATCAGGCAAATAATACTCTTTCTGAGCGTTATCATTTTTCACACGGGAAAGAGCTTGAAACAGCTTCTGGTTGTCGAAACAATACATGCCTGTATTGATCTCGCACACTTGCCGTTCTTCTGCCGTTGCATCCTTGTGCTCCACAATCCGTTTCACAAAGCCCTTTGCGTCGCGGATCAATCGTCCATATCCTACCGGGTCGTCTACTCGTGCAGTTAATACAGTTGCGGCTGCTTGTTGGGTTTCATGCTGCTCAAGCAGTTGCACCAGCGTTTTCTCCCTCACCAATGGCGTATCTCCGCTCAACACGATCGTTGTCCCCTGTTTGTTATGCAACAGGTCAGCCGCCATCAACACTGCGTGGGCAGTTCCTAATTGCTCCTGCTGGTATGCATAGCGCACCGAAGCACCGATCTGCTTTTCTACTTGCTCGGCTCCATGACCGACAACCAAAATAATCTCGTGGATTCCAAGAGCATGTAATCGGTCGACAATATGCTGAATCATCGATTTTCCACAAACCTCATGGAGCACTTTGCAACGCGTAGATTTCATGCGTGTTCCTTTTCCCGCTGCCAATACGATTGCATAACGACTACTCATATGATCCTCCCATCCTATCCTCTTATTTGCCTTCATTGAAGTACGGCTTTACTCTGTTAACAAGATCCTGGACAATCTCTCGCGTTCCCATTGTTGTTGTCTGTTGACCTTTCTCGTAAACTTGAATCATGATCTCTATCAATGTTTTTTGATCAAGAATTTGGTCAGTGGAATCCATCATGGACACTTCAGCCCCTTACGGAATGAATGTAAATCCAACAAGTCGAAATGTGGAAAGAATCCCGACCTCTATAAGCAGACGGTTCGGGATTCTTCCAAATCATTTTTGCTTATTCAACGGTTACACTTTTGGCAAGATTCCGTGGTTTGTCAACATCATTGCCTAATGCCAGTGAAGTGTAATACGAGATCAATTGCAGCGGAATAACGGACAAAATGGGGGTAAACACTGGCAAGGTAGCAGGCACAAAGCATACGTCATCTACATTTCTGTGCAGCTCGACATTCCCTTCCAGCGTGATCGCTAACACATTCCCACCTCGTGCTTTGACTTCTGTGATATTGCTAACCATTTTTTCTTCCAGCTCTTTTTGTGTCACCAAGGCAATGACAGGAGTACCTTCTTCAATCAAAGCCAGCGTACCATGCTTCAATTCCCCCGCAGCGTATGCCTCTGAGTGAAGGTAGGAAATTTCCTTCAGCTTTAGGGACCCTTCCAGTGCCACAGCATAATCAATGCCTCGACCGATAAAGAACAGGCTGGTGTGATTTCTTATGGATTCGGCATAAACACGAATCTCATCCGCATGCAGGAGTGCCTTTTCAGCCTGTTCCGGCAACTGTCTCAGATGGGCAATCATGAATTCTCTCTCGTTTTCCGCAAGAGTCCCCTTCACTTGAGACAGATACAATCCGAGCAGATAGAAAACAATTGCCTGTGAGGTGTACGCCTTCGTTGAAGCGACAGCAATTTCCGGTCCAGCAAAGGTAGCAAGCACATGATCAGCTTCACGGGCAATAGAGCTGCCCTGAACATTAGTAATAGCCAAAACCTTTGCTCCTAGTCGCTGACCTTCCCGCAAGGCTGCGAGTGTATCAGCCGTTTCACCCGACTGACTCACGACGATGACCAGCGTTTTTTCAGATAATATAGGGCGTCGATATCTGAATTCTGAAGCGACATCGACCTCTACCGGTATCCTTGCCAATTCTTCAATCACATGCTTGCCAATCAGCCCTGCATGATAGGCGGTACCGCACGCTACGATGAATATTTTCTCAAAGCCTTTGATTTGTTCTGGCTGCAATTGTAAATCTTTCAAAACAATACGCTTTCCGTCCTCGTCAATCCGGTTGACCAGGGTATTTCGGAATGCATTTGGCTGTTCGTAAATTTCTTTTAGCATGAAGTGTTCAAAACCATCCTTCTCCGTCTGTTCCACATTCCAATCTACACGGAATAAATCACGTTGAAGCGGTTCGCTTGTTTCCACTTTCATGAGAGAAACGCTGTCTTTTTTAAGAACTGCCATTTCCCCATCTTCCAAAATAACAATATCACGCGTGTGCTCAAGAACGGCTGAGATATCCGAGCCAATGAAGTTTTCTCCTTTGCCCACCCCGATAATTAATGGACTTGCCAATCGGACTGCCACTATTTTATCTGGCTCGTACTCGCAAACAACGCCGAGAGCATATGCCCCTCGCATCCGAAGTACTGCATTTTGAACCGCAGCGATGAGATCGCCTTCGTATAATACAGCAATGAGATGAGCAATGACTTCTGTATCGGTCTCCGATGTAAACGTGACCCCATGATCCAAAAGATCTTGTTTGATTTCCAGATAGTTTTCGATAATACCGTTGTGGACAACAGAAAACTTTCCCGATTCATCCGCATGCGGATGTGAGTTTTCGTCTGATGGGCGACCGTGTGTGGCCCATCGCGTATGTCCAATTCCCAAAGAACCTTGAATCGGAGAATGGTCGAGCCGCTCTTCCAAAACGGCCAGTCGTCCTTTCGATTTGCAAATCTTCATTTTTTCTCCGGTAAATATCGCGACACCAGCCGAGTCATAGCCGCGGTACTCCAACTTCTGCAAACCATTTGTCAGGATTTTTTGGGCTTGCCCCTCACCAATGTATCCAACAATTCCGCACATACGATTGCCTCCCCTGTTACGTAATCTTCAGCCAGTTTCTCAAGTTAAGCCAGAAGTACGAATCGTTCTTCCTCGACGTGCATCTTTGCCGGATTCCCCAGCTTGTAAATGTGTTGACCCGTTATGCTGTCAAAAGCATTTCGTGTATCAATGATGGCTACTCCCAAGTCAGCAAACTTCTGATAGTCAAAGCTCTTATGATTCGTCACGAGCACCATGCAGTCGTAATTTTTCATTTGATCCACGTCATATGAAATGGAACGGACCGTATTCCCACGTTTGTCCACAAAGCTTAGTGCATACGGATCGTAGTAATCTACATGTGCCCCGTTTTCCTGGAACAACTCGTATATATGCAAGCCCGGAGATTCACGAAGATCATCGATATCAGGTTTGTAAGCCATCCCCAAAATAAGAATTCGTGAGTTTTTAATCGATTTTGCATAGAGATTCAGTACTTGTGCAGTCTTGTTGATGACATAGTCCGGCATATTGTCGTTAATCGATTGCGCCAGTTCGATGAATTTACTATGAAAGCGGAATCCTTTTGCTTTCCAGGAGAGATACATCGGATCAAGAGGAATGCAATGTCCGCCAATTCCAGGGCCTGGATAAAACGGCATATAGCCAAACGGTTTGGTAGAAGCCGCTTTAATAACCTCCCACACATTGATCCCCATTTTGTCGCACATTAAAGCCATTTCATTGATAAAGGCAATATTTACACTCCGGAATGTATTTTCCAATAATTTCGACATTTCAGCTACCTTTGGTGAAGAAACCGTTACTACATTTGTAACTAGGTTTCCATACAGCAGGGCACCCAGCTCTAAGCACTTCGGTGTGGTTCCCCCGATTACTTTTGGCGTATTATGTGTATTGAATGAATGATTACCTGGATCTACTCGCTCAGGAGAGAAGCAAAGGAAGAAATCCTTTCCGACTGTTAGGCCCAGCTTTTCGAACTCCCATTGAATCAATTCTTCTGTCGTTCCTGGGTACGTTGTACTTTCTAGGGTGATCAAAAGGTTTTTCTTTTTGTATTTGATTATTTCTCGGACGACTCCCTTAATAAAGGACGTATCCGGGTCTTGATTTTCACTGAGTGGTGTCGGAACACATATGCTGACCGCATTCAGCTCCTTGAGCACCCGGTAATCAGTGGTCGGGAAGAAGCGTTGAGCAGAAAGGCTTGATTGGACCAATTCGTCCGGAACGTCCTGAATATACGACTTGCCTTCGAGCAAAGTTTCCACCTTTCGTTGGTCCAAATCGATGCCATAAACAGAGAAACCGCTTTTTGCCATTTCCATAGCCAAGGGCAGACCAACATATCCTAGCCCGATTACCCCCACTTTTACGGTTTTTGATTCCATTTTTTGCTTCAACTTTGTGAAGTAGCTCATTTTTTGTTCCTCCCTTTTCTCTGTGTTTAAGACAATAGACCTCTCACTCGTGCTTCCAAGTCTACGGGTGAAAATGGCTTTCCTATATAATCTGAGACTCCTAGCTCGAATGATCTTTTCTTGTCGTCTTCCAACCGTTTGTGGGTTAACACCACGATTTTCGTACTATGCGGAACCGCATTGCTCTTCTTGATTTTGCTGATGAGCTGGTAACCGTCCTCAATGGCCAAATTCAAATCGGTGATGACAGCGTCTGGTAAAAATCGCTGGTATTGCTCCAGTGCTTCTCTTCCGTTTTCAGCCAAATAAATGCAGTAACCTTTTCTTTGTAAATAGATGCGCAAAAACTCATTCACGGTCTCATCTTGCGAAACAAGCAAAAGACTTTTCTTTGTTTCAGATGATCTTTTACCGCCATATATGTGAATGTCACCAGCGATTCCCTTACCAGCAGTAATCTCCTGTACCATACCACTTAGGATTTGTGCTGCTGATTCCCCCTGTTCAGGAAAGCTTGCGATGAATACAGGACCTGCCAACATATGTCGGGCCTGTAAATGTTCCTTGATGAAAAGAGAATGAAAGTGAGTATTACCAAGCATTTGATCGCCTAACAGGATTCCCAGCGTGCTGCTTTGCTTGTCGTAAAAACAATGGATATCGCTAAGTCCCTCTTCTTTTGCCAAAGACTTTTTCAAATTTTGGACCTTTTCTTCATTGCTTCCATTCGTTACAGCCAGAATAATCCCGCACGGCAACTGACTCGATTCATAGAAGGTAAGCACATGTTCAAAGGCTTGAAATAAAGGAAACGAATACGCTTTTGCAATCTGACTCACACTATCTCCCTCCTATGCCCTTTTCTCTATGTTTTCCAGCTTGTTCTCGTCATGGTCCCCCATGTGTTGTTGTTACGCATAAATTCGATATGTCCCAAAAATCTCCAAATGACTCCTAACTGCTGATACCCCAAAAACATGAAGAAGAGAAATGCCAACATTTTGAAATTATCGCGAACTCTTGTGTAACGTTTGAAGGCCAGCTCTTCAATAAAAAGGGAACCGATCCCGAGCAACACACCAAACAAGAGATTCAGCAACGCATAGATAGCTAGGAGCCTCCACTGGGTCATGTCCATGACTGTATATCCCAGCAGAGCTAAAAAACCGGTAAACCTGAAATAAGGATTCAAAGTTTCGAAGATAATGTTATAGGGAAAGGTAATCAATCCCACTACTTTATACTTGGGTCGGCCGACTATATGAATGCCATACTCCAGCATGTTTTTTAGGTTACCACGTCCCCATCTCCTTCGCTGGCTACCCAGTATTTTCAGCGTATCAGGAGCCTGCGTCCAGCATACGGCATCCGGACAAAAAGCCACACGATACGGAAGTTTTTTTTCGAGCATATATTTATGCAGCTTGATGATAATGTTCATGTCCTCACCGGGATATCCCCCTCGATAACCACCGGCTTGGACAACGAAATCTTTTCGAAATACGCCAAAGGCACCTGACACAATAATCAGTCCGTTGATCGAACTCCAACCGATCCTTCCCCCGAGGAATGCCTTTAAGTATTCAACACATTGAAACATGGGCAAAATTTTGTTGGGAAGGTTCACTTTTTTTACCATTCCATCTTCAATTTCACAGCCGTTTGCAATTCGGACGATGCCACCAATCGCGACTGTTTCTTCTGGGTTTTCCATGTATACCTTGGCGATACGGATCAATGCGTCCTTTTCCAATAACGAATCAGCATCGATGGAAGCAATCAAAGGATAATGGGAAAGATTAATTCCGGCGTTTAGCGAATCTGCTTTTCCTCCGTTTTCCTTATCAATCATATATAAATTGGGATACTGCGGATTGTAATAAACGCCTCGTACCTTAGATGTTTCCAATACTCCGGAACCCTTCGCATGCTCCGTACGCGTCAACTGGAATTCATTTAGCATAACTTGCAACGTTTCGTCGTTTGAACCGTCATTAATAACAACGACCTCGTACTTGGGATAATCCAGAGCAAGAAGGGAACGAACGTTTTCGATAATAGTCAATTCCTCGTTATAAGCAGGAACAAGAATCGAAATCTGCGGAGCATACTCTGATCCAGAGAGTGACTGAAAGCGAGAATACATAGAGCTTTTTATGATGGAAAATATATTTTTGACGGACAAGGATAGAATCGTTAAATAGAGCGTCTCAATAACGATCACGTAATAAATAGCAAAGATCCCGTATGCTTGCAAAAAGTCCCTCATGTTTGTCTCCTTTCAGCTATAGTTACACTGCATGAACGTAACGATTTTTCTTGTTCAACTGTTCTTCCTCATTCATCCGCTTTTTGTACCGCACCTGGTTCACGGTATACATCTCAACAATTTCAGCATCCTGACAAACTACCGTATCGTTAGCCTTCATCAAGGACTCAATCACTTCGGCTGCCAATACAGGATCATATTTGAATAGCAGCTTTACTGCCTGGATCCGTACTTCCCTATCTCTCGAATCGATTTGTCGATATACCAAATCTGCAATCTCCGCAGTTAAAGGAGCAGTCCATCCAATCAAAGCAATTTTGATCAAATCCTTGTCCGTACTTCGCAAACAATCAAGCAATAAAGGAGTACAATCCAGCTCTGTCTCTTTCATGATGTCAACGACAAGATGGCAATTGCTTTTTCGATGCTTTACGAGGAGAAATAACATGTTCCTTACATCGTCCAGATTTCTCGCACACTTCGAGATAGATCTCGCGATGATAAAATGGGTGGGATCGAGTTTTTTTGTATGCAGCAATTGCAGTAATCTTGGTACAGCTTCCCCAGATCGCATGGCTCCTACATGATAGGCAGCGTCAATTCTTATCCAATGGAAGCGACTGTACAGCCTTTGGATATTTTGATTGACGAGCCCTGTATCCTCACAAAGTGCGATGATTTTCTTTTGGTGGCTCCCTGTAAGTGATTCGATCCATTCAATGAGTTTTTGTTGCAGAACGCGCAATTCCAAGCGATTTAATTGCCAGTAAGGCGGGTTCAGTCTCTCCGGCGAGTCCATGTGCGACTGGATATAGGTGAAGTAGTCTTGAAACTGTCCCGCGTAAACGTTTGTTTTCCTTTCCAACCACAAGTTCCTTGATTTAATCACCAAGATTGCCAGAAAAAATAGTATAATTATTACAAATAACAGACAGATTACCGCAACTGCTTCAGACAAATTAGCTTGCAGAATGGATCTCTCCTCTCCAATTTTTTGTAAGTTTTTCTGTGCATTCCTATCCATGTTGCTTTTAAAATTGGCAGGTGCAAACGTAGTTCCGGCTTGTTTCTTTCGCCCTTCTCATTTTCTTTATAAAGAACAAATTTTACTTTTCGTTCTGTATAAAGAACAACTTGGGATTAGTATCCTGCACGGACAACGGAATGTAAAATATCAATTTCCTCTAAAAATAGGCCAAAAATAGCCGAAAATCGACTTTATTGTAGAATATCGTCTGAATATCTCGCATTTTCTCGACATTAATAACGAACATTACGTTTCTTATAAAGAACAATCAAAGATATAGATACTAAGCCATACCGACCCATCGTTTCATCTAGTAGGAAAGTAATTTTTTGGCATTTCCAGTAAACTTATACTGTACAAATGAGTCAAACGACACAGGACTAGTCCCATAAAAAGTTGTGTTCCAGTTATTTTACCGTTATAATAAACGAAGAGATTTAAAGGGGTGGCTATGACATGATCGGCTCGCGTATCCAGCAGCTTAGAATAGACAAAAGCCTTTCTCTTTCTGATTTAGCTGAGCGCGCTGGTGTCGCCAAGTCTTATCTAAGCTCAATCGAGCGCGGCATTCAGCGTAATCCTTCGATTCAATTTCTTGAGAAAATTGCACTAGTATTAAATGTGACGGTAGACACATTGCTTCAGGATAAAGAGATTCCTTCCATTGAGAATGTTGATGAAGAATGGTATGAGCTGATCGAAGAGGCTATGAAATCCGGGGTAAGTAAAGAACAGTTTCGAGAGTTTTTGGAGTACAATAAATGGCGAATCAATCGAGATAAATAAAATTGGTGCCAGCACTGGAATAGTGCTGGCTCTTTATTTTTTGCAATAATTTAAAACAAAAGTCACAAATACAAGATTTACATCTGAAACTGAATTAAGTATCATTTCTCATATAAGCTGTTTACCTTCTATTTTATTCCAACCATTTTTTGGGTATTTTATTTGTTTTTTACAAAAGGAGGGTAAAGAGGAACGAACATGAAAACCACTTCATCTCCTAAAGATCCCCTGGATAAAGAATGGATTGATCTTATATTTACTGCACGCAAACTGGGGATATCTATTGAGGAAATTCGTTTTTTTCTCGTGAACGCTCCTCTTTCTTTAGAGCAGGAGAAAAATGATTATAATAGGACTTCCGACAGGGTTCCTTACTAATTAGAAAATCATAGAAAAAGCACAGGTTTATTAGACCTGTGCTTTCTCATTTTGCATCTGCTTTTTCGCGATATAGTCTGACTCGTAATATTGCAAATCATTACGCATCTGTTCGAACACTCTGGACAGGGACAAGGTCAACTGCTGCAATTCAGGGGTGACCTGCTTGCGGAAAACGATACAGTCCTGACCCGTATAGGCCAATCGCCCATCTTCTTCGTAAACCTCACCTTTGGGATAATAGAAGTTATTTATACAGGTATGGTAGACCTGATACAATACTTCCTCGGCAAACTCCTCATGAAATCGTGCGCGCCGGAGGGATACTCCCAGCCTTTCGTATGCATTTTCGCAGTAAACCAAAAGGTGGCGCAAGTCGGAAAGATAGTTACGGTAATATGTTTCAAATTCTTCAGGATCACCTGACGTGGATACGAGACCAGCTAGAGTAACCTGATTCAAAAAACGTTCCACTTCCATGCTGACCTTTTTCAACTTGGTGTACGTCTCCTCGCACAATTGCTTTAGATGAGTCGCTGACATAAAGTCCCCCTAATGTTGAAGAATCTGCCTTTTTTATAATAAGTATAAAGGAAAGATTATTTATTACACAAGGGTTATTTTTATACAACCAGACCGCTTCACAAGATGATAGATAGCATCGTATAAGCGCAAATAAGGCTACGCCAAAGGTTTAGCGTAGCCAAGTTTTCCTATTCAATTGCCATTTAAACCGCCGTTTGCTCACTAACTTTTCCCTTCATTTTCCTTATCTGCAACAAATAAATGAGGTAGGCAGCGAACAACCCGATGAGAGTCATGAAGCCGAGAACGACAAAGTCATTCATGACAGCTGACAGACCATGTCCCTTCGTCAAAATCTCTCTGACACCATTCAAGAAATACGTCAGCGGCAAAGATTTTGCAATCGCGACAATTCCAGTCGGCATCGACATGAGTGGCCAAGTATAGCCAGATAACATAAACGAAGGTACTGCAATCATCATCCCGATCTGAGTAGCTTGGAGCTGGCTGCTGGACACAAAGGAGATGGCATAACCAATAGCCAATACCGCCAAGTTAAACATGGTAGCCAGTAGCATCAGGTCGAACGTACTTCCGTAATAAGGGATATCGAAACCTTTTAACATCAATGTAAACGCTAGGAACATGTTGAGGGTTCCTGCCAGAAAGTACGGCAACAATTTGCTCGCCGTGATCGCGAAGAAGCTATGGCGAGAGAGTGTATCCTTCCAGGTACCCTCTTCTTTTTGTTGGGCAACCGACAATACGATTCCAAGAAACAGCACTTGCTGTAGCACTGTACCTGCGAGTCCGAATACCATGAAGGACAAATAGCTGAAGGTCGGGTTATACAGCACTCTGTATCGATAGTCGATACCCGTAAACATGTTTTTCCCTTTTTCTCCCCATCCGCCAATTGCTTCCATCTTCTTCAGCGTGGTTCCTGCTGAAACAGATTTAATCGCAGTATTCGCCGCTCGAACTGCCGTATTCGAAATCATGATGTTGCTGCCGTCGATAACAGTCAGTACCTCTGCCTCTCTCCCAGCCTTCACATCCTTTTCTAATCCAGCAGGAATGATCAGGGCGATATTTGCTTCGCCCTTGTCAACCAATTTCATTGCTTCTTCTTCTGTTCCTACAACGGACGTGATCCGAAATGTATGATCGACCTCAAAGGCGCGATAGAGCTCACGACTCAATTCGGTTTGATCGGCATCCACCATCACAGTAGGGATCTCCATCACTTTTTTCTCACTGTACAGAAAACCGAACATTGTTAAATAAATCAGCGGAACGAGGAAGAGAATATTACGAATGGTTTTGTTTGCAAAAAGATTTTTCCATTCGCTCCAGAACAGGTGAGAGAAACTATTCACCATTACCAGCTCCTTCAAGTTGCCACTCAACTGTCAGGCCTGGACGCAATTCCGGATCGGACACCAACAACTTCACTTGGAAGGAACGAATGTCACGATCACCGAGTTCTTGTGTCGCTTTTTTTACGGCAAAGTCAGCAGCAGGAGCTACAGTAACCACTTTGGCGTCTACTTCTCTGTTCAGAGCTGGGACAAACAATTTCACTTGATCGCCTGTTTTCACATTCGCGAGCATGTATTCATTCACATAAAATTTGACATAGTTGTCTGATTTCGTTTGGAGCGTCAAAACGGTGAAACCTTGCGAAACCAGCTCTCCCTTTTGAACAGCAACTGCTTTTACAATACCGTCTACTGGAGCTGACAGCTTGGTGTTGTTCACATAGGCTTCCATTTCAGCCAGCGCACCTTTTGCCTGCATGACGTTCGCTTCTGCGGATTTAACATCCAGCTCCTTCAAGCCTACTTGGCCTCTCCCTGCTACAGCTTGGTTGTATGCAGCTTTTGCTTGATCCAGTTGTGCTTGTGCGGCATCGACCTGCTCTTTGCGCGAACCAGTTTGAGCCATTTTCAACTGTTCTTCTGCTGCTTTAAACTCCGCTTGCGCCTTGTCTGCTTGCATCTGCGCCTCTTCCACTTTCACTTGTGGAACGGCACCCTCCGCCATTAATTTTTTCATTCGTTCCAAATTCGTCGCGGCAATTTGATTCGAAGTTTGTGCTGCTTGTAATTTCGCTTTGAGCTGCGTAATTTCTTCTGAACGCGCTCCATTTTTGTTCGCGTCAAGCTGCGCTTGCGCCGAGCTGACTGCTGCTTTTGCTTGGTCGACTTGAGCATTGCTGGAGTTATCTGTCACGGATACTCCTTTTTTCGCCTGATCAAGCTTGACGAGAGAGAGCTTGTAAGCAGCTTCAGCCTGCTCTTTCTTCGCGAGAATCTCTGCGCTGTTTAGCGTGGCAACGACTTGCCCTGCCTTTACTTCGTCCCCTTCTTTTAGGGAGAGCTGTTCGATGGAACCGCCCATTTTAAAAGAGAGATCTACCTCTGTTCCCTCGATTACACCTGCTAATTTCGTTGTGTTCTTACCAGCCATGCTACTCACATTTGAACCAAACAATACGGTTCCAAGTACTGCAATACTGACTACAAAGCTACCTATACCGATCCATGCACGTTTGTTCATCTGTCTTCTCCTCTTGTTTTACGTTTCTCTAGACGTTATTTGGTTTAAAACATTCCTGAAAGCATGTAACGAAGCGTCTGTTTATCTGCGGCACTGTTCACTGGCTCTTTGCGAAATTGCTTGCGAAGCACGGTAAAACCAACCATGCCGAACAATGCGGAAGCGAGTGTACGAATATCGATATCTGCCCGGATATACCCTTGCTGCTGCAATTCCAGCATGTGTGACTCCATTGTGCTGAAATAGCCACCTAACAGATTGCCAACCATCCTGTCGCGCTGTCCATCTCCTGAGAACGCACTCAGCAACAGGAAACACAAATCTTGATTCTCGGAAAAGAAGCGAAGATGCTCATCCAGCACATTCAGAATGCGATCCTCCAAGGAAAGCTCTTCATTTTGCATTACATTATCTACATGGTAAATCAGCATCTTCACGCCTTTTTCTATCACGTACAAAAACAGCTCTTCCTTTGTGGAAAAGTGATAATAGAGTGTTCCTTTTGCCACCTGCGCCATTTCCGCGATTGCATCCATGGTCGTTTCGCTATATCCCAATTGGGCAAATGCGGTTAAAGCTCCATTTGCAATTTGATCTTTTTTAGATGGTGCCATCACTCCTGTCCCCTTTCAATTTTTTGAACTGACTGGTCAGTACAAAGATTATATTACGAATACTTCCTAGTTTTGTCAAGCAGCCATTCCTTCTATGTATAAAAAAAAGATCGCTTTGTGGGCGATCTTTTACTTCTCGATAATTTGAAGGTATGTTTCCATGGTTGCAGGCATTGGCGCGACACCGAGGCCCTCCCTCAGTTTTGCTACACATTTCTCGTACCAGCGAATGGCCTGTGTCCGATTATTTTGCTGATAATACGCAGTCATTAGTAAGCGGTACGACTCCTCCCAGCAATCATCCACCCGCAGAATCGCTTCACACCAGCGGATTGTTTTTTCCAATTGCCCATCCTCTAGCATGATTTTGGCTACCCTCTCTGCTCCGCGTAAAAACAGTGCCTGCACTCTCTCACGCTCTTCTACGCACCAATCCTCATAACGGCATTCCGGCATGTAATCGCCCAAGTAATACGCAAGCCCTTTTTCCAAAAGGATGGCTCCCTGACGCCGGTCTGATTCTGCCAAGCCCAATGTAACGAGCTTCTCGAATTCCTCGACGTCCATATGGTAGCCCGATGCCAGATTGAATCCGTAAGAGCTGCCATGGCGTTGAATGAAGAATGTATCTGTTCTGGCGGCACGATCTGGCTCGAGGGCTTTGTTCAACGCATTCAACGACACTTTAAAATCGCGGATTGCCGCTTCCTCGATACTGTCTGGCCAAAGTCGGTTCATGATTTCTTCCCGGGCTAACAAATGATGTCTCTTCGTTAATAAAAGCTGAAACAACAGCTTGGCCGTCCCACGCTGCCATGCCTTTTCGCTCAGCTCCCGCTCTCCCAGCCATACACGGAACGCGCCCAGCGTCTGAATACGAAGCGTATAGCCGGGGTGGAAGGTCACGTTTTGCAAGCCCAAATCATTTAACAGCTGAGAGACGTAATCCGGTGATACCTTCCGTCGCTCTGCCTCAATCAAAATCGGCATAAGCTGTTGTACATCATGTGGGGTAAGCAGGGTCGGTCGCTGCAAAAGGAATTGATATTCACCGGACTTCATCAAGGACAGAGCTTGCGTCACCGCAGGTACAAACAAATCCCATTGTTTTTTGCGATAAGCCAAGAAGCTCAGCCATAATTGGCAAATGACTACACTGTAGCTATCCCCGCAGTGACTAAGTCGGTCGGCACAGTCGATAAAGGTAGCCCATGCTTCCTCTTCTTTACCATATTTCGCATAAGCAATCCCAATCGCCATCCGTACCAGACTGCCTAACCAGTCGTCGCGCATTGCCTCTGTCTCTTGTATCCCCCTGTTGCCATACAAAAGGGCTTGGTCGAGTGCCTTTTCTCTTGCGTGAAGCAGGGTTAGTCCCAGAAGCGTTTCTGACTTTCCGCGTGTCGACTGGAGCTCCTCCATGATCTGCAAACCTTTTTCATAAAGCTGGCGAATCTCATCCATAGGTAATGTTTGACTGATGAGGGCAGCATGGGCTTTTCGAACATAGCCATTTGCCTCTACAAATGGTGAATGCGCTGCACGTCCGAGTTGGATCGCAGTTTCTGCGGCTTCCCACCCCCGCTCCCATTCGCCATTCAATGCATACACAAAAGATAGCAGCAAAGAGGTTTCCCGATACGATCTGGTCAGCGGAGGATGCTTCCTCTGTTCTACCTGCCACTTACTCTCCAGGAGCTGAATGGAGGACTGCAATCGGCCAGTACGGAACAACAGGCGCGATTCCAGCTCAACCTCCGTCTGCTGCTCTAATTCCTGACTCCGTTCATACCAAGCTGCCGCCTGTTTGGCATCTCCGCGATTCGTATAAATTTCTGCCAGCAAACGGTATAGCCTCGGTGCCATTTCATTCTCTTGTTCAAATGGGGGCAAAAGTTGAATCGCTCTCTTAAGCAGTTCTTCTGCCCGGACGCCTTGTACGCTGTCCAGATGAACGCGTGCTTGCCCTTCCAGCCCGCGGCACAATCCGATTTGATCTTGCTTGTGTTCACATTGTTTCAAAAATTGCTCATAAGAAGAAAAGGCCTTCGCATACAGACAGCGATAGCGTTCTACTTCACCCTGATAAAACAGCAGCCAATGCTGTTCGCACTTGATGTTCTCTGGTAACAGTGTTATCCACTCGTATAAAAAATCCAGCTTCCCTGCTTGCAGCAACCTTTCCGATGCTTGGCACAACCATTCACCCAGCACCTCCCACTGCTCGACGAGCCGCAACCGCCCAAAAGCTTTTGCCTCGTCCCCTTTACGTCTGTACCAGCCTGCGGCCTTATGATTGACATGCACGTACGTCGCTTGATTCGCAGCCAGTTTACTAGACAGGAGACGCTGGAAAAGCGGATGAAAGGAATAATGAGATCCTGCCTGGACATGCAAAAAAAGATTACAACGCTGTGCTTCATACAGGTGCTCGATGTATCCTTCCCCGAGTATTTGCTTGCAATCCTCCAGGTCGAATTGCTCGAGAACCGCTGCCTCCATCAAGAAGCATTGCATACTTGCATCCAGCTGTGTCCAGACTTCCACTTCCAGCAAATGCAGCAATCGCGATAACTCACGCAGACTGTCAGAAACCGTCTGCCCCCTCGTTACCATTTCACCAAAAGTGCGCAGCGCCATCACCCAGCCTTGCGCCACCTCTTCTACACGGCCCCAATCGTCTTCGGACAGCGTTATGTCGTATTGATCTGAATAAAAGGCTTCACTCTCCTCCAACGTAAAAGAAAGGTCATTTGTTGTAAGTTCCAGACACTCGCCTCTTGCGGACAACAAGTCGAGATTAGACCACTTCAGTCGAGAGCGCGTTAAGATGACCAGCTTGACTTTTTGTGGGAGAGCCTCGGCTAACCGTTGAATAAATCGATCGACGTCACTACCATCATCTATTCGTTGGTAATGGTCCAAAACAAGTATGTGGTCCACCTGGAGTTGTACACATTCCCCGACGAACCAGTCGACCAATACCTTACTGTCAATGGAGGGCACCGGACTTTGCTCAGTGATACGTATGAGTCGCTCTCGCAATACCTGTCCAAAATCGGAATGAATCTGACGAACGCTTTCGACGAGACAGATGACAAACGCAAGAAGGGCATCGTCTCCATCCTGGATCGTATACCAGGATGCAGCCAGTGCTTCATCATGCAAAAATGTAGCCAGAGAAGTCGTTTTGCCATAGCCTGTCCCTGCATGAATGAGACAAAGCTGCGTATATTTCAACAGGCGTAATTTTTTTGCCAATGCAGGTCGCCGTAAGACATATGGCTTCTGTCCTGGAGGAGTTATTTTGGATATAGGGATGTGGATTGGAATCATAAAATGTGCACTCCTTGCCGTTCTCCTGCTCTTCTTTGACTATTTCCCCATTTCTAACTATTCTCCTGCCAATTGACTCTTAATCAACAAAAAGCCCACCCGGGAGTCCAGGTGGTGCTCATTCAATCCACTAAATTATATCCAATAACAGTATATCCAATATCATTTAACAAAACTTGGAATTCTTCGTCACTAATGTGCTCTCCGTGTGTAATTCGTGAATGCAAATTTGCGATTCGGTCATAAACAGCGCGATTGGTGGAGACGTATAATATGTTGAAGCGTGTTTCTGCCTGCAAGCGTGACCTCATCCGATCCACGACACGTTTATGCAGCGAATCTGGATGTCCATTATCGACTCGCACAATTTTTCCAGGTGTATACGGGATCGACGTCCGCGGATTGACTTCGTCAGGCTTCGGAGTATCGACTGGCAGCACACCTACAATCAAGTTATCCTTGTACGCTAACACCTTGATATCGGTTACACCGGGCAGCTTTTCCGCATGCCCTTCCAAGTGTGTCACGAGCTGCGGCTCACGCTGATGAACCATCTTTTGGCTAATCATGGCTGCCGGTCCTTTATCCCTAGCGACGTTATCGTTCTGGAAGTTAATCCCGAGAGATTCAAATTTGGCCTGATTTCCGTTCTGATCTTCGGTGCCCTGTTCTTTGTTAGGCGAACACCCTGTCAGCAAGCCGGCAAACAGGAGCACAGCAATGATACTCCCACTCATTCGTCTCACAACAAAAACACCTCCTTGCACTTAGTGTGATGTGCAGGAGGTGTTCTTACTCAGGAAGTAGCTGCCTTAATTCGCCTTTTGGAAGTCACCTTCAAATGTATCTTTTTTGCCGTCTTTTTCAGCTTTGAGCGTGTAGCTTCTGATTCCATCATTCGTGGATTGGTAAAACTCAAAAGTACCTTCAGCAGTTACTTCCACTTCGTATGTTTTGTCTTCCAACGTTACGGTAACCTCTGTTCCAGGTTTTACTTTACCGACGATTTGGTAAACTCCCAAATTGGCTAAAGAAAAGGTCTTACCTTTAACACTTTCCTTGTCAATAAATGCAACCTGCTCAGGCTTTTTCTCGTCTGTTGCTGGTTTCGTCGGATCTTTTGGCTTTTCCTGTTGTCCGACTTGATTAGGGTTCACATTATCCGCAATCAAAACGGTTTGCGTTTTTGGATCCCACTCTACTTTGTAACTCAGCGCTTCCGCAATAAAACGAACAGGTACTACAGTACGCTTGTTCACAATCTGTGCAGGCACGTCCAGGTTGATCGTTTGTCCATTTTTCTTGGCAATTTTTTGTGTAACGACCAATCTGATGTTATCTTTCCCTTTATTAATCGTTACGGTACGAGTAGCTTCGTTCCACTGCACTTCAAAACCGAGGCTTTCTGCAATCGGACGAATCGGAACCAGTGTACGCCCCTGGCTGATAATAGGTGCTTGGTCAGGAAACGCGATTTGTTTTTTATTGTACTCCACTTTAACAGCAGTCTGTACTGCTTTCGGCGCAACAGGTGCAGATGCTGCCGCTGCAGAAAACGCTGCCATTGGTACCAGGGCGATCGCTAGCAGTAATGAGGTTACTTTTTTAAGCAAAACATTCACTCCATTTCCAAAAAAGTTCATACGATTCTTAATCTACTATAGGATGAGGACTGTTTCAAGAATTTCCTACAGTCTCCCTTTCAAAAGATCGTTCTTTCCTAGTAGTTCTCTTCCATCTCGTTACTTTTTCCTCCTCCTTTTGACCTAATTTCAAATTGTTACAAAAATGCAACCATCTTGCTTTCCAAAACCGTTACAATAGACAAGAAGCGACAGTATTTTATCTTGAAAGAGGCAATGACTGATGAATAAATTTCTCCCTTTCCTCATCCTGGCACTTATCTTAACGTTAATTCCTCCAGTAGGAAGCTCCGCCAATACGACGGCCATCCAATTGGGAAGTGATGTACTGTTCAATCAGTTCCACCATCTCATTGAAGGCAAAAAAGTCGGGTTGATTACGAATCAAACAGGTCTGAACAGTCAAATGGTTAGCACGATCGACATGTTACGACGTGATCGCTCCGTGCATTTAACCACTCTCTATGCACCTGAACATGGCCTCGACGGAAAAACGGTCGCAGGAAAACAAGTAACGAGCTTTGTTCATCCCGTTTACGCTATACCGGTCTACGGCTTGTCTGGATCAACTCGCAAGCCGACACCAGAAATGCTGAAAGACATTGATATTCTTCTCATCGATTTGCAAGATATCGGATCGAGAACCTACACATACATATCTACCTTGCAATACGCCATGACAGCTGCAAAGGAACAAGGAAAAGAAGTAATGATATTGGATCGACCGAATCCTCTCGGCGGAACAATTGTCGAGGGTCCTGTAGTTGAACTGCCTTACCGCTCCTTTATCGGAGTGGACACCCTCCCGCTTGCACATGGCATGACGATCGGAGAGCTGGCATTGTTTTTCAACCGTACCATCGGTGTAGACCTTACCGTCATTCCGATGCAAGGGTATGCACGCAGCATGATTTATCAACAGACAGGTTTAGCCTGGATTCCGAGTTCTCCGCATATCCCTAACTTGACCTCGGTTTTCGGGTATATGGCAACTGGTTTGGGTGAGGGTACCCCCATTCGTCAAGGCGACCATTTCACCTGGATCGGGGCTGAGGGTCTGGATTCGCACAAGTACGCCGATCTGTTAAATGGAAGTCTTCTGCCTGGTGTCATCTTTATTCCTGAGAATAAAGGAACTGCCGGGGGCGTACGCCTTCAGATCAACGATCTACATCAGTTTAACCCTGTAAAAACAGGTATTTACGCGCTGACCTATGCCAAGCAATTGCAGCCATTCCCTATGCCAAAAAGTACAAGTATGCAAATCTCTATGTTCGACAAGGTGATGGGTACCAACAAAATCGGTCTGCTTCTCGAACAAGGCAAATCCCCGCAGGAGATTGTTTCTTCCTATGAAGCGGATCTTAAGAAATTTGTAGAGCTGCGGCAAAAATATTTGATCTATGGCGATGAACCGTTTATCCCAATGCAGCCGATTCAACAGAAACAACCGAAGCAATCAAAGCAGCCTGAACAACCAGAACAACCGAAACCATCTAAGCCAGAAAAGCCAAAGACACCGACTCCACAGCAGCCTGGCAATAATAATGGAACGACCAATCCAGCGAAGAAACCTGAACCAGCTACAAAACCGATTCCTCAGACACCGAAGTCTTCTGAGAAGATCGCTTATTTAACCTTTGACGATGGACCTTCTTCAGTAACTCCACGTGTTTTGGATACGCTGAAAACGCATCAGGTTAAAGCTACCTTCTTTATAGTAGGCCGTGAGGTAGCTGGTCATGAGGCCATTCTCAAAAGGATTGTAGCTGAAGGGCATGCGTTGGGAGGACATTCGTATTCCCATAATTATCAACTTGTTTACAAAAACATGGAGAGCTTTTTTGCAGACCTAGAAAAAGGCAGTCAAATGATTGAAAAAGCAACCGGCGTAAAACCAGCAGTATTCCGCTATCCAGGTGGCAGCACGAATACCGTCAGTTTGAAATATCAAGATCCCAAACGTTATAACAAGCAGCATACAGTCATGCATGCGATCAAAGCAGAGGCGCAACAACGTGGCTATTCATTTATCGACTGGAATGTAACAAACGGCGATGCAAGAAGCAACAAATACACAGCCGCTCAAACACTGGCCAATATAAAGCAGCAAGTAAAGTCACAAAAAGAAATCGTCGTCTTGATGCATGATTCCAGTACCAAGTCACCAACAGCTGAAGCTCTCCCAGAAATCATTTCGTACTTGAAAGAAAAAGGCTATCGTTTTGAAGTCATTCAAGCCGATCGTCCAACTGTTTCCAACGTAAAATAATCACAGCAGCAAAAAGCCCGCTCTGTAATAGAGCGGGTTATTTTGTATGTTAGACCTTGTGACTGGCTAAGTCGTCAGTTTTTCGTATCGGAGGCGCAGCTCTCTTTTCAAAATTTTTCCGCTAGGGTTTCGAGGAAGATTGTCGGCAATCACTACATATTTGGGTGCTTTGAAGGAGGAAAGACGGTCTTTGCAAAAAGCAAGCATCTCGTCAGCAGTCAGTGACTCACCTGCTTTTGGCACAACGACAGCCGTCACTGCTTCGATCCAGTACGGATGGGGAACTCCGATCACTGCGACCTCAGACACTTTCGGATGTTGATAAATAAGCTCCTCAATCTCCCTGCTTGCAACGTTCTCTCCCCCCGATTTAATCATATCCTTTTTCCGATCAACGACCGTGATATAGCCTTCTTCATCCATGATGCCCAAATCCCCGCTGTGAAACCACCCACCATGGAAAGCAGCCCGTGTCTTTTCCTCATCTCGGAAATACCCCAGCATCGCATGACTGGTCCTGTGTACAATCTCACCAACACTTCCACGCGGGACTTCATTCCCATCATCATCGACGATTTTCGTTTCTACATGTAACGCTGGCTTGCCTGCAGAGCCCGCTTTTCTCATCTGATCCTTCGGCTGTAAAACAGTTGCTAATGGAGCCACTTCCGTCTGCCCGTAAAAATTGTAATACTGTGCGTTCGGGAGACGTTGACCAAGCTCTTTTAACACTTCTACAGGCATGATCGCAGCACCGTAATAGCACTTTTGCAAAGAACTCAAATTGCGCACGGCAAAATCGGGAGAACGCAGTATTGCAATCCATACGGTTGGCGGGCAAAACAACTGAGTAGCCTTATACGCCTCTACCGTCTGCAGCATTAACGCAGGGGTTGCCTGTTCCAAAATAATACCGCTCCCACCTAGGTACACGTACGGTCCCAAAAAGCAATGAAGCTGCGCACTATGGAACAAGGGAAGCGCGTGAACAGCCACATCATCCTGCGTCATCCCGCCTTCAATGATCGCACTGACATATTCGGAGATAATGCTTTTATGCGTGAGCATAACGCCCTTTGGCTTTGATTCCGTTCCGCTGGTATACAAAATCTGTACAACATCTTCTTCCGCTATATCTACTTCAGGCTCATGGTCGTCTGCCGCTTCCATCAGCGTGCGAAAAGGCAACCATTCCCCTGCTTGTACTGTAGGTTTGGACATGAGGGAAAGCAGCTTGGGGGAAATTCCAGCTAATTGGAGTCCGTCTTGAGCGAGCTGCAGGAATTCAGAGGATACGAAGCACGCACTCACTTCCGCATGACCCAAAATATAGGCGACATCTTCCTTATTCAACATGAAGTTGATCGGCACCATGATGACTCCTGCTTTCGCTAGCCCAAAGTTCAGAATCGCAAAATCCATCGAGTTGCGTGAAAGTACAGCTACCCGCTCCCCTTTTTGCAAGCCTTTGGAAAGAAGCGTATGAGCCGTCTTATTTGCAAGCTGATCAAGCTGCGTGTAGGTCAATACTTCTTCCTCAAAGTACAGGGCAGGCTTATCAGGATTTCGCCCACGACTTCTTCGCAAAATATCGCCTAGTGCATTTCTACGAACCCGTTGCGCTTCGAGCATGCAAATTCCCCCATCACTTTTAGTCTCCTCTCCATTATATAATAGTTTTCTTTATTTTCTGATATTTTTACAATAAAGAAACGACAACTTACACTCAAAGCTCTCAACCATAAAAAAGACCCCAGCTTCTCAACTGGAGTCGGTTCATTTGTATTTATGGCGGAGGGAGCAGGATTCGAACCCGCGTGAGCTTGCACTCTAACGGTTTTCAAGACCGCCCCGTTATGACCACTTCGGTATCCCTCCGTATTTCAACAATACTTACTATATCACAGCTCTACTATTTTTTGCAAGAGCCCTGTATCCATTTCCTTTATCGTTTGAAGGCAACGAGTTTCAATTCCGTCATTTCTTCTATCGCGTATTTGACCCCTTCCCGACCAAGTCCGCTTTCCTTTACGCCACCGTAGGGCATATGGTCCACGCGAAAAGTCGGAATATCATTTACCATCACACCACCCACGCGCAGCTCTTCTGCCGCTTCCAGAGCCAACGACAGATTGTTGGTATAGACACCAGCCTGTAATCCATAGCGGGAATCATTGACCAACGTAATGCCTTGCCGGACAGACTCCACTGGATTAATCAGAACGACAGGACCAAATACTTCCTGACAAGAAACTTTTGCCTCTGCCGGAACACCCGTCAACACCGTAGGTTGGAGCATCCGATCCACGATCTGTCCCCCACACTCCAAACGTGCCCCCTGCTGGAGCGCCTCATGAATCCACGCCATCGCACGTTCTGATTCGCGTGGATTGATCATAGCGGAATAGTCCGCGTCCTCAGAGAGCGAATCACCACCGCGAAGTGCTCGTGTGTGTTCAACAAACTGTTGGACGAAATCATGATAGATTTCTTTGACCACATAAATTCTTTGCACAGAGATACATACCTGCCCAGAATAGGCGAATGCGCCAAAAACGCATCGGGGTATCACATCATTGAGTTGCACATCGCGATCAACGATCACTGCCGAATTCGATCCCAGCTCGAGCGTGACTCTTTTCATGCCCGCTCGATTGCGTATATCCAGCCCAACACTTGGGCTCCCTGTAAACGTCACCGCCCTGACTCTCGGGTCAGACACGATTTTATCGCCAACACTCGCACCACTGCCTGTGATCACATTTAGGGCTCCTGCAGGCACACCCGCTTGCTCTGCGAGCTCTGCGAGAAACAATGCGCTAAGTGGTGTCTGCGATGCAGGCTTGAGAACAACAGTATTACCAGCAGCGAGAGCAGGTCCGACCTTATGGGCGACGAGATTCATGGGAAAATTAAAGGGTGTAATGGCACCGATGACTCCCAGTGGTTCACGCACGGTGTAAGCCAGGCGCCCCTCTCCGCCGATAGCTGCATCGAGTGGTACAGTTTCTCCATGGAGGCGTTTGGCTTCCTCTGCCGCAAACTTATACGTCTGAATGGTTCGGATCACTTCACCGCGGGCTGTTTTAATTGGTTTTCCCGCTTCTATTGCGATGATCCGTGCCGCTTCCTCCAAACGTTCATTCATCAAAATTGAGATTTTTTCAAGCAGGAAGGAGCGTTGATAGGCAGGAAGACGCCGCATGACGGCTGTCGCTTCGTGGGCCGCAGCAATTGCTTTTTCAACCAATGATGAGTCTGCTTGCGAAATTTGTGCAATCTCTTGACCCGTACATGGAGAGAATAGCGGTGCATGAGCAGTGGCTGGCACCCACTCTCCCCCGATAAAGCACGTTTTTTTCATTGGTATCCCCACTCTCATTGATTGGAGTTCACCTCCAAACATTCTCCCTCATGCGCATGCCTTCCTGTCTTGATTTTGAAATATTTGGATATCTTTTTACTCTTTCACACTTTTAGCTACACCGCACCATTCCAGTAACGTAAGCGCAAAGATCTCAGCACAACGGAATACCTCATCCAAAACGATGTATTCATTCGGGTAGTGTGCAACCTGTGTGACTCCAGGTCCGACAACAATCGCTGGGGTATTAGCCAAAGCCGTCAACAAACCGCCATCTGTTCCCCAAGGCGATGCTTCCACAATGGCACGATCTCCTGTCACAGCTTCAAACTGTGCTTGCAGAATTTCCATCAACGGATGATCTAGCTCCACTGCTCCCGGAACCCAACGAGCTCCGAACCACTCCAGCTCGACGGGCTGTTCTGCAAACCACGGGTCGATCTCAGCCAGCTTTTTGAGTGCTGCTGCCATTTCGGCTTTGGCATTGTCCATCTGCTCTCCTGGGGCAACCCCCATCCTTCCTTCCAGCTTGACGAGGTCAGCTACAGACGAAGGCCACTTGCCACCCTCAATCACCCCCAGATTAATCGGGATCGGAATGGGCAGCTTGGCGTAGAGCGGATCGTCGAGTCGATCATTTCGCTCTTTTTCCAATTGACCAATTGCTTGAACGACGAGCATGCTCTTTTCGATGGCGCTGACTCCCTCGTAGCGGGTCCCTCCGTGAGCAGAACGCCCTTTGACGGTCAGTCTGAACCACATGGAGCCTTGCTGCTTCGGGAAAATTTTCATATTGGTCGGCTCTGGAATCAGGGCAGCATCCGCTTTGTACCCGCGAATGATGGTCGCCAATGTTCCAGCACCGCCGCTTTCTTCTTCTACGACGCTCTGAAAAATGACGTCGCCTTTCAGTTGCACACCCAACTTCTGTAGAACCTGGATCGCCAACAGTGAAGATAGGTTTCCACCCTTCATGTCTGTTGCTCCACGTCCATAAAGCTTGCCGTCCACAACCTTCCCGCTAAACGGAGCATCGCTCCACTGTGCCAGATCGCCCTCAGGCACTACATCCACGTGTCCGTTTAGAATGATGGAACGCCCATCTCCTTGACCCTTCCACACACCGACGACATTCGGGCTACCTTCAAACGTTGTGCGCGGGGAGACAAAATACGGATGTGACACCAGCTCCTCGCCTTCCATAACCCATAAGTCAACGTCCAGCCCCATCTGCCCCAAAAGCTCTGCAATGCTTTGCTGGATGGATTGCTCTTCGCCTTGTACGCTCGGGCTTTTTACCCATTGCTGTAGCAGTTGAACAGCCGCCTCGCGATCTTTTTCCAATTGCTCCCGAATAAGCACCTGCCAGTTTGCCATGTTTTTCCCCCGTTCCATGGTTTTTGTCTTTGCTTAGCGGAAAACGCCAACCTCTCCGTCCATCTTGAGCTCTGCTTCCGTTGTTCCAATCACGTCAGCGACACTGTAAGGATACATGACTTCTCGCAGATACAACCCATCTGGCATGACCTCCATTACTGCCATATCCGTGATGATCAAATCCGCTGCTTTTGTCGCAGTTAACGGCAGTGAACATTCCCGAACGATTTTCGAACGTCCGTTTTTATCCAGATGCGTGGTCACAACCATGACCTTCTTGGCCTTTTGTGCCAGCTCCATAGCTCCTCCCATGCCTGGGACGCGTTTGCCTGGAACGATCCAGTTGGCAATGTCACCATTTTGGCTTACTTCCAGGACCCCTAAAATCGTCATGTCCAACAGTCCACGACGGATGATGGCAAAAGCAGTCGCACTGTCAAAAAAGGATGCCCCTGTGGCGAGCGTGACAGGAAAACCGCCAGCATTGCATAGCATGGCGTTCTCCTCGCCTTTCGCAGGGCTTGGTCCTGTACCGAGAATGCCGTTCTCAGCATGAAACATGACCCGCTTGTCAGCTGGGATAAAATCCGCAACCAATGTCGGAATGCCGATTCCCAGATTAATAATCATGCCGTCTTCTACTTCCAACGCTGCGCGGCGGGCAATTCGTTCACGATAGCTCTCTGTTTCTTTTACTTCTCCCATGCCCATTGCCAGTTCACCCCTTCACTTTGGACAATAAAGTTCACAAAAACGCCCGGGGTGACGATTTCTTCCGGGTCGATCATGCCTACCTCTACAATCTCATCCGCTTCCACGATAGTAATGTCTCCCGCCATCGCCACTAACGGATTGAAATTGCGTGCACTTGTATCAAACACCAAATTGCCAAAGCGATCCGCTTTTTTCGCATGTACGATAGCCACTTCGGCAGTAAGCGGTGTCTCCAACAGGTATTCCTTTCCATCCAGAACGACCTTCTGCTTCCCTTTTTCCGCGATCGTCCCGATACCGACATCCGATAGAATGCCTCCCAGACCGACTCCACCTGCCCGTACACGCTCTGCAAGTATCCCCTGCGGGCAGAACTCTACTTCCAGCTCTCCAGCCGTCATTTGGGCCCCTGCGTTCGGATTTGAGCCAATGTGTGAAGCAATGACTTTTTTAACGCGCTTTTCGGTCACCAGCTTGCCGATTCCGATATGCGGGAAAGCAGTATCGTTACTGATCAACGTCAGATCACGCACGCCCCTATCCAAAATCCCCTGAATCAACGTAGGCGGGTTCCCTACCCCACCGAAGCCCCCTGCCAACAGCGTCATCCCATCGTGAAAATGGGTGAGCACTTCGGACAGGGAGACGACCTTTTCAAATCGGTTTGTCATTCTCGTTCCTCCTCCTCTATCCGATCAGTGCCTTGTCTTGGAGCTCTTGCTGAACAGCTACCACCGCTTCTTTCAGCAGAGATATCAGCTCATCGATTTGCTCCGTAGTAATGGTCAGTGGAGGTGAGATGATGACAGCGTCTCCTGCCACCCCTTCGATTCCGCCCATTGCCGGATAAATAAGCAAGCCTTTTTCAAATGCTTTTTCAATGACCTTCCCGCCTACCCCTTGTGAAAGTGCAAACGGCTCTTTTGTCTGCTTGTTTTTCACTAATTCCAGCGCGCACAGCATACCAAGACCACGTGCATCTCCGATCAACGGGAGCTCGTCAGCCAGTTCTTTTAGGCGGGCAAGCAAATAGGCACCTTGTTCTGCTGCTTTGTCGACTAGCTGATGCTTCTCCACATAGTTGAGGACAGCCAGAGAAACAGCAGCAGATTGTGGATTGGCGCTATACGTATGTCCTGCCATAATCGAGCCGCTGCCTTTTGTAATGGTCTCAATGATTTCGTCCGAGACAATCGTAGCAGCCATTGGCGTATAACCGGCACTCATCCCTTTACCCAATGCCATCAGGTCAGGTACGACGTCCCAATGGTCGATCCCAAATGCTTTCCCCGTGCGACCTACCCCTGTCATCACTTCATCTGCGATAAACAGAACCTCATACTTGTCGCAAATCTCGCGAATGCGTTGGAAGTAACCATTTGGCGGCACTACAGCCCCACCAGAAGCGCCGATGACAGGCTCAGCGATGAATGCCGCTACTTGCTCAGGTCCGACGCGCAAAATCGCGGTCTCCAGCTCGTTTGCACACGCAAGCGCATACGCTTCGAGGGACATGTCTTCTGGTTTACGATACGGATATGGTCCTGTGATCGCCGGATAGTCAGCCAATAATGAGGTGAACCGCTTTCTGCGCAAGACATGTCCAGACATCGAAAGTGCACCCATTGTAATCCCGTGATAGCTCATCCAGCGGGAAATAATCCGATTTTTCGTAGGTCTTCCTTTTTCTTGCCAGTACTGAATCGCGATTTTTTGTGCAGTCTCTGTTGCTTCCGAACCGCTGCTGACAAAAAATGTCCAGTTCAGTGAGCCTGGTGCCCACTCAGCCAGCTTCGCAGCCAGTTTCTCCACAGCATCGCTGCTAAAATGCGAGCGGTATACAAAGGAAACCTCCTTGGCTTGCGCATACATCGCCTCAGCCACTTCTTCTACACCGTGACCAATGCTTGCCGTCACCGCTCCACTGGAACCGTCGATGTAACGATTCCCTTCTTTATCGTAAAGATAGATGCCTTTTCCGTGAGAAATTACCGGATACTCTTTGCCCAATTCAGGCTTGATTACATAGCTTTTCGTCATTTTCGTCGCCACCTCGCTTATTCTCTACCTCTATCCTAGCTGAGCAGCACGCAAGAGCCATCCTACGTGCTGGCAAAAAAACATGGCAAAGAGACAAAATCTTTTGTACATTTTGTATAAGAGAACCTTTACCGAGGCTTTTGGAGGAGATGCCTGATGACCATCACGATAAAAGAAGCACTACAACTGCCGGACATGGTTCACACCAGGCTGATCGCAGGAGCAGGCGGACTGGACAATCCGATTCGTTGGGTGACTATTGTCGAGGTGCTGGAGGATACGAGTCGCTTGCAGGAAGGCGAATTTTTGATTACAACCGGCTTTGGGCTGGCTGAAAACATGGAAAAGCTCGCTTCTTTTATTCCTTCGTTGGCGAAGCAAAAGCTGAGTGGCGTTGCGATTCATACGGGCTTTTACTTACGAGAAATTCCCGAGACGTTTTTGTCTTTGGCGGATCACTATCAACTTCCATTGATTGAAATTCCCACGGAGATTAACTTTTCGATCATCACCAAAGCTATCTTGCAGCCGATCATGAATCGCCAATTTGAGACGCTGGCCTATTCCTCGGCGATTCACAATCGAATGATTGACGCTGCCCTGTCCAAAGGAGGCCTTCCCGCCATCGCTGGCGAGCTCGCTACACTTACCGGAGGCGTCGTGTCGCTCATCGATGCATTAGGCTTCGAAGTCACACAGCATGGCAGCTCGGAAGCACTGCCGCATGAGCAGTCCCAGGAAATCTCGCATCGTGTACCGATTCGCGCCAATCGCGAGCATTTTGGCACGTTGACCTTAACGAAGCCCGAGCACACCTGGAAAGAGCTCGATGACGTCGCTCTACAGCATGCCTCTACCTTATGTGCACTCGAATATGTAAAGGAAAGGGCAGTAGCCGCAACGGAATGGCGGTTAAAAGGGGATTTTGTGGAGGAGTTGCTAAACGGGCAGCAGATGACCCATACGGAGCTGGAGAGCCGTTGTCGCATGCTGGGGTACCCGCTTGCTGGACATCATCTCTGTGTCGCTGTTCGCGTAGAGGTAGCCGATCAGACGCTGCTTGGAGACATGCATCAAAGTGTCATTACATTGATGCGGAGGCTTAGCGACCGTCATCAGCGCTCTTATTTACTACGCGAGCGTCCACATTGCCTCTTATTTATTTTGCCGGATGATGAGACGAGCCTGCGCTTGTTGGAACAGCTCACTTCCCGCTGGAGAGGGTTGCACCCTTCTCTTGACCTACAGATCGCCTTGAGCAATCCCTGTGAGCAATTGCCAAACGTCGTCAGTGCCTCCGAAGAAGCGATGTTTGCTCTCCAAGCGTATCCGCTGTTGGCCCAATCCCCGCAAATTCTGCGATACCGGGATATGCAGGGCTATCAGTTTTTATTTCCGTACCATCGTGAAAAAGATAGCTTGCTCCGCCTGTGGAACCCATTGCTAGAGCCATTAATTCGCTATGATACGAAATACAATCAACAGCTTCTCGAAACACTTGAAGTGTATTTGGCCCAAAATGGAAACGGTCTACAGACTTCGCAAGCCTTGTATATCCATCGACATACGCTCAAGTACCGGTTGACCCAGATTGAAGAAAAAACAGGCTACCGCCTGGAGGATGCTCATCAACGCTGGCAGCTTCAGTTGGCCCTGATGGCCCGTCGTCTGCAACAGCAGTTGTATCCTACAAACAGGTAGCCTGTTATTCCCTCGTCGGACGAAGTGGCTTTACCCATATATTCATGTCTTCATATCCTGAAAAAATCGTGCAATTGTTAATCAACCGCCCGCGGTAAGCATAGCCCATTTTGGCAGCCGTCACATTCATTCCTGCAGATTGTGCCCGGGTCAAGGTGTATAAAAAGTAAATCCCCGCCTCCTCCATCCTTTGTTCCAGCGCGATAAACAACGGTTGGAGGAGACCTTTCCCCGCATGGTCTGGATCGGTCGCGCAATCCGTCATTTCCGCTGAACCAAATCGTTCGGATACTTCAGCTGACGCAGCACATGCAATCTTGCCGTCAAATTCAACGACATAATAGATGGTGCCTTCTTGCATGGTTTTTAGAATGTAGGACGGATCGTTCATCGGTGTAGGATACGTCGCGAATACCAGTCCATACAAAAAAGCCAATTCCTTCGTGTCTGCCTCCGTTGCTTCACGCAGGTGGTATCCCTCGGGTAAAGTTTTCTCTATCGTACCCCCCGCTCGTGACAAGCTCAACGTAAGAATTTCCTCGGCAAGTTTTGCTGCACCAGAGGTGGCCCGCTCTTTTGTCAGATAGCAGGTGAGCATCTGTGCGTTTTCCCCTTGAAAAAAACCATCGATGGTTCCCTCCAGCTCGTAACCAAGGGATTGCCATTGTGAAACATCTTGTTTCTTCCCGTACACAATCACTTTTGTTGCCTCTGACTCTTCGGCCAGCTCCTTCATGACCCGATCCCACTGCTCGATTTGTGATGGTTCATATACGTGCAGCTTTACCCGGCGATTTTGTCGATCAATGATCAGGTCGCCAGCGTCCTGTGCGCCTACAACATTTATCACGGTCTTCATCCTCCCCTACAGTACTCCTCCTCTCATTGTAGCAAAACAAGTAAAGCCGTCATCTGCCAATCTGTATAAAAAAGCGTTCCTCATGCACAAAAAAACACAGGGTGGGCATTCTGTTGGGTCATATTTACTCGTTCTTCATACCATAAAAGTAGATGCTTCATGTGCGAGAAGGAGGGTGTTTTTTGTGAGCTGCAATAACAATTTTGCCCTGATCCTTGTCCTCTTTGTCCTTTTGGTCATCGTACTCGTCGTAATCGGATAGACTTCTGGAGATGCCTCTCATGTCAGGTCGTATCGAGGGGCCTTTTACATATCATGGTAATAGGGAATCACACGCTCGAGAAGGGAGGAAGCCCTCGTGCCCCCACTTATCTATGCCCATCGTGGCGCTTCCGGCCTGTTTCCGGAAAATACGATGGGATCCTTTCAAGCAGCCGTCCGACGAAAAGCTAATGGGATCGAATTGGACGTCCAGCTCAGCAGTGATAATAAGCTGGTTGTCATTCATGACCATAGCCTGGAACGCACGACCAATGGTTCCGGTATGGTGCGCCAATACACATTGCGTGAACTGCGTCAGCTACGTGCGGATAAAGACTCGTCTATGCGAGTACCAAAAGCCCACATCCCAACCTTGCAGGAGGTATTCCAGACGTTTGTCGACACACCACTGCGCTTCATCATCGAGCTGAAAAATTTCTTCCTCGATCAACCCCACTTAGAGGAGCTCGTCATCGAACAAATCAGACGTTATCAGCTAACAGAGCGAACCATCATTTCAGCGTTTAACTTCGACAGCCTTTTACGAATTAAGCAATTGGATGCCACGCAAAGGACGGGACTTTTATACGTTGGACCACTCGTCAAGCCCTGGGAAGTAGCCAGCAGCTATCGAGCTGATCAATTGCACGTCCCTTATGATCAATTGACGGAAGACTTGGTCAAACAAGCAAAGGAGCATCATTTTGAAGTATTGAGCTGGACGGTGAACAGTGGTCGGCAAATTCAACGAGCCATTGACTGTGGTGTAGATGGTCTGATCACCAATTACCCGAAGCGTGCGAGAAATCTGATTCGCAATTTATAAAAAAGAAAGGGAGCCCTTAAAAAGGCTCCCTTTTTGTTGCTGCATCCTTACGTACGTGGCACGAAAAACTTTCCTTGCCAGCTATTCCGCGCTTTCAGTTCTGCATCAATGCCATTCAGAACTTCCCACTTTTTGCGACTCCACATCGGTCCAATCAAGAGATCAGGTGGGCCGTCCCCAGTGATTCGATGGACGATCATCTCTGGAGGTAAAATTTCCAATGTATCCACAACGAGCTTTGTGTACTCTTCCTGTGACAGGAATTCCAAAAGACCTGCTTCATATTGCTTCACCATCGGCGTTTTGCGCAGCAGATGCAACAGGTGTATCTTGATCCCCTGCACATCGAGATGTGCCACAGCATCTGCCGTCTGCATCATCTCTTCTTGGCTCTCTCCTGGCAATCCGTAGATGATATGTGAGCATACACGAATGTTGTGCTTGCGTAATCTCTCTACAGCATCCACGTAGCATTGATAATCGTGTGCTCGATTAATTAACTGGGCTGTGTGCTCATGAACTGTCTGTAGACCGAGCTCCACCCACAAATATGTGCGCTCATTCAATTCAGCCAAATACTCCACAACATCGTCAGGCAGGCAGTCAGGACGTGTGGCAATGGAGAGCCCAACTACACCTTCTTGTTGGAGGATGACTTCGTACATCTCCCGCAGCTCCTCTACAGGTGCATACGTATTCGTGTACGCTTGGAAGAAGCCCAAATACTTGGCTTGCGGCCATTTCTCATGCATGCGATTTTTCACATCATGAAACTGTCTTTCCAGGTCCATTCTGCGATCACCAGCAAAATCTCCAGATCCTCTCGCACTGCAAAACGTGCAGCCGCCTGTCGCTACTTTCCCATCCCGATTCGGACAACTAAAACCGCCATCCAATGGAACCTTAAAAATCTTTTCGTGAAAAGTTCCTCTTAAATGATTATTCCATGTATGGTATCGTTTATCGCCCCACAACAATGGGACGTCGTTGTTGTGAATATCTGTCGCGAGCTTCATTGCTGTTTTCCTCCTATGGGCACCGCTACGTCTGGCGCTGGTGCCTTAATCCCGTTGGCGAACGCTACTTGCTTGATCACGTCATTATACCAAATTCGGCAACGGTCTCGCTACTTTAAGATAATAGGAAAACCACAGGTGAATATTCCCCCTGTGGTTTTGCTTGTTTACGTCACTATTGCTGGATCTCCTCAATACGAATCGCGCGTGTGTGAGAGGTGTGACTCCACTCTTGGTTTTTCTTCGTAAAGAACGCGTAAAACATAATCGGAAGCCAGGTCAGGAAAAAGAATGGTAGTAAGAGGAGCCCGAAATACCCCTTCCACGGAACTTTATCCAAATAGAGGGCCAAGATCGGCAACAGGTAGAACACGGCAGTAGAACCGTATACCAGCCATGTAGGCAAGATCGTGGATACTGTTGTCAGCGTACCGATATCAAAAAATCTTGCCAAGAACAATACCGACATCATCGTCACCATCAGCACATACATCGGTTGGAAGAGGTAGAAGGCTGCATCAAGCATTCCCAGCTTTCTTGACTTCAAACCATTAAACAAGACAGCGCGGATGTAGCGTCCTGCCACATCGTAGTGCCCTTGCATCCAACGCAAACGCTGGCGCATCGACGATTTTAAATCAATCGGTTTTTCATCCCAGACCTTGGTGTCATGTGCCCATGTCGGGTAAATACCGCGTTCAATACAACGTGTTGCAAATTCCAGGTCTTCCGTGAGACTGGTTGCTCCCCAGCCCATTTCTTTGAGCAGGTTGCTCTCAATGCACAAGCCCGTTCCGCCCAAAGTGTTCGGCAGTCCCAAATTGTGACGAGCTAACTGCCACATACGGTTTGTAAACCAGTAGGTAACCGCATAGGACAGCGTAATCCAGGAATCAAACGGGTTCTTGGAGTCGAGGTAGCCTTGAATTACACGCGCCCCTTTGGAGAGACGGTCATTCATTACTTTCAGGAAGTTTTTCTCAACCAAGTTGTCAGCATCAAACATGACGACAGCGTCATACTGCTTAGGTCTTGCCCAGAGGTTCTCCAGCATCCATTCGATGCCGTAGCCTTTCCCACGCTTGGATGTGTCAAAACGCTCACATGCAATTGCACCATGCGCCCGACTAATTTCTGCCGTGTTATCTGTACAGTTGTCGCAAATGACGAAGATGTCGTACATTTCACGTGGATAGTCGAGTTTCTTCAGGTTTTCAATAAGCGGAGCAATTACGGCGCTCTCATTGTGAGCTGCCACGAGCACAGCAAACGTCTTTTGCGGCTCTGTTGTTACTTGCTCTTTTTTGCGGAACAGGCCTGCACAAGAAACCAGTGTTTGGTATGTGCCGATTACACCCACCGCAGACGTAAATCCGATGAATAATCCCTCAATGATCTCTCTAATTACACTCATGGGTTCTTCTCCTCGACCTAAACCAGATTGGGTCTGATCTGAATTTAGGTAGTGTTGTTTTTCCAACATTTCTCTATTGTTTTTCTCTCAATTGGCAGTTTACATCAAATGCGATTCATAAGCAATGACCCAAAAGTGGGAAAAAATAAGGCACTGCTATCACCTTTCCCACCTTTTTCTCTTTCTATTCGACAGTGCTTGGCAGTTGGCAGAAAAAAAAGCCCTTGTCGAAAAAGGCTCCATTTATTTAGAAAAATACAAACGCTCGTTTCCATTTCTTCCTGATTGTTTTCGGGATTGGTGCGGTCGGCGAGACTCGAACTCGCACGGGTCGCCCCGCCACCCCCTCAAGATGGTGTGTCTGCCAATTCCACCACGACCGCCTATAAACGCTGATTTTACTCGTGTTTTTCTGTTGACACGAAGTACGTTTTTGAGTATACACAATCAATTTTCGCAAGTCAATATCGTTTTCGATTTGATGGAGCCCATATTTTTCCTGTCAAACTATCTTTTTTATTGCTCAGTCTTCTAGTAGATACGTTTGTCGAAAAAGAAAGTTACATGTCGCAAAAATTTTGAAAGAATGCAAACGCATCTCTACAAAAATATCATTGTTTCGTCACATTTTCCGAATAGAAAAGGAGCCATATTCTGTGATTTTTTTACATAATTTATGACAAGTCAGACAAAATATTTCCAATTTTGGATGAAAGTTTTTTAACTTTTTTTTGAAATAGGCTATTTGTCTCATCACATGCTTTTGTTTGTATCCTGAAAGACACTTTATATCTTCTACGAAAAAAACCTCCTGCGGACGCCACAACGTCCTAAGGAGGCTATCTTTTGAAAAGGCGTGGCGTCCCAGGAGAGATTCGAACTCCCGACCGACGGCTTAGAAGGCCGTTGCTCTATCCTGCTGAGCTACTGGGACTAAAATGGAGGGAGTACCCGGATTTGAACCGGGGATAAGGGTTTTGCAGACCCGTGCCTTACCCCTTGGCTATACTCCCATGTTGTTATGGGGCGATCGATGGGACTTGAACCCACGAGTGCCGGAGCCACAATCCGGTGCGTTAACCCCTTCGCCACGACCGCCATATTTTTATGTAGTTTGGTAGCGGTGGAGGGAATCGAACCCCCGACCTTTCGGGTATGAACCGAACGCTCTAACCAGCTGAGCTACGCCGCCAAAATAAAAATGGCGGAGAGTGAGGGATTCGAACCCTCGCTACGCTTGCGCATACTAACGGTTTAGCAAACCGTCCCCTTCGGCCTCTTGGGTAACTCTCCGTGATTATATGCACCTTCAAAACTAGATATGCATGATTGCTAAGAA
>NZ_JABMIU010000024.1:0-51608 GCF_013332495.1 Brevibacillus sp. HB1.2 | reverse complement strand
CGTCCACCTCTGAGATACTCCTTAGAGGCACGACTTTGGACGCGGGTTTCTTTTTTTACATGGAGCTGGGCAGTCTAACCCCCAGCAGGTATCCCAAGAACTTGAGCGTTTTCTTCTTTTTTCTCTCCTCCACCTAAAGCTCGGCCGACGAACAAAAAAAGAGAGCACCGTATCAGCTCGGCGCTCTTAAGTAGGGATCTATTTAAAAATAGATAGAGGGGGGAACTTCAGATGCTGCATATATGCAAACGGGATAAAATGCATCCCGGAATTGCCCGTCAACGTTTGTTTCCTTCCCATGCCTGCCCGCAAAATGGCTTGGTCAGTACCTCTTACTGCTGTGGCGGAGCGGTCAGCTTCACTTTGGCAGTCTTCTGGATACCGTCACGATAGTACGTAACCTCCATTGTATCGCCCGGCTTTTTGCTCATCGTCAAGTACTTGCGCAGCTGAGCGCTATTGGAAATGTTCTTGTCATCTAGCTTGACGATGACATCGAATTGTCTCAAGCCTGCTTCACCCGCAGGAGAGAATTTGCCTACCTCTGTTTGCACAACGACACCAGCATTCACATTGTCAGGCAGATTCAAGGTTTCTTTCCATTCGTAGCGCGGTACATTTGCCAAGTCGAGCGGCTGCACACCGAGGTAAGAACGTGCCAGCGTACCTTTTTCCATCAGCTGGTCCACGATCACTTTGACATCATTGATCGGGAGGGCAAAACCTAATCCTTCGACCCCTGCTTTGGAAATTTTCAAGGTGTTAATCCCGATGACCTGACCCTCGATGTTCACGAGGGCACCACCGCTGTTACCAGGGTTGATCGCTGCGTCTGTTTGAATGACATCCAGCTCCCAGTCGTCCTGACCATCTTCGTTAAAGTCCATTGGCATGGAGCGTTCTTTGGAACTGATGATGCCTTGTGTGACGGTCCGGGAGAACTGCATACCCAGCGGATTCCCGATGGCAATGGCCGGTTCGCCCACCTGTAAGGTAGAGGAATCACCAAACTCAGCAACGTCCGTAACCTTGGCAGCGTCGATTTCCAGTACTGCCAGATCGGTGTAACCATCGGCACCGACCACTTTGGCCGATACTTTTTCACCTGTTGGCAGGGCGACCTCTAGTTTTTGCGCCTTATCGATTACGTGGTAGTTGGTAACGATGTAGGCTTTTCCGCCTTTTTTCTCAAAGATGACACCAGAGCCTTGGCCCTGCTCTACATCCATCGAGTTCTGCATCCAACTGTTTCTGCGCTGACCGATGTTGATTACACCAACGATCGCATTCTCCACTTTTTTCACCGCATCTACTGTACCAGAGCCCACACTTACAGATACTGGCTTGGCAAACGGGTTAGAAGAAGAGGCATTGCTGCTTAGCGCATTTTCTGTTCCAGGCTTAACCATATTAATATATCCGGCATTGGAGAGAGTCGGCAGCGTGAGCAGGACGACCATCCCCCCAATTACAGCGGACGTTACCGATGTCACAACCATTCGTCCAATACTAGAACCGCGTTGTTTTTTCCGCTCTACATGAGTTAAATCATCATAGAAACCCATGATTCATACTCCCCTTTCTACTTTCTACCATTACTAGCTTTACAGGTTTTTGATGCTCGTATACACAATGACATGCGCCGTAATTGGTTTGCATGATTGATTTCGTTGCTGTCTGTTTCCTTTTGACACCCTTAGTATACGACCCGCTTTCGGCAAAATGGCGTGAGAATTATGGAAAGGTTGTGGAATAGAAAAAAGCTCTCGGAATATTTCTCCGAGAGCACGGATATGATAGATTAAAAGCTTTTCTTCCCAAACCAAATAGAGAGGATTGATAGACTTGAAAGAAGTCCACCTCATCGCCAAGCTGGCTGACCTTCAGGAAGTAGACTACCACAATACGCTTGTCCTGCATGCCTTGATCGAGCTGCTAGTAGCCAAAGGACTGCTGACACATGACGAGCTGACTGCCAAAGTGAACGAGCTCGATACACAATTAACTTTCCATATCGATACGTACGCGAAGCTCACAGAGCGCATCGCCAGTCGTCAAACGGGGATCAAACCGATCTTATAGCTCTTCCAGCTTGGTAGGCCGATCCGGGTACGTATCACGCAGATGCACATCGTCACCAACAGATAGCCCTCGCTCCTCCAAGATGTTTTTGACCGTCAGTCGGGCCAAATCAATCATGTTGTTTTCCTTACTCAAGTGGGCGAGGTATACACGTTCTGCCCCACCTGTTAGACAATCGAGCAAAGCATCGCCCGCCGCTTCATTGGACAAGTGCCCGACATCACTCAAGATACGTCGCTTGATGCTCCAAGGATACTGCGACATGCGCAACAGCTCAACGTCATGATTGGACTCGAACACGTACGCATCTGCTCCACGAATCGTCTCCTTGATCCGATCGCTGACATACCCCAAATCTGTCGCGACACTGAGCTTTTTCTTGCCATCATAAAAACAGAAGCCCATCGGCTCGGCAGCATCGTGCGAGATTCCGAATGACTCGATGCCCAAATCCTCCAACTCTTTCTTTTCCCCCACAGAAAAGAAGCGTCGCTGATCTTCCTTGATCGTCCCGATCTGCCCATCCAGCTCCGACCATGTCTTTTCATTGGCGTAAATCGGCAATCCATATCGCCGCGCCATGACGCCAACTCCTTTAATATGGTCGACGTGCTCGTGGGTGACGAGAATGGCGCTCAGATCGGCCGGATTGACACCAATCGTCTCCAGTGCCGCTTCTGCCTGCTTTCCTGTAATGCCTACATCGATCAATACGGAGACACGGTCTGTCGCCACATAAATGGCGTTTCCCGTACTCCCGCTTGCCAACACACTAAATCTCACCGAACATCCCTCTTCCCGTATCTTTCCCAGGCTGTCTATCTATTCAGCGCTGCGTTACCATCGGACGCTCCAGCGCTCCTGTAATCGCGTTGACAAAATGCCATTTGCCATCGTGAACCACGCGCCATACAGGCACTAGCGTCTGAATATCCGCATCGTAAGAACCGTAATAACCCAGGCTCACATTCTCAATCCGTTCCCCTGGCGAAATGATTTGCTTGTCCACCAGAGAGCGTAGTGCCGCATAACCAGAGATCACCTGTCGTTCTCCCTGCTGCTTACGAAGGTGGAAAAAGGTCTGCCTATATCCGAGTATCGTTCCGTTGTCCAAATACATTTCCAAAGGAGCGACGAATACTGGCATTTTATCATAGACCTGCCAATACAAGAGCCGCGCTTGATTCGATTGATATGGATCGGCTACGTACTGATCGGAATAAATCAGCCTCGGTCCAATTTGACGCAAGAGCTCCTGCGGATTCAGTTGACCACGAATCTGAATCGGTGGTTCCAGCTTGGCAGCCAGCGCCATCTTTTCTACCGTCGCCTCAAGTCCTGATATCTCATGCAAGGAAATCGGATTAATTCCGATATACTCCGCATCCAAATTGGACATTTCCGGTGTATCCTGCGGTACTTCTGTATCCAATGTGATATTTTGCTGATTCAAGTACAGCTCTGTATTCCATTTCTCGCTCTGCGCGACTTCCTTGTCATTCCACAGGCTAATGCGCGTCACATACACCTGATACAGGAGAAACAAATCGAGGAGAAGAAAGGCCCAGATCAGAATCGTCTTGGTCCTACTCCAATCCATGCGCCTTCCCTCCTCCCTTATTTGTGTGCGCAGAAATATACAGGTTCGCCTGATTCGTCAATTCCACAACCCAGATTGGCATCAGGTCTACGTATCCTTCACCTACTTTGGTCTGATAAGCCAAATAAGCGTTCGTGATTTTTTCTGTGTCCGCCAGCTTTTTGTCGCGGATATATTGATACAGCTCTGGACCAGACATAACCGTCCACTCTTTGTTATCGATATACTTGTCCAAATCCAGCAGCGATCGGCTCATCGTCACAACCTGGCCTGCCTCTGAAGTGATTTGGATGGTATCGATCTGCTTGGCCTCCCCTTCACTGATCAAGGGATACGCCCCCAAGTACTGGCGGAACGTGATCAAGTCCTTTTCATTGTAGCTCTTCTTGATTCGTTCAAAATGATAATCATCAAGCCAGCCCAGGTGCTTATTCATGAAGGTAACGGCACTCTGCACTTTTTCTTCATCAGACAGCTCCTGATCCCGCTGTTGGTATGCCGGATCAGTAAACGTGAACGCCTGCTGCTCCGATCTCAATTGAATCGATCTGCTGCCATCTGTAAAAATAACCGTTTTGTCCCGCTCCATAATCTGTCTGACGAGCGACTGATCGATAAAGTAGGACTCGATCAATCTATCATTCGTAACAGGTACGTAGCTGTAGCGGAATTGCTGCATGCGCATCTGATTCTTGGGCAAATAGTAAGTGCTCCACATCAGCGCAGGTCCTTCCAAATCTACGAAGCTTCGCTCTGGTTTGACGATTTTCATGATTTGCTCAGGCATTAAATCACCAGAAGCCAAATACGATTCTCGCAAATCCTTAGGGCTGATCGATGTTCGAGAACGCATCATTCGACCTTCCTCAGTCGACAAAAATAACGCGTAGACGACATCCTCGTCCTTCTCGTAGTACAACCACAATCGGTCAATCCCTTTCATTCGGTTGTCAAACTCATCCCGAAAGGTTACCAGCCGACCTACAATTGACAAGGGAACCGTGCTCCGAAAGCGCACTTCCAAACCCATCTTTTCCCGGGCAATATCTTCCCATTTCTCATTGGAGATGGTGAGCGGAGAAAAATCGAGGAAGATCCATTTCGACATTTCTCGCACGATCAAACTATAAGGAGCATCGGTCGCGGATGCTTTTGTGTGGCGATCTTCCCCATAGTGAAAAACAACGGATTCGGGCGTAACGAGCTGTTCGAGTTGTTTTTCCTGAACTGGCTTTGACTGCGTGTACTCTGCCGGCTCAATAAATTGAAGGTTAGGTTGATTCGACCACAACATCGCTGTCAAAACAAAGCTGGCTAGCACTAGCAGATTGAGTAAGACGGTCTTGGCAGGCTCTAGCATCCGCTTCATCCCGTTTTTCCTCCTTGGGCAAATGGCACCCAGAACGTGACTGTCGTTCCTACGTTCCATTCGCTCGTAATCTCGATATCTGCACCGTGTGCCTGTACTAATTCACGGGCAATCGCCAACCCCAGGCCTGTTCCACCCTGACCGCGCGAACGCGCCTTGTCTACGCGGTAGAAGCGCTCAAAGATTCGCTTCAAATCGCGACTGGGAATACCGATTCCTGTGTCGGTGATGGAGATTTGGACCCGCTTTTGCTTGTGGTTCTCTTTTGCCATGAGAACCACAGTGCCTCCTTGAGGCGTATACTTGATCGCATTGGACAAAAGATTATCCAATACTTGATTGATCGCATCCAAATCAATATAAACCAGCGGAAGCTTGCTCGGCATATCCAGACTGAGCTGAACCTCCTGTTGCTCACTGAACATGGAAAAACGATCGGCAGCATAGCGAAGCAATCGATTGATGTCCGCTTCCTTACAATGCAGACGAACCCCCTGCGAATCAAAACGCGATAGCTGCAACAAATCGTTTACCAAGCGAATCATGCGCTCTGTCTCTGACGAAGTAACCTTCAAGAACCGTTGGGACAGCTCTGGATCTTCCACTGCACCATCCAGCAGCGCTTCCACATAGCTTTTAATGGTCGTCAGTGGTGTCCGCAGCTCATGCGACACATTCGCCACGAATTCGCGGCGCTGCTGTTCCAGTCGTTGCTGCTCCGTCACATCAGCTACGACAGCGATGATCCCACCCATTTTTTTGCTATCGTGCTGCAAGGGCGTAAACGTCACACGCAGGATCACTTCTTCCTTATTCGGCAGTGTCATCTCAATGAAAAGTGGTTCTTCCTGCGCATAGAGCGACATCTCATCCTCTGGCGGCAGACCCAGCAGATCGTACAAGGTGCGTCTCTTGAGAAGGACATCAGCCATTGTCACCTGCAACATATCTTCTGCAGCACGATTAAACAGGATGATTTGTCCATTCCGATTAGCGGCAATGACACCGTCCGTCATGTTGCTCAAAATTCCCGCGAGCTTCTCACGCTCTTCTTCTTGCTGCAAAATCGCTTCCTGCAAACGCAAAGTCATATGATTAAAGGCCATACCGAGTTGGCCAATTTCATCATCGCTATAGACACGTACACTACTGTTAAAATCCCCGTCTGCCACCAATCGTGCCTGACGGGTCATCTCCTTCACTGGCTTGGTGATGGTGCGGGCCAACACGACCCCGAGCACCGCAGTAATGACCATTGCGATCATCGTACCTGTCCCCAAGATACCATTCATTTTACCAATCGTCGCATAAGTGCCTTCCATCGAAGCGATCATGTATACCGCGCCGTATACGATCTGATCGCCCTTAACAGGTAGTGCCAATACTTTCACCCGCGCCCCCGTCTTCGGATCGATCCGCATCGATTCACTGCGCGTCCCGAGCAAGGCAACCGTCACTTCAGGCTGCGAGGTCCGCTGTCCTATTGTACTTTTGTCCTCTGTCGTCGCAACCACCGTTCTTGTCTGATCGATGACCTGCACATTCGCTCCATTGATTTTTACCAGGTTGTTGATCAGGTTGTCGATGTATTGACGGTTTTGTTCGGTGTTGGATTCCTTCCCGTCATGCGGGCGCAAATCGCTTTCCAGCAAACTCGCTAACAAACTAGCTTGTCCATTCAATGCCTCGGAAAAGTTGTTGATGTAGTAGCTCTCGACTTCCCGGGCAAAATAGGCGCTAATAAATTGCATCGCAAGCAAAATCAACAGCATGTAAATGATGACCATTTTCCACTGAACGGTTTTGAACAGCCGCCTCATCCAGGCTGGCCTCCCATGCCGGGATTGCGTAATGTATAGCCCAAACCACGCCGCGTGATAATATACTTCGGCTGGCTCGGATCATCCTCGATTTTTTCCCGCAAACGACGGATGGTCACATCTACTGTCCGTACATCGCCAAAATAGTCAAATCCCCAGACCGACTGCAGCAGATGCTCTCGCGTCAATACTTGTCCCTGATGGCGAACAAGGTATACCAGCAGCTCAAACTCACGGTGCGTCAGCTCTAATGCTTCTCCCACCTTTTCGACGGTATATGAGTTCAAATCGATTTCCAGCTCATGCACGCGCAGTACATGCTGGCTATCCTTTTCCTCCACTTTCGAGCGGTTACGTCGCAAATGGGCCTTTACACGGGCTACCAACTCACGCGTACTAAATGGCTTCGTCACGTAATCGTCCGCGCCCAATTCCAGCCCGAGTACTTTATCCAGTTCAGAGTCTTTGGCAGTCAGCATGATGATCGGAACATCATACGTTTGACGAACGGTTCGGCATACGTCCATTCCGTCTCTGCCTGGAAGCATAACATCTAGTAAAATCAGATCTGGTCGCTCATCCTTGACCACGACAAGTGCCTCATCACCATCGTAGGCGCATACGACCTGATATCCTTCTTTTTCAAACGTGAATTTCAAAATATCTGCAATCGGTTTTTCATCGTCAACTACGAGGAGTTTTGCCATCCTGCGCCCTCCTTTTTCTGTAAGTACGTGTTCCAACAGTCGTCTATTTCCTCTCAAACTGCCTCTTCAAGGATTCCACTTCGACCCTCACTATTCCTCTACAATACACCATGTACGCCATGTAAAGAAGGGCTTGGCATTCAATCCCTGCCAACAAAAAAAGGGCCCCTCCTAAGAGTTGCCCTTTCTTATCCAGAAATTACATGTCTATTTTAAGTAACGAATCGGGTTCTGGTTTCGTCCATTTTGTAGAACCTCAAAATGCAGGTGGACGCCGGTCGATTGTCCAGTAGAACCCTTTACGCCGATTTTCTTTCCTTGGCTAACAACATCGCCGACTTTCACATTAATGCTGCTCATGTGACCGTACAATGTCTTCATTCCATTGCCGTGATCGATGATAACCGATTTTCCATAGTCACCATTCCAACCAGCGAAGGTGACACGTCCATTGTCTGCCGCCATGACAGAACCAGAACCGGCAATATCAATTCCTTTATGCATGCTGCCCCAGCGTTTGCCGAAGCCGCTGCTGATATATCCGCTAGCAGGCCAGCTCAAACGGCCTGTCCCGCGCGATGGAATTACTTTTGTACCGCGCTCCATAATTTTGGTTACAGGCTGCACAGTTACATCTTGTTTGATGACTTTGCGATCGACTACTTGTCCATTTTCTTTCAAAACTTCGTATTTAACTGTTTTAGTGCCGTTTTTACCTTCTTGTACGACTTTTGTTTCGCCTTTAGGGACCTTGTCATTGTTATTAATTTGAGTATTAAAAGCAATGACCTCTTGCTGATCTACTTCTTCTTTGACTTGTACAGTAACCAGTGGACGTACTGCGGTTACATTGATTTCTTGTCCCAATTTAAGGACGGTATTTTCCGTGACGCCTGGGTTGTTCGCGTAAATATCTTTTGATGTAATGCCGTATTTCTTCGCGATGCAACCGATGCAATCGCCTTCTACGACCGTGTGCTTCATATCCTTGAAGGTGCCTTTTACCAGCAACTCCTCAAGTTTATCGGCAGACAAAATTTGAGATGCATCGACTGTTTCGGTTTGCATCTCTACGTTTTCTTTAAATGCGACTTCTTTTACCGGATTTGGTTTGACTGGGACTGCTGATGCTGCTGCTACAATAGCCTTTTTCCCTGTCGTTGCAGGAACTCCGGAATATTTTTGCTTCACTTCAGCCAGTACTTCATCAGCTGATTGCTGGTCTGGCAGGTAACCTACCACTTTGCCATCAATCGTCAGCTTAACGCTCTGAACCTTGAGATCCGCTACGGATGCCAGAGCTTGTACAGCGGCATCATTATTGAACGGTGCCTTGAATTCACGCTCTTCTTCAAATGCGATATAGTTAGCCAATTGCAAGTTAAGGCCTGTTTTTGCCTTTTCCTCTTCCAGCTTGGCTGCTGTCCAGTTATGTATCACATTTGGATCGTTTACCACGCCAATCTCTTTGCCGTTCACACTGACATGATAGACAGAATTGACGTTGCTTGTGTAATAGTATTGTGCAGATGCTCCACCAGCAATCGTCAATACTAGACCTGCCGCAATTGAAAGCGATTGTTTTTTATGCGACTGGATGTAAGAGCTTGTACGTTTCATTGTACGTTTCGCCAGATCACTGCAATCCCGAACGATTCGTGATGACCGTTCCTGCAGCTTGGCCTTCCATTCCGACCAATGCATAACTTGTCCCTCCTGAAAACAGATACAACTTGCTCGTTCTATTTCCTGAAAATTTTTAATTTATTGATTAGGTCGTATATCCCAAAATTTAGTTTCCATTTATCTGCCAAATTGCCTAAAGAAACCAACTATGTCGACTTTACCATAAGATAAACGACAACATCAAGTGTAAATTGCTGTCGAATAAAAAAATAGCCGTAGAGTCACTATATGTACAAATAATTGGTAGCATTTATCATAACTGGGAGCTGATATATGTGAAGGAACGTAACATTCTTGCAGGATTTCAAACCGAAGACGATGCCCAAGAGGCAGAAAAAGCACTTCGACAAGCTGGTTTTTCCATCATTCAGATCGACAGAATTGGACAATTCCCTGGTGACGGGAATGAACAGATCATGAATCCTATTTCCGGAGATTTTCCCAGCTTGGGCAGCCTTACATTGGCAGGTGACTTCCCAAGCGGCAGGGATGCAAGCATTATGGCAGCAGTAGATCCTGACGCCAGCGGCATGGCAGACCGGAGCGACGATAATTTATATCGGAGTGTCTTATTAACGGCAGTCGTACCAGAAGAACAAGGTGATCTTGCAATCGAGATCATCCGATCGTATGGAGGCATGATCTAAAATAAATATAGCCATCTTCCCTTAACTAACTAGGAAAGATGGCTTATTTCGTTATGGACATCTGTGAACTCACACCTCTTGCATCGAGGTAACGTCTTTTAACGCAAGTCTGCGTATTTTCGTTTTCTCGGCGTCATTTTGTTGTTTGTATGTGGTGATAAAGCATAAGTAGCCATTGTTGAAATGAGTCATGGTTCCCTTGATGACGACGCCATTGATCATCTTTACCTGTACATTTTTGCCCAGCAGCTTCATGGCCTTTTGGTCAAATCCAAAACCCATCATCACTTTTCACCTCTCCATTTCTCCCTATGTCTATCCATATGCCCAGAGGGTGTCGTTTCGTGTCTGTCCGTTGCAAAAAAAAGAAAGCTGCCGATTGATCGACAGCTTTCTTCTATTATATAGTCTATTGCTTATCCGTAAATGCCACGAACAATGACAGTTTGTTCACGATCCGGTCCTACGGAGAAGATCGACATTGGAATACCAGTCAGTTGCGTGATGCGCTCAATGTAGTGACGAGCGTTTTCTGGCAAGTCGTTCAGATTGCGAACGCCTGTGATATCCTCAGTCCAACCTGGCAACTCCTCATAAACTGGCTCACATTTCGCCAGCAGGTTGAGGTTCGCTGGGAACGCTTCGATAACTTCTCCATTGTATTTGTACGCTGTGCAAATACGCAGGGTCTCGATTCCAGACAGGGTATCCAGCTTGGTGATCGCCAAACCAGTGATACCACTGACACGACGAGCATGACGAACAACAACACTGTCAAACCAGCCTACGCGGCGTGGACGACCTGTTGTCGTACCATATTCGAATCCAACCTCACGAATATGGTCGCCAGTTGCATCAGTCAGCTCTGTCAGGAACGGACCATCACCTACACGCGTCGTGTAAGCTTTTGCAACCCCGATTACTTGGTGAATCTTAGTTGGTCCTACACCAGAACCGATAGTCACGCCACCCGCAATTGGGTTGGAGGACGTTACGTAAGGATACGTACCTTGGTCAATATCCAGCAATACGCCTTGTGCACCTTCAAACAATACGCGGTTGCCGCTATCAATGGAATCATTGAGGACAACAGATGTATCAGTTACGTAAGGACGAATGATTTCTGCCAGAGCCAAGTATTCATCCAGAATTTCTTGAAGCTCAAAGCCAGTTGTGTTGTACATTTTCTCCAGCAGCATGTTTTTCTCTGCCAGGTTGCGCTCGAGCTTGCGAGCAAACTCTTCGCTATCCAACAAGTCAGCGATACGAATACCGATACGTGCTGCTTTATCCATGTAAGCAGGTCCGATACCTTTACGGGTTGTACCGATTTTGTTAGCACCGCGGCTATCTTCCTCTACGCCATCCAGCTTGATGTGGTACGGCAGAATCACATGTGCGCGATCACTGATTTTCAAGTTGCTTGTAGAAAAACCGAAGCTATGAATGTACTCCAGCTCTTTTACCAATGCTTTCGGATCGATTACCATACCGTTTCCGATTACGCAGGTCTTGTCACTATAAAAAATTCCGGATGGAATCAAATGCAGCTTATACTTGTTACCATCAAAAATAATGGTATGGCCTGCGTTGTTACCGCCTTGGTAACGAGCCACTACCTCTGCACTTTCAGCTAGATAGTCTGTAATTTTACCTTTACCTTCATCGCCCCACTGGGTTCCGACGACAACGACTGTTGACATCGAAAAACACCTCCTGATATTATCATGTCTTTTCGGGCCTGAAACAATCTAAGTTTACTAAACGAGACTCCCCATGTCAACGCTAAATACGAACATTCATATAGTTAGTTCTTAATATGTTCGGCAATTCAATATAGAAAAAAAAGCCGGAATTTCTCCGGCTTTTTTTCCATTCCAACTATTAACCTGCTTGATTTCGAAAGCGATGATCCAAGTTAACAAACTTGTTGAATTCTTTCAAGAACGCCAACTCCACCGTCCCGGTCGGGCCGTTACGCTGTTTGGCGATAATGACTTCGATGACATTCTTGTTTTCTGATTCCTTGTCATAGTAGTCATCACGGTACAAGAAGGCAACGATATCGGCGTCCTGCTCAATCGACCCCGACTCACGGATATCAGACATCATCGGTCGCTTGTCCTGCCGTTGCTCTACACCACGGCTCAACTGCGACAGGGCAATAACTGGCACGTTCAGCTCACGCGCGATCCCTTTTAGCGTACGCGAGATCTCAGATACTTCCTGCTGACGGTTATCTCCTTTGCCTCGTCCATGAATCAGCTGAAGGTAGTCGATCAGGATCAGTCCCAAGCCCTTCTCTGTTTGAAGGCGACGGCATTTCGCCCGGATATCCTGTACAGTAACCCCGGGTGAATCGTCGATGTAAATCGGCGCTTTCGCCAGCGTACCAATTGCCATCGTTAGCTTTTGCCAATCATCTTCCTCCAGTGACCCTGAACGCATCCGGGACGCATCCAGATTGCCCTCCGCACAAATCATACGCTGTACCAACTGAGGAGCCCCCATCTCCAAGGAGAAGATGGCTACGGTCTCACCTGCACGAGCTGCTACGTTTTGGGCGAGATTCAAGGCAAAAGCCGTCTTCCCTACGGAAGGACGGGCTGCCAAGATAATCAGGTCACTGCGCTGCAATCCTGCTGTCATCTTGTCCAAATCCGTATATCCCGTAGAAATCCCCGTAATATCACCGCGTCGCTGACTCAAAAACTCAATCCGCTCATACGTTTCCAGAAGGGCATCACGAATCGGTGTAAAACCGCCACTGTTGCGATTTTGACCGATCTCCATGATGTACTTCTCCGCATCCGCGATGATCTGCGTGACATCATCTTCACGGGAATATCCGTCATTGGCAATCTTGGTAGCTGTATGAATCAATCGCCGAAGCAGCGATTTTTCTTCTACAATTTTTGCGTAGTATTCGATATTGGCAGCCGTTGGAACTGAGCTAGCGATTTCCGTGAGATACGTAACGCCACCGATTTCATCCAACAGCTTGTGGTCCTGTAGATCCGCTGTAACAGTAACCAGATCGACAGGTTCGCCTTTTTCATACAGGTCCACCATCGTTTGAAAGATGCGCTGATGCGCTGTCTTGTAAAAATCCTCCGGACGGAGAATCTCAATGGCCGTGATTAAAGCTTCCTTAGACAAGAACACGGCACCCAGTACCGATTGTTCCGCTTCCTTGTTCTGTGGCGGCACACGATCCAAAAACAGGTCGCTCACGTCACACCCCCCACAATTGAGACATTATTCTTCCACAACGTGTACTTTCAGAGTCACAGTTACTTCGTTGTGCAGTTTTACTTTGATTTGCGTCACGCCCAAAGCACGGATGGCATCCATTTCGAGCTTACGCTTGTCTACTTTGATTTTATACTGATCTTCCAGCGCTTGCGCTACTTGTTTGCTGGAAATTGCACCGAACAAGCGACCACCTTCGCCTGCTTTTCCTACTACTTTCACTGTCAGCTCTTCCAGCTTTTTGCCCAGCTCCTGAGCATCCAGCTTTTCTTGCTCCTTGCGCTTATCTTCGCTGCGCTTTTGAGCGTCGAGCGTTTTCACGTTGCTATCTGTCGCTTCTTTTACCAGCTTCTTTGGCAACAAGAAGTTGCGTACATAGCCCTCTGACAAATCCTTAACTTCGCCTTTTTTCCCTTGGCCTTTTACATCTTGAAGAAAAATGACTTTCATCATCGTTTCCCCCTTTATATTTTGGCCTATACGACCGAGTCAATCGCTTCTTTCAAACGACGTGTAGCTTCTTTTATTGATATGCCTTGAATTTGTGTCGCAGCACCAGTGAGGTGACCGCCTCCACCCAGCAGTTCCATGATGGACTGAACATTGATATCGCCCAGAGAACGTCCACTGATCAAGATTGTATCGTCGGATCGCTCTGCAACAACAAACGACGCCTGGATACCTGACAAAGTGAGTAGCTGCTCAGCAGCTTGCGCCACCTGTACCTGCGTGTAATCCTCGGACGGATCGCCTATGGCAATCGCCATGTTGTCGCGGTACGTTTCCGTGTTCATGATGATTTTTGCCCGCTTCACATACTGTCCCAGATCTTCCTTCAACAGACGCTGGACAGCCGCGGTATCGGCCCCGTTACGGCGAAGGAAAGACGCCGCTTCAAAGGTCCGTGAACCTGTGCGGAAGGCAAAGCTTTTGGTATCCACCACAATCCCTGCTAACAGTGCCGTTGCTATCAGATTGTCGATATTCAATCGCTCGCTCTGATATTGCAAGAGCTCTGTGACGAGCTCGGCTGTAGAAGAAGCATATGGTTCCAGATACAAGAGTACTGGCTCAATGAACTCCTCTGAACGTCGATGGTGGTCAATCACTACAATTCGGCTCGTTTCCGTCAACAGCTTCGGCTCAATCACCAGCGATGGTCGATGCGTATCAACAACTACCAGCAATGTGCGGCCAGAAATGAGTCGGATCGCCTGTTCTGGCGTGATAAAGGTCTCAGCCAACTCTTCATTGGCATAAATCTCTTTCATCAGACGCTCGACAGAATGATTGCCTTCATCCATGACGATATAAGCCGTTTTGTTGTGCAGCTGCACAGCCTTCAATACACCAAGTGATGCCCCAATGGAATCCATGTCAGGCTGTTTATGCCCCATGACAATGACGTGCTCCGCCTCATGAATGAGATCACGCAAAGCATGTGCAATAACACGAGCCCGGACACGTGTCCGCTTTTCCACCGCATTCGATTTCCCACCGTAGAAAGTGAGCTTGTTGCCAATCTTGACAGCGCACTGGTCGCCACCGCGCCCTAATGCGATATCCAAGCTTGATTGCGCCATTTGTCCCAGTTCAATGTAAGTGGTAGCAGCCGCTCCAACCCCGATACTAAGCGTAATCGGAATTTTGTTGTCAGCCGTCATCTCCCGTACTACATCGAGAATGTCAAATCGCGATTCTTCCAATTTATCAAGTGCTTCCCGTTCCATCAGAGCCAAAAACTTGTCGGCCGTGATTCGGCGAAGATATATGCCATGTTTGTTGGCCCACTCTGTAATCACACCAGCCACGCTTGTAGAGAGCAGCGTACGGCTCTGATCATCCATGACTTGTCCGACCTCGTCCAAATTGTCGAGGTGAATGACGGCAAGTGCAGCCTTTTCTCGATGGTAACGAGTCGTCAATTCTTTGAAGTCCGTAATGTCCTTAAAATACAAAAGGCGCTCATCGGGACGTACAATGACCTCGTATACTCGCTCGTTATAAGTAAACTCCAGCCGTTTTTGCTCCGGCTTCCAAACCAATTGGGGGAATACCTCCTGAAGGCTTTTCCCGATCATGGATTCATCCCCGGACATATGCGTCATATACGGGTTTACCCACTCAATTGCCTTTTCCTCGTTGTATAAAAGAATTCCGATCGGCAGCTCCTGGATAACGCCTTCTCCCGCCTTCTTCACGCGATGGGTAACTGTCGCCAAATACAGGCGCAAGTCTCGTTGGAACCCCTTTTCTGCTTGAAGAGCGTAAAGAACCAAGCCAATCAAGCAAATCATGCCGATCGCCCCGTACATCCAATGGAACAATGTCAAAATCCCCAACAACAGCAAGCTAAAGCTGAGTGCCAGGACCATATGCATCCCGTACCAACGCTTTAACAGGAACTTGGGCATTTCCTCAGCCCCTCTTCACTCTTGTTTCCAGTTTTTCACGCAAACGAATTCCTAGGTCAAATATCCCTACTAGACTAAGTACTAGACTAAGTGCAGTAAGTATAGTAGGTAAAATACTTGGAGGGAGAAGAATAAATAGACAGACAACGAGCGCAATAGTCCATCCCTTCCACCCGTACAAATAGGCAGCAAATAGACAAAAACTCAAACCCTGCAACACAAAAATAGCATCCAGCATGACTTTCAGGTTCATAAGGGCGATTTCCCAGAATGTGCCCTGCATGCTTTCGGCAAACAACAAAATACTGATCATCGTAATGAAATAGTAATAAAGCAACGATCGAGGGAAGCTCCATTCCCGAATTGGCTTCAAGGCTGGAATCGGTCTGCGCAGACGTCTTCCAATCAGACTCGCCAATCCATGAATAATGGCGCTAGATATAAAGCTAAATATGACGATACTTGTAGGAAGAACAATTTTGCCCTGTGCAATGAGCTGATCATACTCCCCTTTTGGCATCATCACTGATCGCAGTTCAGAAGCTTTTTGCATGATGGCATTGAAATCGACATTCATACCAAATGCCATGAATGCCAGCAGGGAAACGACACTCAAAAAGGCAACGCCCGCCCCTGCCACAATCGCCGGAAGTGCAGATTCCTTTTTCTGATAGACAATTCCCATGATCGAACCCCACACGGCATTTGAAAAAGCAAACACAGCTGCCAATGGACCAGTAATGATCCAGCCCAGAAACGTAAAGGCAAGGGAGATCCAAACCATGTTAGGTACTGTTCGATTTACTGCCAAAAGGATAAAAGGCAGAGGTATCAAGAAACTGACGAGTCCTCCCAGTATGGTATATGTACTGAGAAACAGCAGCACCAGTGCGATACCCAGCATAAGGGCATTTTCAGCCAAGTGTTTCGTTTTGGACGGCATGTCAGCACCTCATTATTCATGTCTCATGTACACTTTCCATAGAAAACTATGGAAAAAAGAGGGCCACGCAATTGTGCCCCTCTTTGTATAGCTTTTGAAAATTATTCAGCAGTGTAAGGCAACAGTGCTACTTGACGGGATCGCTTGATTGCGATTGTCAGTGCACGTTGATACTTCGCAGAAGTACCAGTTACACGACGTGGCAAGATTTTGCCGCGTTCGCTGATGAACTTTTTCAGCAAGTCAACATCTTTATAATCGATGTGCTTGATTTTGTTCACTTTAAAGAAGCATACTTTACGACGCTTATTAGGACGTCCTTTGCGTGCCATGATAGTCCCTCCCTCTTAGGAATGTGAAAGTTATACGATCTTAGAACGGCAAGTCATCATCTGAAATGTTGATCGGCTTGCCTGCACTCGCGAAAGGATCACCAAACGGATCATAGTCATTATTTCGTTGACCGGATGGTTTGTTACCGCCACCCATGCCTGGTCCTGGATCGTATCCTGAATTGTCTCCGCCGGATTCATTGCCTCGACCGCCCAAAAATTGAACGTTCTCCGCAACGACTTCCGTCACGTATACCTTTTTACCTTCTTTATTATCATAGGAACGTGTTTGCATACGTCCTTCGATGGCTGCTTGTCTACCTTTACGCAAATAGCTTGCGCACAGGTCGGCAAGTTTTTGCCAAGCGACAATGTTAATGAAGTCCGTTTCTCTCTCACCCGCTTGATTGGTGCGGGGACGATTGACGGCCACAGTAAAAGTAGCAACGGCAACGCCATTTGGCGTGTAGCGAAGTTCAGGATCTTTCGTCAGGTTGCCGATGAGAATGACTTTATTCATCTTGGTTCCCCCTCTGATCGCGACAATGATTACTTCTCATCACGAACAAACATAAAGCGGATTACGTCGTCATTGATTTTCATCAGACGCTCAGCTTCCGCAACAGCATCGGAGTTCGCTTTGAAGTTCATCAAAACGTAGTAACCTTCACGGAACTTGTTGATCTCGTACGCAAGACGACGTTTACCCATTTCTTGAAGCTTAGAGATTTCGCCACCATAGTTAGTTACAACATCGCTGTAACGAGCTACATTGGATTTTACTTTCTCTTCTTCAAGGTCTGGACGCAATACATACATTACTTCGTATTGGCGCATACCTTTTCACCTCCTTATGGACTTTAGCGGCCCTGTTCGGGCAAGGAGCGAGTGCTAAAACGAAACGCACAAAACATGCACTCCATAAATACTCGCATTATCGTATTATAGCAAACTGCCTAGTTCGAATCAAGAATTTCGTACTAAACATTGAAGCGGAAATGCATAACATCTCCATCTGCCACTACGTACTCTTTCCCTTCAAGACGGTACTTCCCACGTTCTCTGGCTACTGCTACGGAGCCAGCATCTACCAGATGATCATACGCAATCACTTCGGCACGAATGAAGCCGCGCTCGAAATCAGTATGAATGACGCCTGCTGCTCCTGGAGCCTTTGTACCCTGACGGATGGTCCAAGCGCGTACTTCTTGTACACCTGCTGTGAAGTATGTTACCAATCCCAGCAGCTTGTAAGCAGCACGAATCAAGCGGTCGAGACCAGACTCAGAAAGTCCCAACTCTTCCAAGAACATTTCTTTGTCTTCGCCCTCGAGCTCAGCAATTTCTGCTTCCACCTTCGCGCTGATGACAACCACTTCTGCGCCTTCACCCGCTGCATGCTGACGAACTGTCTGCACATGCGGGTTGTTGTCTGCATCGTTAATGCCGTCTTCTGCTACGTTGCACACGTACAGCATTGGCTTGATTGTCAGAAGATGCAAATCACGAATCCATTTGCGCTCTTCGTCATCGAGTTCAACACTGCGAGCAGATTGACCCTCTTCAAATGCTGCTTTCAATTTCTCCAGCACGTCCAGCTCTTGCTTGGATTCCTTGTCGCCGGATTTCACTTTGCGTGCAATTCGGTCAATACGACGATCAACAGAGTCCAGATCAGCAAAAATCAGCTCCAGGTTGATTGTCTCGATATCGCTCAAAGGATCGACACGACCTGATACGTGAGTGATGTTCTCATCTTCAAAGCAACGTACAACATGAGCAATCGCGTCCACTTCACGGATGTGTCCAAGGAACTGGTTGCCAAGTCCTTCGCCTCTGCTCGCGCCTTTTACCAAACCTGCAATGTCTACGAACTCAAACGCAGTTGGAACTACCTTGTTTGGTACAACGATCTGTGTCAGCTTTTCCAGACGCTCGTCTGGTACCTCTACGATCCCTACGTTCGGGTCAATCGTACAGAACGGGTAGTTAGCCGATTCAGCGCCCGCTTGTGTAATGGCATTAAACAATGTCGATTTTCCTACGTTAGGAAGACCTACAATCCCGCATGATGCACCCATCTATATACACCTCGTTCATTTATTATCCAACTCAAATAGTCTATCACATTCTGTCATTGCGTCCAATCAGCCATTAACTTGAAAACAATGAATACGATTTAAACTAGTAAACACCCCGTCTCCTAAAATAAGGTTGGGTTAAATAGGCTACTCACACGCTATTCCCATTTCGTGAGCCGATAGAAGTAGGTAATAAATACCTTTTTTAGCAGTAGGTGGATTCGTGATATAAATACGAGGTATAATAAAGCTAAATGTACCTATAACAGAGAGCGGAGAACAACTAGATTGGACGAATGCTGCGTACCATGTTCCATGGGAAGTCGAGCAGAGAAATAAGAGGAGGAGTAAAATGTTACTTAAAAAATCAAAAATAATGATTACTTTATCGCTTTTGTCAATCGTTTTCTTTAGTTTTTGGATTAATGATAGTAATGCCGTACAACAAAAAATATCTATTTATCTTAATGGTGAACAAAAGACAGCTTGGGATCCCCAATTCCTAAATGGGCGTGTCTATGTACCAGCTAAGTTAATTGCGGAATCTCTAGGTTCTAAAGTAAGTTGGGATGACAACAAAAAGACAGTTGATATTAACGCTGATATCAAAATGATTGCTTCTATTCCAGAAGAAGAAATTTACGTATATGCTTTAAATAAAAATGAAAACATGTATAAGGATTTAATAGTAAGCATTAATGGGGTTAAAAAAGTTTTTGATTGGGAAACCATTGCAAAGATTGAAGATTTACCTCAATTGCATTATTTAGATTTAAATAATGATCAAAAAAAAGAATTGGTTATTATTTTAAGTAAAGGTCATGGGACAGGTTTTTCTAACAAAACAATTCATATTGTAAATCCTGAAAACTTTACTGAGTATCATATAGAAAATCCATTAGATATCATTAAAAACAACGTTACAACAAAAATAATATCTGATACTGAAGTGGACATAAAAATAGGCGAAACTATTTCAAACATAAAGTTAAAGGATATCCCTTTTAAATTGTCCAAACTTATTCCTGAGAAAATTTCTGAAATTAGTTATGGAAATCTTATTTATTATGAAATCTCAAATCATACAATAAAGGCCATCATTGGTGTGGAAGGTGATTATTTGAAATATGTAGGAGACATAACCATTGAATATGATTTTAAAGATGGCAAATTCAAAATGAAAAATATTTCATTTAAAAAAACAAGCGAGACGAACTAAGTAATATTTCACAGCCCCTTGTATATAAAAAATAGGGAGTGTCACCAGACTACTACAAAGTAGTAAGGCGACACTCCCTTATCATTATCTTCAATTAATAATTGAAAAACCAATGATTCCCAAGTTGAAAGATATCTTTTGCTTTCGAAGATTTAGGTTTATTTGGCAAGAAGTATAGCCGGTTACCAATCGGATTATGCTGTTTAGCCATATCCGAAGCGATAGAAAGTGATTCCTCCCACGCTTGCGAATTTATATCTGGTTCCCGTGCCCTTTTCGTTGTCATACCTTCAAATTGACTTTCAGCTAACAATACCGCTTCATAAGTTTCACCAAATCGTCCATCAGCTTTTCTATTTTTAGCTACATGTGCAACTCCTTGTTTGCCTACGTACTCTTCCCCTTCGGCCTCACTATAAATCATTCTTGCGAGCAAATCCACGCTATCTCTACCTTTAAATTCCGAAAGATCCCACTTATCCTTCCCTTTATTCGCTATTGGTTCTCCGTACGTTGCCATAATTATCATTCTCCTTTTTGAGTTTCATTGATAAGCAACAGTTTTTGACCGGTCAATGTCGCCTTCACCTATCTAGGAAAAAAACAGGGGTACAACGGAACAGCTTATACGAAAAAAATGCGTAAATTTTTCATCCCCTGATTTTCTCAATAAACTGCGCTGTAATCTCCTGAATCCCCTCCTCTTTCGGGAGCTTAAGAAAACCAGCTAGGGAGTCAATTTCAGATCGCATCTCTTCCAAAACTCTTAGTAATGCCTCATTATCACCCTCTTTTGCTTGCTCCAACTTTAAACTGAATGCGTTATTACATAATTGTGTAGTTTCTTTAGGCCCCGATTTTTGCATTGATTCACGCCTCTTTCCCCCATTTGTAAACTTTCTCCGACCTCTTTTGCTGTGAAGCCTTCCAGTACAACCTTTCGAATTACGTATCTTTCCTTTTCACTAGAAAGTTGCTGTAACAGTTCCTCAACATAAAGACTATGGTCCTTATCAATCGTTCCTTGTTGCTTGCCAAAGTCGTCCAAGATCGGGCACTCATTACTCAACCGTTTTCTCTCTCGATAGTTCAGGTTCCAAGCAATACGTCGCAGTATTTTTCTGCATTCCTCTCTCGTCAAACGCTCACCTACTTTCCTGTTATGAAAGTTATAAGAACAAGATCGTACGTTCGGTTCTTAGAACAAAAAAATAAACGTACCAGCTTTACACTGGCACGTCTCTAATCAGCGCTTCCCATGCTGAGCACTAACAATAATTTTTACAGTTCTTCGTTCATAGTTTTATCCCCCTTCTGTAGTTTTTGTTCAACCAGCCTGCGTACCTCTGTGAAATTCCTGCTGCCCAAGCGGTTTCATTTCTATTTTTTTTATCTTACCAAATCATTCAATTCCATCACTGAAAACGTCTGATATGTAAATTTATGTAAAAGTATGTAATATTACACACTACCTTTCAGGTGGTGGGACAAAAAAAGAAATGCTAGACTGAAAAAAACTTGTTCTTTGAAATATCTCGACATTTTCATAAAAGAGGTGACTACAAAAATGAAGCTCTTACTTCTCGGTGCCACTGGTCGCGTAGGAAGCCATATCCTCGACTATGCATTAAAAGATGGGCATGAAATAACCGTGCTCGTTCGCTCAGCAGACAAGCTCGCTCACCTAGCTGCTGAAAACCTGCGTGTCCTGACGGGAAATGTCCTCGATCAAAAAGATGTTGCATCAGCCATGCGTGGAGTTGACGCGGTCATTAGCGCACTCGGAACAGACAAGGCAACGACGTTATCCGAGGGAACTCCTTATATAATTGAAGCAATGAAGCGAGAAGACGTTACACGCATTATTACGGTGGGCACCGCCGGCATCTTGCAAAGCAGAGTTTCTCCTGACCTGCTCCGCTATCAATCCAGTGAGTCCAGACAAAAATTGACGCGTGCTGCCGAGGAACATCACAAGGCATACTCGCTCTTGGAACAGTCCGAGCTCGATTGGACCATTGTATGTCCGACATATTTGCCTGATGGAGAGTATACTGGCAGTTACCGGGCCGAGGCTCACCAGCTGCCTGTAGATGGGATGCAAATCTCCGTGCCGGATACGGCGGAGTTTACGTATCAGCAGCTTTCTACTTCCGAATACATACGAGCGCGAGTCGGCATTGCCTATTGATACATACAGGAAAAAAACAGGCTCCTATCCGTAATGGAAGGGAGCCTGTTTTGCTTCTGCCGTTTCTTTACTTCTCGTTTACCAGCTTTTCCAGCTCATTCAATGTCTCTTCAAAGATTTCCATTGCTTGCTCGATTGGCTGGGACGTGGACATGTCCACACCTGCTGCTTTCAGTACCTCGATAGGCGGAGCAGAGTTACCCGCTTCGAGGAAGTTTTTGCGAACTCGATCCACTGCTGGCTGACCTTCATCCATGATTTGCTTCGCTAATGCTTGTGCAGCGGCAAAGCTCGTCGAGTATTGATAGACGTAGTATTTATAGTTATAGAAATGGCTCACACGTGCCCATTCCATACCGATTTCCTCATCGGAAACCATGTCTTTTCCGTAGTACTTTTTGTTGATGTCGAGGTAGATCTTCTTGATCGCTTCCGCATTCAGAGATTCCCCAGCTTGCTCCTTCTCGTGAATCGCTCTCTCGAACTCCGCGAACTGCGTCTGACGGAACAGCGTGGAACGGAAGTTTTCCAGATAGTGATTCAAGAGATACATCTTCTCTTCTTTCGTCTTCGCCTTCGCGTACATGCTCTTGAACAGCAGGGTTTCATTCATGGTTGAAGCTACTTCTGCCGTAAAGATTGGATAGTTGGACGAAATGTACGGCTGGTTTTTGTTCGTGTAATACGACTGCATGGCATGTCCCATCTCATGGGCGATGGTATACACATCATCGAGCGTACCTTGGTGATTCAACAGTACGAATGGATGTGTGTCATATGCCCCCCATTGGTAAGCACCGGTGCGCTTGTCATCCGTGGAATAGACATCTACCCAGCCGCCATCCAGGCCGTCAGACATTGCCTTCACATAGTCATCACCCATTACCTGTAACCCATTAACGACAATTTTCTTTCCTTCGTCGAAGGAAATATATTTGTCATCAGATGGAACGATCGGCACGTAAATGTCGTACATGTGCAATTCCTTCACGCCAAGCATTTTCTTTTTCAAAGAAATGTAGCGATGCAGCAATGGTAGATTGTCATTCACCGTGTCAATCAGCTCATCATACACCTTCGTCGGTACGTTGTTCGGTGTCAGGCTTGCTTCCAGTGCAGAATCGTAATTGCGTACAGCTGCGTAAAAATTATCGCCCTTTACTTTGGCAGCCAACGTCGATGCAAACGAGTCTTGGAAATTGATCAGTGCACCATAGTACGCTTTAAACGCTTCTCTGCGCACATTTTGATCCTTGCTTTCCAGATAGGAAATGAAATTGGCACGCGTCAACTGAACTTCCTTGCCTGTCTCATCCTTGATTTTAGGGAACCTCACGTCTTTGGACAGCATGCTGTAAATGTTTGTCGGTGCACCACCCAACGGAGAAGATTTTGCCAAGAGCTGCTCCATATCCGCAGAGAGTGAGTACGGCTTCGTTCTCAGCATGTCTTCGATAAACAGCTTGTAAGGCTCAAGCTCCTTTTCGGATAGCAAGCTCTTTATTTTGTCATCGGGAATCGCAACGATTTCAGGCTGTACCCACGAGGTTTTTTCTGTGACAAGCGTAGACATTTTCTCACCACGGTCTCCCAGCTTTTGCAGATCAGGATTCGCGGAGTTTACATCGAGAGACATATTTGCGTACACGTATGCTTTGTCATTTAAACGCATCAATTCAACATAGTCATCGAATGCCGCCTGCATCGCAGCAGATGATGTACCCAGCTTGCCTTGGTGCTTTGTGAAAGCGTTTGCCAAAGATTCAACCTTAGCAACATCCTTTTCCCATTCCTTAACAGTCGGATAAATATGATCTAGCTTCCACTTGTACGCATCTGGGATCTCAGCGCGAGTTTGATAAGAAGGCTTCTCAGCAGCAAGAGCTACCGCCTGCGTGCTGTAAGGAATGAATGGTACGGATACTGTCGACAATGCAATGGCCAAAGCCGTAACTGATGCAAATACTTGCTTCTTCAAATCTCAATCGCCCCTTTTCTTCTATCTATTTTTGCCAAAATTATAAGTGTGTAATTATATTTTCACCTGCCAAATTCCTTCTTACTAATAAAAATTTTTCAAATATTCAATAACAACCGTCAATTTATCCAGAGAAAATCCCCTTTTGTGGATAAGTCTGTGGATAAGTATTTACTAACAACTTTTTATCCCCCACAACGATTGCAGACACTCCTTTTTTATGCAAAAAGTTGTCCACATTTTCTGTGGATATGCTGTGAATAACTTATTTTCTTTGGAACTAGGGCATCCGCCTATACCTCATATTGGGTTCCTACATAGCATGAGTATTGAAACTACGGTAGGAGGTGTTAGCAAGTGGGTATCTTTAACGGCTTCGACGATTTCGCGCTGATCTTGGTTCTGTTCATCCTTCTCGTTATCGTAGGTTGCGACTGCGACTAACCTACTCCGCTGCCATCCAGCCTATCTGAAGGTAAGCTTGCATCCTCAGCAGCCTTACCTTCTCCATTGCACATAGATCATAACCAGGCGATGCAGCCCAGGGATAATGATCAGTCATAGCCTAAGTACCACCACCGGGAGATACATGTAATCGTACAAAATGAAAAAGGATGCGCCTCTATTGGCTGCATCCTTTTTTTTACCCACATGCTTGAATTATTTAGATCCTGTCTGAAAAGTTATCCACTGCACTTGATTTACATTACCTGCTGTGTCCTTTACCAAACCCATAATGAGACTTACCTGATATCTCGTATGTGGCTGCCATTTTCCTTTTGGCTTCACAGACAACATCCGCTTGCTTTTGTTCCACGTAATGGTATGCGGAACGATAACCCCTTTTTCATCTGTCACGCGAACTAATGGCCCGGCCGTTTTGCTGGAGAGGACTCCACCACCAACCAAAGCAATCTCTTCTGCAAACTGGAGTGTCACTTTATTCTGGAGCCCTACATTTTTTGCCCCGTGACCAGGCAATATGACTGCTTGTGGAGCGATATTATCCACAGGTTTTTTCGTTTGAAACGTGCTGGTCAGCTCTGGATTCAAATTACCGCGCTGATCCTTCACTTTTTTGGCCAGCAAGCTTATTCGATAAGACGCCCCTGCTTCCAGATTTCCTATCGGATCAATCGTCATGCTTCGATCTGTTTTGTTCCATTTTGCCGTAAAACGAACCTTCTTTTTTTTCGCATCCGTGAGCGAAATGATCGAGAGACCAGATTTGTCAGTGAGCTCTTGACCATTTTTCAACGATACTGTTCCCGAAAATGTCAGTGTAATGATTTCATCCGGGTCTATTTCTGCCGATTTGTCAGCCAGGGATATTCTCACTCCCCATTCGTTTGCTGACTTTGCCCACACTCCCTGTGATGGAAGTAGGAAAATCGCAAGCACTACTACCCACTGCAACCACCGAACACTCATCTTTTCCATCGAACCCCTCCCGTCTATAACGACAAAGCCCCTCCCTGAAGCATATAAACGCGTCGCTTCATCGTTTACAGGCATTGTAGAAAAAGACAGATGGGTTGATCAAAGAAATATGGTCTATGCTTGCGGTTCTTCCTCTGCGCGAATCAGTATCTTTTTCAGCTTGCGTTCAAACTCTAGTCGTCCAATCATCACACTATGATCGCAACCCGTACATTTGATTCGCACATCCATGCCCATGCGTATGACCTTCCACGCATTCGTGCCACATGGATGTGGCTTTTTCATCTGTACGACATCCCCCAGTCCAAATTGCTTGCGTTCCATTTCTCTTTCTCCTCTCTACACTGTTCCCTTTCCAGACACCGCGACAATTTTGGGATACGGAATTTGAATGCCTCGGTTTGTTAATTCCGTTCTGATCTTCGCACGCAAATTTCGATTGACCCCGTGATGCGTGTTCGGCTTGCACTCAGCCGTAACCCGGATGATGACTTCGGAAGGTCCCAGTGCATGTACTCCCAAAATTTGCGGCTCAGCTACGATATCCGTCAATTCCGTCTGAGCCGATGCCAACACTTCTTTGAGCACAGACTCAACTTGGTTCAGATCTTCTTCATACGCTACAGATACGTCGACAACCGCTAACGTATTTTGCAAAGAAAAGTTGGTCACTTGATTAATCGTGCCGTTTGGAAAGATGTGTACCTCACCCGTCCAGCTTCGCACCTTTGTAATGCGCAGACCAATCTCCTGCACCGTGCCCGTCAAATTGTTGATCGTTACAACGTCTCCGACAGCAAATTGGTCCTCAAAAATAATGAAGAATCCCGTAATGATATCACGAACGAGACTCTGCGCCCCAAAACCAACTGCCAGCCCCAGTACCCCTGCGCTTACCAAAACAGGACGCAAATCAATGCCCAACAGCTGCAAAATCATGAGAATCGCCAAAAAGTAAATGCCATACTGCACGACATTGTTGACAAGAACCCGCATCGTGTCTACTCGACGTTGATCCATTTGAATCTTGCTTCCATGCCGGTGCTGGAACACTTTATTTACGCCTGATTGCACAACCGACACGACGATTCGCGATAACAGGATAATCGCTGCGATTTTCAGTACAGCCATCCCTATATTTACCCACATATCTGCATCGGTCACATACGTATATACTTGGGCATAAATTCTCTCAAAAAAACCAGCCTGATTCATTCCTCCCGCTCCTTCTGCTCCCCGTTTTCGTCGACCTCGCTATACTGGCCAAAAAACTGACGGAAGTATCCTCGTATTACCACTTGTTGTTCCATCATGATCGCTTTCGCTCGTGAGTAATCCGACAGTGGGAACTCAATGGAAAGGGCACAGCCTGCCGTTATTTCTTTCGGTGTTGGTCTTGTATCGATCTCAATATCTTCGTACTCCAGCAGCATTTCTGCCCGCAAGGCTTGCTGCGTGGAATCAAACGCGATCAGCACTGTCTCTCCTCCCATTTCACTCCCCCTCATCTATTTCACACAAACTGCTATAGGCTCCTCTTATTTTACCTGTTCGTTTTCATGCATGCCAGCCTCACTGAGTTTTCAAAACCTACGTAACTTTCCCATTAGCAGGTATAAAAATGTCATATCGGTACGATACTGTGAATACTTTTATATAACCTTTTACAGGTTGGTTTAAGCCAAGTCGGCAAGAGTGGGGGTTTCCATGAGCACATCCGATAATCGCAAGGATTATTCTTTGCCACCTTTTAAAGTGGAATACCGCAGTGAAAACGCAGACGAGCATCTCGCCGGTCACCTTGCACAGCGCTTTCGCTTAAATCGGTTCGATGACGACCTTGTCATTGTATGTATTGGGACAGACCGTTCTACTGGTGATGCTCTAGGCCCATTAGTAGGAACCAAGCTCATCGCACAGTCAACTCGTTTTTTGCAAGTGTACGGAACGCTTGAGGACCCTGTACACGCCATGAATCTTAAGGAAAAATTAGAGCTCATCCAAGCGAATCATCCGACAGCTACACTCATTGCAGTCGATGCCTGTTTAGGTCAATTTAGCCACGTCGGAAACATCAATGTGATTAATGGTCCACTAAAACCAGGGGCTGGTGTTAAAAAAGAGCTACCTCCTGTTGGTTCCTTTCACATTACCGGGATTGTCAACGTAGGAGGATTCATGGAGTATTTTGTCCTTCAAAATACCCGCCTCTCCATCGTCATGAACATGGCAGATATCATAGCTTCCGGACTGGCAAAAGCCGTAACACTGGCTTCTACGCCGAGTCGATTCGATAGTGTCTTATATGATTGACCGTTTCTTTTTGCAAAAGGTTCCATCCCTCTTTAGAAAACTTGCTTTTCGATCTGTTCTCTCCCTCAACGGACGACAGGTCTATTTTTTTTACACAAAAATCGTCAGACGCTTTTCAATCACTTGAGCACTGATCGTCGTTGGCGCTACGCTTTCTCCATCTGCATGGACGGGCAGTTGTCCTGCTGCTTGTATCGTTACCTGCTTGCCCCTATAAAAACGGACACCCGGATGATGACGGTGAGCTCCTGTGAATATTTTCGGGAAAGCTGCTAACAATCCGAATCGACTCATACCACTTACTACGCAAATATCCGCAATCCCATCGTCCGGTATAGCATCGGGGCAAATTAGCATTCCGCCTCCGTAATTCGGAATATTGGCAGCGACAACTAGCCAGACAGCCTTTAATCGAACCTCAAGACCATCAACGTTCAGTACGATGTCACGTGGCTGATACGTAAATACGACGCGAATCACCGATATAATGTAAGCGAGTGCTCCTAGCTTGTACTGATTCAGCCAAGCTTTGTACACAGCTTGATCCGTTATCTTTGCTACCTGTGCATCGAATCCGGCCCCGATTGAATTCGCAGCCACTTCTCCATTCAATAAAATCAGATCGATTCGCTTTTCCCCTTTTTCCGACAGAATTCGTTCTAATGCCTGTAACGGTTTCATCGGAATTCCATGTCCGCGAGCGAAATCATTCCCGGAACCAGCTGGTACCAATCCAAATCGGCAATCTTGATTCGACTCGTATATTCCGTTTATCACGCCTCGGACCGTTCCATCGCCTCCGACAGCAATGATTTTATTTACTCCCTCTTTTTGAATCAGCTCTTTTGATAATTTTTCTGCTTCCCCCTCTCCTGATGTCATCCTGACATGAAAAGGCGCTCCTAGACGTCGTAGCGTTGGCTCAATTTCCCTCCATACTTTCAACCCTGTGCCATTGCCCGATACAGGATTGACGATTACACCCAACATAGTAATTCTCTCCCCAACATGCTGTCATACTGTACTGTTTCGTCCCACTTATCCATACTTGCTCGCAAATCAAGTTTTTGTATCATATTATCGCATGCTATTTTTATCGATGATAGTTGATTTTTCATTAAAAAAGACTCCTCCCGAAGGAAGAGCCTCTGTGCCATCTATGAAAACAGCTTTGAAATCCAATCTATAAAGGGAACTCCGACTGCTGCGATCACTAATGCTGGCATCATGTTGGCTACCCTTATCTGTTTGATCTCCAAGACGTTTAATCCAATGGCAATGATCATCAAGCCACCTACCGCCGTTACTTCTACCAGGATCGCATCCAGCATCGTTTCGCTTACCACACTGTAAATGCGTGTAGATAATAACGCAATCATGCCTTGATATAAAAACACGGGCACAGCCGAAAAGATAACACCGATTCCTAGCGTTGATGTGAAAATGATCGCAGAGAATCCGTCTAGCAATGCTTTCATAAACAATACATCATGGTTGTTACGCAAACCACTGTCCAATGCACCCAGTACAGCCATGGCTCCAATACAGTACACCAGCGTCGTCGTGATAAAACCAGTGGCGATACTGCCTTGGCTTCCCCCAACTTTCCTCTCCAGCCAATGCCCCACATTGTTTAAGCCTTTTTCTATCCCAATCCATTCACCTAGTACTGTTCCTAGCACAATACTGATAATCACGAGTAAAAAATTATCCGAACCCAGGCACATTTTAATGCCCAATATGAATACGGCCAGAGCAATTCCTTGCATGACGGTTTGTCGCATCGACTCCGGAATTCGCTTCAACATTCTGCCTAACAATGCTCCTAAGATGATTGCTCCGGCGTTGACCAATGTTCCAAGCAAGATCACTTGCGCTGTCCCCCTACAGATGCCTTACCCTTACACAAACGCTGCTGCTATTTCTCGAACAGCGTTATGAAGCGCTTCTACATCTTTCTCTGAGTTGAAAATTCCAAAGCTGGCGCGAACCGCTCCACGTTGTTCGGTACCGGCAGTCTGGTGACCCAGTGGCGTGCAATGAAAACCCGATCTGGTCGCAATCCCGTATTGTTGATCCAGGATAAACGATACCTCTGCTGCATCCACCTCTCCGATATTAAAAGCAACCACACCTACACGTTCCGTCTCAATCCCCGGTCCGTAGACATGTACACCCTCGATCTGCTGCAATCCAAGGATCGTTTGTTTCACTAACTCCCATTCGTGCTGACGAATGTTGTCTACACCTTTTTCCATGACAAAATCAACGCCTGCTTGCAGCCCTGCCAAACCAACCGTATTGAGTGTTCCGCTTTCGTATCGATCTGGACGAGTTGTTGGTTGATCGATCGCTTCAGACTGACTACCTGTCCCCCCATGAATCAAGGGCTCGAGATCAATATCATTGCTCACGTACAAACCACCTGTACCTTGTGGACCATACAGTCCCTTGTGCCCAGGAAAAGCAAGCATGTCAATATTCATTGCCTCTACATCGATAGGCAAAACACCAGCAGATTGAGAAACATCCACCAAAAACGTAATTCCGTGCTCTTTTGCCAGTTTCCCCAGTTCGGCTACAGGCAGAATGACACCTGTCAAATTGGAGGCATGACTCACAACGATTAACCGCGTCGCGGGCGTAATTGCCTTGGCAAAATCCTCTACATAGAATTGATGGTCTTCTCTCGGCTCGACAAAAGTAGCTTCTACCTGGTTGTTTTTGCGCATGTACTCGATGGGACGTCTTACCGAATTATGCTCAACAGACGAAGAAATAACATGATCGCCTGCTTGTAAGAATCCTTTTATCGCCTGATTAAGCGCTTGAGTAGCATTGAGATAAAAAAAGAGGTTATTCGGGTTTTGAATCCCAAACAACCGCGACACTTGCACCCGTGTCCGAAACACAGCTTTACTCGCTTTCATCGCCAGTGCATGTCCACCTCGGCCAGGATTTGCAGCAAAATCTTCGATGACCTCCGCCATCATGTCTTTGACTGCTGGTGGCTTCGGCCATGTAGAAGCTGCGTTATCCAAATAGATGATCGCCATGACTACCTCCTGGGCTTACTTCTCTATATTCAACATATCGATGATTCGCTCCAAGTCTTCCTGTGAATAGAAGTCAATCTCGATCTTGCCGCGCTTCGATCCTTTCTTAATCTTGACCGATGTTCCAAAACGACTGCGTAGCCGTTCCTCCATCTCGATCAATACTGGCTCGTTTTTCGCTGGCTTTTTCTTTTTTGTTTCACGTGAAACATTGAGCTGCTTCACAAGCTCCTCCAGCTGACGAACACTCAATCCTTTTTCCACCACGTCATTTGCGAGCTGTTGTTGTAATTTCTTATCCGTTACCCCAAGCAAAGCACGCGAATGTCCCATGGATAGTTCGGATGCCGAGACCATTTTTCGGATCTTCTCTGGCAGTTGCAGCAAACGCAGCATGTTGGCTACATGCGGTCGACTCTTCCCTATCTTTTGTGCAAGCTGTTCTTGCGTATAATCATGGTGAGAAATCAGCTTGTCATAAGCCTCTGCCTCTTCGAGTGGATTCAGATTTTCCCGTTGCAAGTTCTCAATCAGGGCAATCTCCATTAATTGCTGATCTGTGTACGCCTTTACTACTACCGGAACCTCTTTTAACCCCGCTACTTTTGCAGCACGCAATCGTCTTTCTCCAGCTACCAGCTCGTAACCTTTGATGCTTTTCCGAACAATCAGCGGCTGGATGATCCCATGCTCTTTGATCGATTGTGCTAGTTCCTCGATAGCCGATTGCTCGAATTCTTTCCGGGGCTGATAAGGGTTAGGACGAATCTCATTGATGGAAACTTCTTTTACCTGTTCCCCTTCTTCGATGAGATTGGAAGTAATAAGCGCATTCAGCCCTTTTCCCAATCCTCTACTCATACCCCTACCACTTCCTTCGCCAAATCAGTATAGACTTCCGCTCCTCTTGAGCGTGGATCGTACGTAATGATGGCTTGTCCGTGTGACGGCGCTTCACTCAAGCGAACATTTCGAGGAATAATTGTCTTGTATACTTTGTCCTGAAAATACTTTTTCACTTCTTCAATCACTTGCAAACCGAGATTCGTACGTGCATCGAGCATCGTCAGCACGACACCTTCGATAGCAAGCTGTGAATTCAAGTGTTTTTGGACCAAACGAATAGTGTTCAACAGTTGGCTTAATCCCTCTAGTGCATAGTATTCACACTGGATTGGAATTAAGACGGAATCAGATGCTGTCAAAGAATTAACGGTCAAAATCCCTAAGGATGGCGGGCAATCGATGATGACGTAATCGTACTTGTCTTTGACAACTTCCAGCGCCTTTTTCAGACGAACCTCACGAGAAATCGTAGGAACCAGCTCGATTTCCGCACCTGCCAATTGAATGGTGGCAGGAATGATCATTAATCCTTCAATTTCAGTTGGCAAAGTCGCATCGACGGGGTTGATATCATTGATCAGGACATCATAAATGCAGTACTTAACATCTGCCTTATTTACCCCGATCCCACTGGTTGCATTTCCTTGCGGATCAATATCAACCAGCAGCACCTTTTTCCCCAATGCGGCCAAACAAGCACTTAGATTGACGGACGTAGTCGTTTTCCCGACGCCGCCTTTCTGGTTCGCAACCGCAATGATTTTTCCCAACTTCTCCACCTCTTTTTTGTCGTGTAGGAAAGCTTGTGGTTTGACCAGTACACTCTCCAGTACGTCTTTCAAAGTCATCTTCTGTATCCTCATCTAGTTAGTCATTCGAGTCTATTTACGATTTGCTCGTATTCTTGTAAAACGATAGTCTTTTATACAATTTCCTTCGTTCGTTGCCATTCAGTAACCTTACATGGCCTGTACATAATAAGACGAAAAAAGTCTCTGCAAAGTTATCCTCATTTATTATCGAGTAAACCTGCAAGTATGCACAGGTTGGTACTCTCCATGTTATCAGATTTACAGCTTAGTCGTACGCTGTTTTTTTTAGATAGTGAGACAAAAAAGCCTGATTTTTGTCCCGAAAATGCAAATTTCCCTAGCTTTTTTTATACGAAATGCTTTTTTCTGGAAATTAAACATTACCGAAAGTCTCTTTTTCCTCTAAATAATCAGCATTTGCCCAAAAAGAAAGGCGACCTTGTCGCCTTTTTTGTTACCATCTCATTTATTTCCCTGTTTCCTTGTTTTTCGGAATACGAATGGTGAATTGATAGAATTCATCATGATCTTCTTCCGCCGTCTCTACAGGTAGGCCCGTCTGGATCACCATATCGATCGATTGTCGAACAGTATTAATCGCAATCCGCGTATCTCTTGAAAATGCTTTCCAGCGAGGCTTCGCATCTTTTTCCGATTTTGGGTTCTCAGCCAATTCTAGAAGCTGCTTCACGCGCACTTCCGTCTGTTTCACATTCCATTCCCGCTCCAAAATCTCCAACAGGACCTTATTTTGTAATTCTGGTTCTTTTAACGGAATCAGAGCCCTTGCATGACGCTCTGTTACTTTTCTGGACAACAATGCATCTTGAATTTCTTGCGGTAAATGGAGCAAGCGCAGTTTGTTTGCGATTGTCGATTGTCCTTTGCCTAAACGTTGAGCAAGACTCTCTTGCGTCAAATTGTGCAAATCAATCAGCTTTTGATATGCGACTGCCTCTTCAATGGCTGTCAAACCCTCTCGTTGCAAATTCTCAATCAAAGCGATAGAGGCTGTTTGCGAGTCATTAAACTCTTTGACAATCGCAGGAATCCTCTCCATGCCCAATTTTCTAGTTGCGCGCAAACGTCGTTCTCCAGCAATCAATTCATAACGACCATCGCGAACCCGCACGACAATCGGTTGAATGAGCCCATGAGTTCGTATCGTTTGACACAACTCATCAATTTTCTCGTCATCAAATACAGTACGAGGTTGATATGGATTCGGTACAATCTCCTCAACTGGTATTTGTTTGATTTCTTCGTTATCTGTCTTGTCCGTCAAGCCAAAAATCCGAGAAAATGAATCTTTAACTGCCATAGAAAAATCCCCCACTTCTACCCGTTCCATCCGTGCTATTTTAAAGTCTTTGAAGAGGTGTTCAAAAAGTCATTTTTGATCACGAAGTAATCCTGAAGAGATTGCGCAACAACGAAACAAGCGTTCACCTTCGAAGTCCTGGTGCTCATGTAGCTCCCCTACATTCCGCCCCTCCATCTTCAGCTTCTCGCCACTTTCTTGGTGCTGAAAAGACGACTTTTTGAATACGTCCTTGAAACTGAAAAAGGTCCTGTCCAATCAACGACAGAATCTCCCTCGAAACATTTTGTATCCCTCGCCCATCCATTGTCCGGATATGACAGATTGAATATGTTCTTTGATTATTGCTGCTAAGGAAAAATGGCATATTGGCGTCGTAAGTGAGTGCAGTCCTACTCTTTTTACATAGGTCCTCCTCTTACATCGTTAGAGACAGCATGCATTTATTTAAAAAAAGCTTCACAAGCCCTATCGTACACGCTGCTTAACAGACTCTTCCTGCCCATCCGGTCGGTTTGTAAAATTGCCTTTGACCTAATCTTCTTTCCCTATACGCTTTCTTCAGGTTCATTTATATATATGTAATTCTGCAAGATTCGTCCAATTCCTGCTAACGAAAAACGTTTCACGTGAAACATCAATCGTGATCTTCGTCATAAAAATCGCGATCGTCACGGTGCTTTGGCCTCTCTTCACTTCCAATGCTCTCATCAGTAGGATGTGAAATCTTGGTGACAGAAAACAATCGAGGGAAAAGTCTATGAAAGTCTAACGTCAGGTAAGAGAAAATCGCGGCAACGATCGCAGCGACATACATTCCTGCACTGAACATTAGACCAATGGCTGAAGCAACCCACATCCCTGCTGCCGTCGTCAGGCCTTTCACCGTACCATTGAATTTAATAATAGCTCCGGCTCCCAAAAATCCCATGCCCGTCACGACTTGTGCAGCTACCCTCCCTGGATCGTGATTTACACCACTCGAAGAAAAGCCATAAATAGAAGCTAGTCCAAAAAGACACGAACCAAAGCAAACGAGACTATACGTTCGAAACCCAGCACCTCTTTGCCTACTCACATCCTTTATGAATCTCTCTCGCTCCCATCCCATGATGGCACCTGCTAGAAAAGCAAGAAAGAGCCGAAGCAATATGGTCGGGAGTTCTGGCGGAAAAAAGGAGGAAAGTACTGCTGCTTGCATAGTCTAATCACCCTCTCATACGATGTCATTCCTTCGAAGGAGCTAGTACTATGTATATGCCGAGCTGTAGACTCCATGATCCAAGAAGCAAACCTGAGAGACTACTTTTGAGGCATACTTTCCATTTCATCAGGAATGGGCAATTTCACTTAAACTATCCATACGAAAAAAGGCCGCAGCACGTGGCTCCGACCCTCTCGTATGACTGACTCCTACACTAACGGCTTTTTCGCAGGAACTCCTGCCTTGCGCGGATAGCTTTTCGGTGTCGCTTCTATTTTTTCCATGATGACGATGTTACGCTCTCCCGCTTCCTCTAGAAGCTGGAATGTCTCGACCTTTCTCGTCTTTCCACCGAGCGTCTTGATTGCCTTTTTCGCTTCAGCAAGCTCTGGAGTAATCTCCGCTCCCTTGAGAGCGACGAAGTGTCCTCCGACTTTGGCAAAAGGAAGGCAGAACTCCGATAACAGATTGAGTCTCGCAACAGCACGTGCCACTACGAGATCAAACTTTTCCCGATAAATCGCTTCTTGCCCTCGATCCTCAGCACGCCCATGTACGGGATTTACGTTCTCCAGGCCCAGCTCCTTAGCTACATGCTGCAAAAAGCTCATTCGTTTATTCAAGGAATCAATGATCGTCATTTTCAGATGTGGGAAGCAAATTTTCAAAGGAATGCTCGGAAAGCCTGCGCCCCCACCGATATCTACAACCGATTGCACCTGGTCAAATGGGAAGTAAAAAGCCGGCGTGATCGAATCATAAAAATGCTTGTTGTACACTTGCCCCTCTTCGGTAATCCCGGTCAGGTTCATCTTCTCATTCCATTCCACCAGCAGGCGGTAAAAATGATCAAACTGCTCCTTCTGACGATCCGTCAAAGAAATCCCCTGGGCTGCAAGTACCTCGGCAAACTGTTCTTTCGTCATAGCTTTTCTCCTTATTCGGCTACTCCCACGCGTTTGTACTCCAGATATACCATCAACACGGAAATGTCTGCTGGAGTAACCCCTGCAATACGAGCCGCCTGCCCGATGTTCAATGGACGAATTTTGGTCATATTGTCGCGGGATTCCTTGGACAAACCAGAGATTTGGTGGTAGTCAATATCCGTTGGGATGCGGCGCTCCTCCATTTTTTTCATCCGCTCAACCTGTTGCAAAGACTTTTTGATGTAGCCATCGTATTTAATCTGGATTTCAACCTGTTCGGTCACATCCTCTGGCAGTGCTTCTGGTGCAGGGACCATTTGAGCAATGTGGCTGTAGTTGATTTCCGGACGACGCAGCAATTGAGCCAGCTCGATGACATCTGTCAGTTCAGGAGAGCCTGCGTTGCGCAAAACCTCTTGGACATGTGCCATTTCAGGGCGTACACGCGTGTTTGCCACACGTTCTTTTTCTTGCTCGATCAGCTCGCGTTTTTGGATAAATCGATTATAGCGCTCTTCGCTAATCAGACCAATTTCACGGCCGATATCCGTCAGGCGCAAGTCCGCATTGTCATGACGCAGCAGCAAGCGATATTCTGCACGAGAAGTAAGCAAACGATAAGGCTCATGCGTTCCTTTCGTAACAAGGTCGTCAATCAAGACACCGATGTACGCCTCTTCTCGTCCCAAAATAACTGGTGGTTTCTCTTGAACGCGACGTGCTGCGTTAATTCCTGCCATGAGACCTTGACCCGCTGCTTCTTCATAGCCAGAGGTACCATTGATTTGTCCTGCTGTGAACAAGCCAGGCAAGATTTTTGTTTCCAAAGAAGGCCAGAGCTGTGTCGGCACGACCGAATCATACTCAATCGCATAGCCAGGGCGCATCATTTTGACTTCTTCCATTCCAGCCATGGAGCGCAGCATGGAAAGCTGAACATCCTCCGGCAAGCTCGTCGACAAGCCTTGTACATACATTTCTTCGGTATTGCGTCCTTCTGGCTCCAAGAAAATTTGGTGACGCGGCTTATCGTTAAAACGAACTACTTTATCTTCAATCGAAGGGCAATAACGCGGGCCTGTTCCTTCGATCATCCCCGAGTACATTGGAGCACGATGCAGATTGCTATTGATGAGTCCATGCGTTTCTTCATTTGTATATGTCAGCCAGCAAGGAAGCTGATCCATAATAAACTCCGTTGTTTCATAAGAAAAAGCGCGCGGTACCGGATCACCAGGCTGAATCTCCATTTTAGAGAAATCCACACTGCTGCTATGAACACGTGGTGGCGTCCCCGTCTTGAAACGTGTCATTTCAAAACCGAGTTCCTTCAAATGATGGGCCAGACGAATGGACGGACGCATGTTGTTCGGTCCACTTTCGTATTGGAGATCTCCGAGGATGATCTTTCCGCGCAAATAAGTTCCCGTCGTCAATACAACAGATTTGGCCATGTATCGAGCCCCAGTTTGCGTAATAACCCCTTCACAGACACCGTCGATCACGATCAGCTCTTCCACCATCGCTTGACGCAGGATCAGATTCGGAGTATTTTCAATCGTTTTTTTCATTTCATGCTGATACGCAAATTTGTCTGCTTGTGCGCGCAAGGCATGCACAGCAGGTCCTTTCCCTGTATTCAGCATACGCATTTGGATATGGGTTTTGTCAGTATTGCGTCCCATCTCTCCACCAAGCGCGTCTAATTCGCGTACGACGTGGCCTTTTGCCGGACCACCTACGGAAGGATTACATGGCATATACGCCACAGCATCCAGGTTGATCGTCAACAGCAATGTACTGCAACCCATACGTGCAGCCGCCAATGCAGCTTCCGCACCGGCATGACCCGCACCAATGACAATGACGTCAAACGAGCCCGCTTCATATGCAGGTACAACGTTCATTTTTTGTCCTCCTCTATCACTTACCCAGACAGAACTGGGAGAAAATCTGGTCAATCAAATCCTCGCCGACGCTTTCTCCGATGACTTCCCCAAGCAGCTCCCACGACTTTTTAATGTCGATCTGAATCATGTCTACTGGCATCAAGTCGTCGATTCCACCCAGTGCTTCATATATGGCTCGCTCTGCCTGACGAAGCAGTTGAATATGTCTGGCGTTACTCACGTAGGTCAAGTCATCCTGCTGCACACGGCCACTGAAGAAAATCTCCCCAATTGCCTGCTCTAGAAGATCGATCCCCGTCTCCTCACGCGCAGACGTCATAATCAACGGCTGCTGAGGGAAATGACGCTTGATCTCTTCCAAATCCACTTTTTGCGGCAGGTCGAATTTATTAACAATCACGATCACATGGAACCCTTTTGCCGCTTCAAAAATCGCGTAATCATCGGCGGAGAGAGGCTCGTTGTAGTTGATCACGAGCAACACGAGGTCAGCCTTTTGCAGCAGCTGCCTGGACTTCTCTACCCCGATTTTCTCCACGATGTCCTCTGTATCACGAATTCCTGCGGTATCGATGAGTCGCAAAGGAACCCCACGCACATTGACATACTCTTCGATAATATCGCGTGTCGTTCCCGCAACGTCAGTCACAATCGCCTTTTCCTCTTGAACCAGACTATTTAATAGAGAGGATTTTCCTACATTCGGACGTCCAATAATCGCGGTCGACAAGCCTTCACGCAAAATTTTTCCTTGCTGTGCGGTCTGCAACAGTCGTTGGATTTCATCTTTAACCTCCAGGCACTTTCCTCGCAAGAAATTTTGTGTAAACTCCTCAACGTCATGCTCTGGATAGTCCAGTGTTACTTCTATATGGGCCATCGCTTCAATCAAGTTTTGGCGCAGCTGCCGAATGAGCCTGGACAGCTTCCCTTCTACTTGATTCAATGCGACCTTCATCGCTCTGTCTGTTTTCGCCCGGATCAAATCAATGACGGCCTCAGCCTGAGACAAATCGACACGTCCATTTAAGAACGCACGCTTTGTGAACTCGCCCGGCTCCGCCAATCTTGCACCATTATCCAAGATTAACTCCAGAACCTTTTCAACGGAAACAATTCCTCCGTGACAGTTGACCTCAACTACATCCTCCCTCGTAAATGTACGGGGAGCCTTCATTACGGAAACCAGTACCTCTTCCACTCGTTCACCTGTGTTTGGCTCATACAAGTGCCCATAATGGATCGTATGGCTGTCCACAGTGGACAACCGCTGCTTTCCTTTATATATCTTATCCACAACTTCGATCGCTTCCGTACCGCTTACCCGGATCACGGCAATACCGCCTTCACCCATCGGTGTTGCGACCGCCGCTATTGTATCGAATTTCATGCTGTTCACCTCAAGCTTTCCACTCTTACAAGTCAGCCACTAACTTACTAGCATAACAGATCGTCTAGAAAAATTCCAAAAGAAAGTGCAGCCAATCCATATGGCTAAACATCTAATAGGAAAAAGCAACCCTATCCGCCAAGGTTGCTGTCCATTTTGGTTATCCACAGTATAATCATTTTCGCAAATCCTCAACCATTTGGTCAATTATCCACAGTGGACAACTTTTTGAAGAGATTGTTCAAAATGTCGACGCTTGCTCACTTAATTTCAGGCAAAAAAAAGAAGCCTAGCGAGAGGCTTCTTTCGGTGCAATCACGATATAACGATTTGGCTCGTCTCCTTCACTGAAAGTAACCACATCCGCTCTCTTTTGCAAGAAGGCATGGATTACTTTCCGTTCAGCAGCAGACATTGGTTCCAGACGCACATCCCGTTTGGTCGATAACGCTTTTTTCGCCACACGATCTGCGAGCTGCTCCAATGTTTCCTTGCGACGCAGCCTGTAATTTTCGGCATCCAAAGTGATACGTACATGTTTGTCCGCATGACGGTTCGCTACGACGTTTACGAGATACTGTAATGAATCAAGAGTTTGTCCCCTGCGGCCAATAATGATTCCCAGATTGGTTCCCTGGATGTCAAACAGCATACCCTCTTCATTTGTACGCGTCTCCACTTTGGCATTCACCTTCATGTTTGACAAAACGTCTTGAAGAAAGTCACGTCCCTGTGCAACCGGATCAAAGTGAAATTCTACTTGCACTTTAGCGTCCTTTGCCCCAATCAGTCCAAACAATCCTCTGCTTGGTTCTTCTAGAACTTGGATCGTTGCCCGCTCACGCGGCACTCCCAATTCCAGCAAAGCTTTTTGCACAGCATCGTCGATCGTTTTTGCCGTAGCTACCACCTTTTTCACTTGGAGGCTCCCCCTTTAGGAGTAGGCATATTTCCTTTATCACGATACAGGAAGTAGGTTTGTACAATGGTAAACAGGTTACCGTATACCCAGTACAGAGACAGCGCTGATGGCAATGTGACGGCAATCGCCAAAATCATCAGCGGCATCATGATGATCATCATTTGCATTTGTGGATTTCCTTGTGTTGCTTGACCCATCATCTTGGACTGCAGGTACGTCGTAATCGCCGCAACAATCGGCAAAATGTAGTACGGATCTTTTTCTCCCAACGTTAACCACATGAACGTTTGCGAGTTAATCTCGGTCGTACGGATGATCGCATGGTAGAACGCGATCAAAATCGGCATTTGTACCAACATTGGCAAGCATCCAGCCAACGGATTGACACCGCTCTTCTGGAACAAAGCCATTGTTTCCGCTTGCGCTTTTTGTGGATCATTCTTGTGCTTCTCACGGATTTTTTGCATCTCCGGTTGAATCTCTTGCATTTTCTTGGAGCTCTTGATTTGCTTGACCATCAATGGAAGCACAATGATTCGGATGATGATCGTTGCAATCAGGATACCCAGACCGTAGTTGTTTCCGAGTATCAATGCGCTCTCTTTAATTAGCCAGGACAGTGGATAAACAAAATACTTGTCCCAAATGCCGGTTGCGTCAGGGCCAATTGGTGCAGCAGCTTGGGGGTTACAGCCCGACAAAACTAGAACCAGCATAGTCAGCATAAGAATGCTGAGTGTACGTCTACTCAAGGGTGATCCTCCTTTTCCCCGCTTCAATTGAGGTAATCTTATTTGTGCTGATCCGGGACTGGATCATACCCGCCCGGGTGGAACGGATGGCATTTCAAGATGCGACAAAGGGCCAACCAGCCTCCCCTCCACGCCCCAAATCGACGAATCGACTCGATTGCGTAGTGAGAACAGGTGGGCGCGAATCTGCATGAAGGTGGTTTATACGGAGAAATCATCAGTTGGTATCCCCGAATCAACCAAACCATGATCTTCACCATCATCGTTTCACCCTCTTTTTCCATCTCTTTTTCCATTATGTACGGGTGCCTGTTTGATCACTTTGGCTCGCTTCATCACATGTAACAGAGATTGCTCAATGGCTTCAAGCGTCATCGCTTCCACACCCGGACGGGCGATGATGACGAGATCGAGACTGACCGGAATATCAGACTCCATTCGAGCTACTGCTTCGCGTATAAGCCGCTTGACTCTATTGCGGACAACAGCATTGCCAATTTTTTTACTGACGGAAATTCCCGCGCGAAAAGCCGCTTGTCCTTCTTGCTTTGCTGAATACAAGACAAACTGCTTATTAGCAGCAGAACTTCCTCGTTGAAACACAGCTTGGAATTGCTCATTTTTTTTGAGCCGGTGTGAACGATGCAAAGGTAAACAACCCCTAACATCACAATTATAGTAGAAAACGTACACAGCATCTACCAGTATATCCTTGTTTCGTCCACTTTTTTCCCCTAAGTATACTCGGTTTAGAACAAAATCAAAAATTCAGTGGAAAAAATGAATGCTATCAGCCAATTTCCGCAATGATTTCTGCACTGGCATAGCGCAAGTCAGAGAGCAATTGCTCATCCGCTTGGAAAAAGCCCAATTTTTGAAGGGACAAGGAAAGCTTAGCAGGCAGATCCGCCCAATGATTCTCCAGCCATTCATCAGAATCCACGCTATGATATAACCAGATCGCCTCTGAAAATAATAAAAACCCGGCCATATCAAGCTGATTTCTCTCCTGCAATCTCTGAGCCTTTTTCTTTACTAACCAATCATTTTCAACCGCCAGCGCAAACTGGGTCCCCTCATATTTTGACCGTAGATGAGCTCGATAGTCTGCCAATAGCATGAGTGCATCCTGTACCTCTTCATTACGCTGGTATGTCTCCTGAAAAAAGCCTTCCATACCGTCCGAACGTCCTGCTTTCTGTACCAACTGATACAGCTGTGCATCACTCAATGAATGCCCCTGGAAAAAGGCACTCATTTGATACGCACCGATCCATCCTGCCCATGCAGCCAAATAAGCAGAGTAAGGGAAGCCTTCCATTAAGGCAGCCTGCGCCTCTTCGTGGAATGAATCTACCACCGCTTTTGCCTGTGCGAACATTTTCTCTTTTCCAGCCAGAGAATCCATGTAGGCACACATGTCATTCATCCAGGAAGTGAAACAATCCTCTGGGTCCAGAACAACCTTTGCTTCCTTTAAGTAACGCCATGCCCACGGATTCTCGTATACTTCTTCATCTGTAGGAGCAGCTTGGACCTGTAACTGTATCACATGCCCTCTAAACAGACGATTTTCACAGGAAGGATCACCTTCTCCCTCCACAAAGATGTGTAAATCGAGGTCGCTGTATGCGTCCGCTTCTCCCCTCCCGACAGATCCCCCAGCATAGGCACATACCAAGCTAGCTAGAGGCCATTCGTCAAGAAACTCGCGCGCCAACGATACAAAAAACTCGGTTACGTCCTTGCTTTGCTCCATCGGCCTCCTCCTGTCCCTTTAATAAATAGTAGGATTTTCGGTAGCTAGGTAACAATATCCCTCAAAAGGTTTCCACATCGGAGAGAGCCTTCCTCTTTTTATAAGAACAAAGAATTTTCAGACATATGTAAGCAAACAAAAAGGCCACTGAAAGTGTGGCCTAAGCGGAAAGAACTTTTCTACCTCTTTGACGACGAGCAGCCAAAATTTTGCGGCCATTCTTTGTGCTCATGCGCTTACGGAATCCATGATCCTTTTTGCGCTTGCGGTTGTTAGGATTGAAAGATGGTTTCATTACGTATACACCTCCGTCTTGCAAAGACATTCTTTTGCATTATAAGAACATATGCCTAAAAAGTCAAGTGACAGTGGAATTTCATTACCAAGGCAAATATCCCCATAAAACTATTTCCCGAACCTGTGGATATCATTTTATCCACAAAAACAGGTTTCGACAAGTTTATCTACAGCTTGTACACAAAATATAGGGATGTGAATATGTGGGGAGTACCAGAAGTTGTGTTTGTGGATAAGTATGAAAAAACCATTGATACCATGCCTTATATCTGTTATTATGTTTTTGTTTTGAAGCGTGAATAACTCCGATACGTAAATCGGTTTTTCCACAGGGTGTGGATAAGTTTGTGGACAGATTCTTTCCTATGTGTATGTCGTTACTCACAGGATTGAGGATAACCGTCTGCTTTTTTTCACTTCTACGAGCGGAATCCCTATATTTCGACTTTTTTTATCCACAGTCGCTACATTCGACTGTGTTGACAATTAGGTCACAACATAGCAGGTTTTTGCACTTTTTCTCGATCATTATGGATCGGTGCTTCATCAATTTTTCGGATGGTCCAGAGGGAGGGATTCTGGTTGGATGCAGCGATTAGCGAACTATGGCGCAAAGTACTCGCCAAGATAGAAAAATCGCTAAGCAAACCCAGTTTTGATACCTGGCTGAAGGCGACAAAGGCAACTACATTAGAAGAAGATGCACTGATCGTCGTCGCACCAAACGACTTTGCTCGTGATTGGCTAGAAACCAGGTACGCACAACTGATTACCGATACACTATATGAAGTGACGGGTATCAATATGAAAGTAAAGTTCGTCGCGATGCAAAATCCTGATGCGGCTTTTGCCGACGAACAACCTGCCCCACGGGTGAAAATGAGCGAGCCGCCAACAGTCGCGGATGACCAGCCACCCAGTATCTTAAATCCCAAATACACCTTTGACACGTTTGTCATCGGCTCAGGGAATCGATTCGCTCACGCCGCATCGCTTGCGGTTGCTGAAGCTCCTGCAAAAGCTTACAATCCCCTCTTCATATACGGAGGAGTCGGACTTGGCAAAACCCACTTAATGCATGCAATTGGCCATTATGTCATTCAGCACAACCCATCGGCGAAAGTGGTCTATTTGTCGTCTGAGAAATTCACCAATGAATTCATCAACTCTATTCGTGACAACAAAGCCGTCGAATTCCGCAATAAATACCGGAGTGTTGACGTTCTTTTAATTGATGACATTCAGTTTTTAGCGGGCAAAGAATCGACACAAGAAGAGTTTTTCCATACGTTCAATGCCTTGCATGAAGAAAGCAAACAAATCATCATCTCCTCCGATCGGCCTCCCAAGGAGATCCCGACACTGGAGGATCGTCTCCGCTCACGCTTCGAATGGGGACTGATTACGGATATTCAACCGCCAGACCTCGAAACGCGGATTGCGATTTTGCGTAAAAAGGCGAAAGCGGAAAATCTCGATATCCCTAATGAGGTAATGGCGTACATCGCCAACCAGATCGACAGCAACATCCGCGAGCTGGAAGGCGCACTGATTCGTGTCGTTGCCTACTCTTCCTTGATTAATCGCGATATCGACACGCAGCTGGCAGCGGAAGCACTGAAAGACATTATTCCTTCCTCCCGCCCACGCGTGATTACCATTATGGACATCCAACGAACGGTCGGAGAAGCGTTCAGCCTGAAACTAGAAGATTTCAAGGCGAAAAAACGGACAAAAACCGTCGCTTTCCCACGTCAGATTGCGATGTATCTCTCTAGAGAGCTGACGGATGCCTCCTTGCCGAAAATCGGTGATGAATTTGGCGGCCGTGACCATACGACAGTCATCCATGCCCATGAGAAAATCTCTCGTGCGCTGGCAAATGACCCTCATATGCAAACAACCATTCAGTCGCTCATTGAAAAGTTAAAAGCAAACCATTAAACCTGTGCATAACGCAAAAAGCCTATACACAACTTACCCACATGTGTATAGGCTCTCTTTTACGTATTGAACCCACATATCCACAAATCCACAGGCCCTATTACTACTTCTGTTAAAAAGATCTATCCTAATAAGTTATGATAAAGGCGCAGCCATTATGCAGATTCCAACCAAAAATAATGGCGCCGGAGAGGGAGGCTCACGTCGATGCATATTACCGTTCAGCGTGAAAAGCTATCGAACGCCGTATCGCATGTTAGCAAAGCAGTTTCTAGCAGAACTACGATTCCAATTTTGACCGGGATTAAAATCAAAACGGATGATGAAGGTTTGACACTCACAGCAAGCGATTCTGATGTGTCTATTGAAGTTCAGATCCCGCTGGAAGAAGCCGGAGAATGGGGAGTAACCGTACATCAACCTGGTAGCATTGTGTTGACTGCACGTATTTTCAGCGAAATCGTGCGCAAGCTGCCAAGCAATGAAATCGATATTCAAGTTGATGATCGTCTCGTAACCCAAATTCGTTCCGGACAAGCGGAGTTCACCATTAACGGAATGGATGCCAACGAATATCCACAGCTGCCGCATCTGGAAGAAGATAAAGTCTTCAGTGTTCCCTGTGATTTACTGAAGGCAATGATTCGCCAGACTGTATTTGGTGTCTCTACTTCCGAAATGCGTCCGATCTTGACTGGTTTGATGTGGTCGCTTGATCAAGGCAAATTGCGTTTTGTGGCAACCGACAGCCATCGCTTGGCTAGTCGTACTGCTATGGTCGAATGCCCAGAGGATCTTTCTTTCCATAACGTGGTTGTTCCGGGTAAAAGCTGCAATGAATTGGTAAAAATATTAGATGACGACCAAAATCTCGCGGATATCGTTGTTGCTGACAATCAAATTTTGGTGAAGTCCAAGCATATCTTGTTCTATTCCCGTCTCTTGGAAGGAACCTATCCAGACACGACCAGAATTATTCCACAAGGAAGTAAAACGGAAATCACCGTCAGCACCAAGGAGTTTTTGCAATCCATTGAGCGTGCTTCCTTGCTGAGCCGCGAAGGCAAATCGAACGTAGTCAAGCTCGTTACGATGCCTGATGGAACCGTCGAAATTACGTCCAATGCACCTGAGATCGGGAAAGTAACGGACATTTTGACGCCAAAAGCAATGAATGGCGAAGAATTGAAAATTTCCTTCAACGCCAAATACATGATCGATGCGCTGCGTGCAATCGATAGCGCGGAAATCAAAGCGAGCTTTAGCGGCCCGATGAGTCCATTTGTGATTCGTCCGACCGATCACGACTGGATGCTCCATTTGATTTTGCCGGTTCGTACGTACTAATTTGTTTTTACGTAAAAGAAAGGAGCCAAGCCATGCGTGAGGTTTCCATTAGCACAGACTATATTGCTCTCGGCCAATTTTTGAAGCTGGCTGAAATCATTGACACGGGGGGAATGGCCAAAGCTTTTTTGGCTGAGGTTCCGATCCAGGTCAATGGAGAGTTAGACAACAGACGTGGACGCAAGCTATATCCTGGCGATGAAGTGGCGATTGAAGGCTATGGTCGCTATCAAGTGGTACGCCCCTGAGAGGAGAGCGTGATTCTTGTTTCTCAAGAACCTGTCGCTAACCAATTATCGCAACTACGAAACGATGTCCCTGTCGTTTGACGGTCCCATCCAGTTGTTTATTGGCAACAACGCTCAAGGGAAAACGAATGCTCTCGAATCGATCTATGTTTTGGCACTCGCCAAATCCCACCGAACGCCCCGTGACAAGGAGCTAATTTCTTGGGATGCCGATTATGCCACGATCCGTAGCGATGTTCTTCGTCGCTACGGTTCTGTTCGTTTAGAGCTGCAGTTGACAACCAAGGGAAAGCGGGCCAAAATCAACGGAATGGAACAGCAGAAGCTGAGCGCCTATGTGGGGGCATTGAATGTCGTCATGTTTGCACCTGAGGATCTTTCCATTGTCAAAGGCGCACCTGCCCAGCGCAGACGCTTCATCGATATGGAAATCGGTCAGGTTTCACCTACGTATCTTTATTATTTGAGCAATTACAACAAAGTGCTGGCCCAGCGAAATCAGCTTTTAAAGGATTTGGCCATGAAAAAAAGTAACTCGCTGGAAATGCTGGCAATTTGGAATACCCAATTAGCCGATTTAGCGGTAAAATTGTTACGGAAGCGTTTTGAGTTCCTTCGGAAGTTGGAGACGTGGGCACAGGAAATCCACACCGGCATTACCGATGGCAGGGAAAGACTTTCTTTGCATTACGTAAACTCATCGCCCGTTACAGAAGAGATGACGATAGATCAGGCTGTAGATAAAATGCTTGCTGCCTACGAAGAGGTTCGCGACCGGGAAATCATGCGGGGGAGCACCCTTATTGGGCCACACCGTGATGATTTTTCACTTAAAGTGAACAACATGGATGTGCAAACGTATGGTTCCCAGGGACAGCAACGCACCAGTGCGCTGTCTATTAAATTAGCCGAAATTGAGCTGATTAAAGAAGAAGTGGGAGAATACCCCGTTTTGTTGTTGGATGATGTCTTGTCAGAGTTGGATGAACATCGGCAAACATTGCTACTCGAAACCATTCAGGATCGAGTACAGACGTTTGTAAGTACCACAGGTGTGGAAGGCTTAAAGCATCAGGTTCTCCAGCAAGCCTCTCGTTTTTACGTGAGGGAAGGGAAAATCTCCGGAGAAAGGTAGGGGGTACAGGGATGTTTATTCACATTGGTGGAGATACTGTGGTGAGCACGAAGGAAGTCATTTCCATTCTTGATCATCAGACTGTGAAATCCTCAAAAATCAACAAAGCGTTCTTACTCGAAAAAAGTAAGACAATTGTTGATCATAGCGAGGAAGAAACGAAGTCTTATGTAATCACCCAGAACGCCATTTACTGTTCACCTATTTCTTCTCTGACGCTGAAGCGACGCGCTCAGTTCGTGGACAGCTTGGATCAGTTTCCCTTTGTACAAGCTGAAGTGGAGGAGTTGACAGAGTAGTGGATCAAGTGACGACGAAAGATACAAACTACGATGCGAGTCAGATTCAGGTACTGGAAGGGTTAGAGGCAGTTCGGAAACGTCCTGGCATGTACATCGGGTCGACCAGCAGCCGAGGTTTGCATCACCTGGTATGGGAGATTGTCGACAATGCCATTGACGAGGCGCTGGCCGGTTATTGCGACGAGATCTTGGTGGTCATTCATCCAGACAACTCCGTATCTGTAACCGATAACGGTCGAGGAATCCCGACTGGCATTCATGAAAAGACCGGGAAATCCACTGTTGAAACCGTTTTGACTGTATTGCACGCCGGGGGTAAATTCGGTGGTGGCGGATACAAAGTGTCCGGCGGTCTTCACGGGGTAGGTAGCTCGGTAGTGAACGCGCTATCCGAATGGATGGAAGTCGAGGTTAAACAAAATAACCAGGTATACTACATGCGCTTTAAAGTAGGCGCACCGGATGCCGATCTTGCTGTAGTGGGCGAGACCGAAGAGACGGGAACAAAAGTTACCTTCAAGCCAGACCCGACTATTTTTACCGAAACAACGGTATTTGAATACGAGATTTTGCAAAAACGTATTCGCGAGCTGGCGTTCCTTAACAAAGGCTTGCGTATCACGCTGAAAGATACACGTCCAGATCAGCAGAAGGAAGAGTCCTTCCACTACGAGGGCGGTATCATCCAGTTCGTAGAATACTTGAATAAAAACCGGGAAGCCTTGCATGATGATGTGATTTATTGCGAAGGGGAAAAAGAAGGTCTTGTCGTGGAGGTTGCCCTTCAGTACAACGACAGCTATGTGAGCAACATCTACTCTTTTGCCAATAACATCAACACGCATGAGGGTGGTACCCACGAAACTGGATTTAAAACGGCTCTTACACGTGTTATCAATGACTATAGCCGCAAGTTTAACTTCCTGAAGGAAAAGGATCCGAATCTTTCCGGGGACGATGTGCGTGAAGGCATTACCGCGATTATCTCCGTAAAAATTCAAGAGCCTCAGTTTGAAGGACAAACAAAAACGAAGCTGGGCAACTCGGAAGCGCGAAGCATTACTGAGTCAGTCTTCGGTGACCGTTTTAACACCTTTATGGAAGAAAACCCGGGTGTAGCCAAAAAAGTTGTGGAAAAAGCACTCATGGCATCTCGTGCCCGTGAGGCAGCTCGTAAAGCACGTGAAATGACTCGTCGCAAGAGTGCCCTGGAAGTAAGTGCTTTGCCAGGGAAACTGGCGGACTGCTCTTCCAAGGACGCATCCGAATCTGAACTGTTCATTGTAGAGGGTGACTCTGCGGGTGGTTCTGCGAAGATGGGACGCGACCGTCATTTCCAAGCCATTCTTCCTCTTCGCGGGAAGGTATTGAACGTAGAAAAAGCACGTCTGGACAAAATTCTCGGGAATAACGAGATCCGTGCCATTATTACGGCTTTGGGAACGGGTGTTGGCGAAGACTTTGATATTTCAAAGGCACGTTACCACAAAGTCGTCATTATGACGGACGCCGACGTCGACGGGTCGCATATTCGGACGCTTCTGCTGACGTTCTTCTTCCGTTACATGAAACAGTTGATTGAAGCGGGGTATATTTATATTGCGCAGCCGCCTCTCTACAGCATCAAGCAAGGGAAGACGTTGCAGTATGCTTATACCGACAAGCAACGTGATGCGGTACTCGCTACCTTGAAGGCTCAACCCAAGCCTAACGTCCAACGTTATAAAGGACTAGGTGAGATGAATGCGGATCAATTGTGGGAGACTACGATGGACCCAGAAGTTCGTACGTTGCTTCAGGTAGATCTCGAGGATGCTATGGATGCCGATATGGTGTTTGAGACACTGATGGGAGACGAAGTAGAGCCTCGCAGGGAGTTTATTGAGCAATACGCGGCAAACGTACGCGATCTTGATATTTAAGTTGGAACGAAGAAAAGCTTGTCCTTTACCGGGCAAGCTTTTTCTTTATGAAAATATAAAAACACATTTGAAAAATACGATGAACATGACTTATAATAGAGTGTGCTTTTGTTAAGCTCGTATTCCACAAAAAAAGTTCACTCATGCAATAAAAAAAATCAAATTTTCTATTGCAATGAATTTAAAAGTGTGATAGATTTAAGTCCCGGAAGTAATTATGGGCCTATAGCTCAGTTGGTTAGAGCGCACGCCTGATAAGCGTGAGGTCGGCTGTTCGAGTCAGCCTAGGCCCACCACTTACATAGCTGACATGGCAATTGCGTCATTAAAGCGTTAGGATGGGGCTGTAGCTCAGTTGGGAGAGCGCCTGCCTTGCAAGCAGGAGGTCATCGGTTCGATCCCGTTCAGCTCCACCATTCTAAAATATGATTATTCCTCGGTAGCTCAGTTGGTAGAGCAATCGGCTGTTAACCGATCGGTCGGCGGTTCGAGTCCGTCCCGAGGAGCCATTGAAACGGCCCGTTGGTGAAGCGGTTTAACACAGCAGCCTTTCACGCTGTCATACAGGGGTTCGAATCCCCTACGGGTCACCTAGCAAAACGCCCTGCAATCGCAGGGGTCCTGGAGGCTTAGCTCAGCTGGGAGAGCATCTGCCTTACAAGCAGAGGGTCGGCGGTTCGATCCCGTCAGCCTCCACCACTTTTAACAACTGAATGTTTTACATGGAGCTGTGGTGAAGTTGGAGTTCACGCCGGTCTGTCACACCGGAGGTCGCGGGTTCGAGTCCCGTCAGCTCCGCCATTTTTCTCAAGCGATGGCGAAATAATTACGCTTGAGGCTCGGTAGCTCAGTCGGTAGAGCAGAGGACTGAAAATCCTCGTGTCGGCGGTTCGATTCCGTCCCGAGCCACCATTTATACAAAACACGCCGGTATAGCTCAATTGGTAGAGCACCTGACTTGTAATCAGGGGGTTGTGGGTTCAAGTCCTATTGCCGGCACCACTTTTTCTTTGAAAGTTGAATAAGGTTTACTTTTGAAGGACAAGCTTGGGGAGATAGTGAAGTGGCTAAACACGGCAGACTGTAAATCTGCTCCCTCCGGGTTCGGCGGTTCGAATCCGTCTCTCCCCACCATCTTTACTTCATGGCTATTGGGGTATAGCCAAGCGGTAAGGCAACGGACTTTGACTCCGTCATTCCTAGGTTCAAATCCTAGTACCCCAGCCATTTTTCGAGAGCCATTAGCTCAGTTGGTAGAGCATCTGACTTTTAATCAGAGGGTCGAAGGTTCGAGTCCTTCATGGCTCACCAGTTTTTAAAACGAGAGATAGATCTTCATATGCGGTCGTGGCGGAATGGCAGACGCGCTGGCTTCAGGTGCCAGTGGTGGCAACACCGTGGAGGTTCAAGTCCTCTCGACCGCACCAAGAAATTCCTT
>NZ_JABMIU010000023.1:0-53820 GCF_013332495.1 Brevibacillus sp. HB1.2 | reverse complement strand
TGCAACTGGAGCAACTGGAACAACGGGAGCGACTGGGACAACTGGAGTGACGGGGGCAACAGGAGAGACCGGAGTAACTGGAGCGACTGGAACAACTGGAGAAACGGGAACAGCGGGAGCGACCGGAGTCACCGGATCAACAGGAGAGACCGGATCAAGTGGAACGACTGGAGCAACAGGAGAGACCGGAACTACCGGATCAACTGGAGCGACTGGAGCTACCGGATCAAGTGGAACGACTGGAGAAACAGGAGAGACGGGAACCACTGGATCCACCGGAGTAACCGGATCAACCGGAACCACTGGAGCAACAGGAGAGACCGGATCAACAGGATCAACAGGATCAACCGGAGCCACTGGAACCACGGGAGAGACTGGATCAACAGGAGCCACTGGAACCACGGGAGAGACTGGATCAACAGGATCAACAGGATCAACAGGAACAACAGGAACCACCGGATCAACTGGATCAACTGGATCAACTGGATCAACCGGAGAGATCGGACCAACCGGAGCAACGGGAGAGACCGGAGTAACGGGAGCGACCGGAACCAACGGAGCTACAGGATCCACGGGAGCAACTGGAACCACCGGAGCCACTGGAGCCACTGGAGCGACTGGTGTCACCGGATCAACGGGAGAGATCGGAGCTACTGGAGCTACTGGAACCACTGGAGAGACCGGAACGACTGGAACAACCGGAGCCACCGGATCGACTGGAACCACCGGATCAACGGGAGAGACCGGAACCACAGGAGAGCTTGGAACGACCGGAACGACTGGAGCCACGGGAGAGACCGGAGTAACCGGAACTACTGGAGCGACTGGAACGACTGGATCCACTGGAGAGACTGGAGAGACTGGAGAGACTGGAGAGACTGGAGAGACTGGAGAGACTGGAGAGACTGGAACCACCGGAGAGACCGGAGCAACCGGAGCAACCGGGGTAACTGGATCAAGTGGAGAGACCGGACCAACCGGAGCCACGGGAACAACTGGAGAGACGGCAGCCACAGGAACGACTGGAGCCACGGGAGAGACCGGAGTAACCGGAACTACTGGAGCGACTGGAACGACTGGATCCACTGGAGAGACTGGATTAACCGGAGAGACCGGACCAACAGGAGCCACAGGAACGACAGGAACGACAGGAACGACAGGAGCAACGGGAGAGACTGGAGCCACCGGAGCAACTGGAACAACTGGAACAACCGGAACAACCGGAGCCACCGGAACCACCGGAGTGACTGGAGCAACTGGAACTACGGGAGAGACCGGAGTCACTGGAACCACTGGAACCACTGGAACCACTGGAGAGACCGGAGTAACCGGATCAACAGGAGAGACCGGATCCACGGGAGAGACCGGAGTAACCGGAACCACTGGAACAACCGGAACAACCGGAACGACTGGAACGACTGGAACGACTGGAACGACTGGAACGACTGGAGAGACTGGAGTGACTGGAACCACCGGAACGACTGGAGCGACTGGAACGACTGGAACCACCGGAGAGACCGGAGTCACCGGAGAGACCGGAGCAACCGGGGTAACTGGATCAACTGGAACCACCGGACCAACCGGACCAACCGGAGCAACGGGAGCGATTGGAGCAACTGGAGCGACGGGAATAACCGGAGAGATCGGAGCGACTGGAGCCACCGGATCCACTGGAACCACCGGAACCACCGGAACCACGGGAGAGACCGGAACGACTGGAGCCACTGGAGAGACTGGATTAACCGGAGAGACCGGACCAACCGGAGCCACAGGAACGACAGGAGCAACGGGAGAGACCGGAGCAACTGGAGAGATCGGAACCACGGGAGCCACCGGAACCACCGGAACCACCGGAACCACCGGAGAGACTGGAGCAACAGGAACTACGGGAGAGACCGGAGTCACTGGAGAGACTGGATTAACCGGAGAGACCGGACCAACCGGAGCCACGGGAACAACTGGAGAGACGGCAGCCACAGGAGCAACTGGAGCGACTGGAGCGACTGGAACGACTGGAGTGACTGGAACAACCGGAGCGACCGGAGCGACCGGAGCGACAGGAGCAACCGGAGCAACTGGGGGAACTGGAGCAACTGGATCCACTGGAACCACCGGATCAACGGGAGAGACTGGAGCCACGGGAGAGACCGGACCAACAGGAGCCACGGGAACAACTGGAGCCACCGGATCAACGGGAGAGACCGGATCAACCGGAACGACCGGAACGACCGGAACGACCGGAGCCACTGGCACCACCGGATTAACCGGAGCCACAGGAACAACTGGAACAACGGGAGTAACCGGATTAACCGGAGCCACTGGAGCCACGGGAGCCACGGGAACCACCGGAGCAATGGGAGAGACCGGATCAACCGGATCAACCGGAGCCACTGGAACCACGGGAGCGACCGGAGTAACCGGATCCACGGGAACTACCGGAACCACGGGAACCACGGGAGCGACCGGAGCGACCGGATCAACCGGAGCAACCGGGTTAACTGGATCAACCGGAGCGACCGGATCAACGGGAGTCACGGGAACAACAGGAACAACAGGAACAACTGGAACAACTGGAACAACTGGAACAACTGGAACAACTGGAACAACTGGAACAACTGGAACGACTGGAGAGACTGGAGCAACAGGAGCCACTGGAGAGACCGGAGCGACTGGAGCAACTGGATCAACCGGAACGACGGGAACGACTGGGACAACAGGAGCGACTGGAACGACTGGAACGACCGGAACGACTGGAGCGACCGGAGCCACCGGAGCGACCGGAGCCACGGGAACGACTGGAACGACTGGAACGACTGGAACGACCGGAGCCACCGGAGAGACCGGCCCCACAGGAGCGACAGGTACAGTCTTCACCAACATCAACGCCTTCGGGGCCAACACCTCAGGAGCTCTCATAGCAGTAGTCCTAGGAGGAACGAATATCCCTCTACCGAACAACCAGGTGTTAGCAGGTGGCATTACGGTGAATATGGCCAATACGGTATTTACAGTTCCGTCTGCAGGCAACTATTTAATTTCGTATTCCATTAATACAACAGCTGCCTTACTGGTTAGCTCGAGGATCTTGATAAATGGGACTCCATACACGCCAACTATCATCGCACCAGCTGTATCACTTTCATCGTTCAATAATACCGTCATCGCCCCTCTCACCGCTGGAGCCACAATCACGCTGCAACTGTTTGGATTATTGGGATCAGCTACCCTTCTGACAGGGGCTGGAGCGACCTTGACGATTATAAAAATAAGTAATACGTAGTATGCAAAAGGAGCTACGATGACAAGTAGCTCCTTTCCCTTTGCTATTTCTTTTTCGTTAAAATAGTAAAAATATTTAGTTAATTAACGACAATAATAGTATAATAGGTTGGAAGGGGATTTGCCTATTATTCGGAGTGGGGATAGATGCCGATGGATGACTTGGCAGTATATTTGGACGAGCACGAGGCAACGATCGTAAAAGAATTCAAGCGACGAATTGCCGTTTCGGACAGTGATCAATACAAGGGATTGATCCATCTGAATGGGCGAGCACTGTATCGTATGGTTATTGAATATTTTCGTTCGGAAATCACTCTTGAGGATATTAAAGAATTGGCTTACAAGGTCGCATATGAACGAAACCGGGCAGAGACCAACATTGGCGATTTCGTTTCCAACGTGTGCATGGGCCGAGAAATGGTTATCGATCTTCTCCAAAAAGGTCCGTTTACGCCTGCCGCTTTAATGCCTGCCTTATTGAAAATAAACGAATGCTTTGATGTCTTTTTGGTTCACGCTGTTTTCAAATACACCGACCTCAAAGACAACGATTTAGAAGAGAAGAAGCTATTTATCGAGCGTTCTCACAAAGACAGGCTCACGATCCTGGGGCAAATGGCGTCCAGCTTCGTCCATGAATTCCGAAATCCGCTTACTTCCATTATGGGATTCTCTCGTTTGTTGAAAGAAGATTATCCGAATCTCCCTTACGTAGAGATTATTGAAAATGAGCTGCGACAATTGAACTACCGGGTTTCGCAGTTTTTGCTGGTCTCGAAAAAGGGAGCGGTCTATAAGCAAATGGAGGTTTTTAACGTTTGGGAGTTGTTCGATGAGATTCTTTCCTTCCTCTATCCGAATATCGTTGACGTGAATGTGGATATCAAATGCAGTATCGATCCTACCTTTCAACTAAAAGGGTACAAGGATGAGATGAAGCAGGTGTTTATCAACATCATTTCCAATGCGCTGGATGCGTTACATAAAAAAACAGGCGATAAGGAGATTGTCATTGAGGTGTCCCAAACGCCTGACAGGTCCTTGATTACCGTTTCCAACAATGGATCACCAATTCCACCTGACCTGCTCTCGGTTATTTTTGAACCGTTTTTCACAACGAAGGAGCTCGGTACTGGAATTGGCTTATACGTCTGCAAAGAAATCATTGAGCGGCACGGAGGAACGATTGCGTGCGAGTCTACTGATCAGCAGACGAATTTTTCTATGCAGTTCAAGCCCTGCGACACATGTACAAGTGGCTTGATGTCGATGAGCCAGCACATCTAATGCCACAAAAAAAGCGACCTATCCATGAAGGCACGATCATTAACAGACGTGCAGCATGAATAGGTCATTTTTTTGTGAAAAAGCTGTTTATTTGCTAGCGTGAAGCTGCCTGTGTGTTTGTCGTATGGTTTTGGAGATACGCTCCAGTTTGTTTACCAGCCAGACCAGCATGAGCGCCAACAAACAACTGCACCCGATAATGACGAGCAAGTACAGCAGCGAGTACCACGTGTTTTCAAACAGCCAAGCGACCTCGCCGTATTTTTCAAACAGATAATCTTTGAACATGATCAAAAAAGCAGAGTGGAACAAGAAAATAAAATACGTCAGCCCTTTTCGAAACTTGATGTGCAAACGATCGACGCGTTCCAGAAAGAAGACCATGAGCACGAGAAACGACAGAAGCGTGGCGAAGACAAAAGTCAAATGGACAGCCACATACAGCTTGTTTGAGACAACAAAAAACATCGCAGCCGCAGTGGAAACACCCGTCATCAGCGTCAAGATGGAGCGGTTGTTTCGCAAAAAGGAAAGGATCGATTCACGGTACCAATACAACACGTGCCCCATGTACAGGGTAAAAATCCAGCTCGGGAGCATATGACGCGTGGTAAGCCCGAACCAGCCCTGATGGATAAAGTTGATGTACACGTACTGAATACCGAGCAAAATCCAAATGACATACAAAATGTTGCGCTTGGTAATCACACGGCGAAACAGATAAGCAAAAATATAATACTGGCAAATCATAAACACAAAGTACAGATGGTCACCCGTTTTGCCTAAAACAATGTTCGTAAAGTCCTGGGCAGTATGAGGCATCCCTTTTTTCAACAAGTAATGGTACAGGACACCAGATACTAAATAGGGAACAAAAATATACAGAAGTTTCCCTGAAAAAAACTCGCGAGCAGTAGGGCTCTTGGCTTCTAAAGAATAAGCAGTCAAATAACCGGTGGCGATCGTCAACAGGACAGTCCCGTAGCGACTGATCTGATTGAGGGCCACGATCCAAAACGGATCTGTAAAAGAAAGGGCAGAAGCCGTGAAATGACCGACTACAACGAGAAAACTTGAGAAGAGCTGGATGTAAAACAGAGATTTCAAGATTTTTGAATCTGTATACATTTCGATATTCTCCATTTCATCGTTTGTCGGCTGACGTTGTCGCTCAAACAATAAACTGTGAATGGTTTTTATGATAATAAAGTTTTCTTTGATTCGTATTTGGACAGGGGAGGGGAGTTTTTGGAAAGGGAAAAAAGAAAGAAAGCCACACCCGCGCGCGTAGCTTTCGCACGAGTATGGCTTTCATACATTATTTCGGATTCTTTTTCATTTCATCGATGGTCTCACTGACCACAATCGCCAAATCGTCATTGCCAAACAGCGACAATACACCAAGGAGAGTCGCATCAGGAATGTCCTCTGCTTCTTCTTTGGGTACGGTATTGTCCAGCATTTGAGCGAGTAACATATTTTCCCCTTGAGCGGGGTAAGCGCGGCGGTATAATTCGCGTGCATCTAGACCGTGATTCACACACCATTGGGCAAAAACGAGAATCATCATGCCCTCGTCGCGCTGATAGGCTTGAATCACTTGATCTTCCATCTCTTTTCGGTTCATGGGCATACTCCTCTAACATTCGTACGTCATGAATTTATTGTAGAGAAGAGGAAGAATACCCGCAAGAAAAAAGAAAAGAACGACTCAAGAGTTCCGCCTGCTGCTGTGATTGGTTAGGACCGGCAGCATGCGCGTATCTTTTACCATACTAGAATGGCAAAAGGGGCAGCTCGGGCTCTTATCAAAGGAAAAGTTATCTCTCATCCAGCACGTACAGCCCTCATTACTGCACGTCCATACATCTGTTTCCTCTTCTTCGATTGGAACGACTGCTTTTTTTGAGAAATACACATGAACTCCTCCTTTGCAGGGCAAAAGTGCACAAAGTAACCTCTATTAATGTGTGATGGAAAGCGCATGAATATACCAAGATTTTCTTTGCTAGAAGGTAAAAATAAACAGGCCGCGCTTGCATAGCCGCAGCCTCTTTTGTCCATTGCCATCTTTATTGTTCATCGGGAATGAAGATTTGTCCCGTTGCTTCTTGATTCGTGATGGCCAGCAAAATCGCTTTAGACAAGGTATCTGGATGATAAGGCTTGATGAGATAACCGGTTGCTCCCAGATCAAATGCCTTTTTCTTTTCCTCAAAAGCACTGGAGATCACGATCGGAATGGTCCGTAAATCCGGGTTTTTCCGTATTTCCTCAATGACCTTCCAACCACTCTCGCCGTCCTTCAAGATAAGGTCAAGTACGACAGCATCCGGTCGCAGCTCCTCGATTGCAGTTACTGCTTCAGTCGCCGTAGAGAAGGAATTGACACGGAATCCAGAGCTCGTCAACTCATCACGCAACAGCTCGGTTAAGTTCAAATCGTCTTCGATGATCACAACGTTTCCATTGCATTGACTAGTTGGAGAGACTACCTCCTCCGTCCCCGCTAGATAGCTGGGGGACAAATTGTGCTCAGCCAGCGGAAGGGTAACTGTAAATGTACTACCTTTGCCCGATTCGGACGTAACGGCAACTTCACCATGGTGCATATGGACGATCTCCCGAACAATAGCGAGACCCAGTCCTGTCCCGCCGATCTCGCGGCGATCGGAATTATCTACACGGTAAAATTTGGTAAACAAGTGAGGGATAGCTTCGGAAGGAATGCCTAGTCCTTCATCCTGGACCACCACGAGCAAGCGATTCCCATCTTGTCGACAGCTCACCCGGACATGGCCACCATGCGGGGAGTATTTGACGGCATTACTGATCAGATTCATAAATACTTGACGCAGCTTGGCTTGGTCTCCATAAACAACGGTTTGCTCCGTTTGCAAATCGAGTTCAAATCGATGGAGAGGGGACTGGACTCGATAAAGTCCGAAAATATCTCGAATCACTTGATCAATCGCAACATTCTCTGGCTCATACGTCTGTTTGCCGGATTCCATGCGTTGCAAATCCAAGAAATCGTTGATGAGCGCAGTCAGGCGAGTCGCTTCTTGATAAATGGTCGCTATGTATCGCTGTTGACGTTCGGGCTTGAGTTCTTTCGTTAACAGTAGCTCCGCAAAGCCGAGCACACTGGCGAGAGGAGTACGCAGCTCATGGCTGACCGTACTGACGAATTCCGATTTCATTTGGTCGATCTCGTATTCCTTGGTGAAGTCACGGTAAACGAGCAAGGTACTCCATTTCTCTTGGTTCCGGTACAGTGGCTCTGCATAGAGCTGAATATAGCGTACTTGCGGTCCGGTCATCTGAAACACAATACTGCCAGAAGGAATAGCACCTTCGTCTAAAACGACAGATCTGACATACTGAATCAGCCGATCAGGCTCATCGGTTCGACTCTGTAGATGGGAAAGGAACTGTTCCAAGTCAAATCCTTGCGAAGCGAGCTGATGGTCGTAACACAAGAGCTCACAAAAATTCCAGTTCACCTGAAGTGTTTCTCCACTCAGATCAATAAGCTGAATGCCTTCTTGAACAGAATCGAGCATATCCTGCGTCATTTTACGCTGCCGCTCTGTCTCCTCATACATCGCGAGCTTGTCGAGTGCCAAGGAAATCTGCTTGGCGATGCCGATGATGACTTGTAGCTCCTGATTCGTGAATTTTCGACCGATACGGGAGCAGATGATACATGCAACGATTGTCTGCTGGGCATCTAGCACTGGGAGGTAAAGCTCAAATGTTTGTGACATTACCTCCGTGTAGCCGCGCTCAGCGTCAGTGCTTTCACGCATCAGGACATATGGCAGGCCCGTTTCCCTGATTCGTACGAACGGACCATCATCCAATCCATTGCGCAATTGCTCCAGACCATTCTGCGAAACGCCAAAGCTAGCTGCGTCCCTGTCAGTGTTCAACATGACGATAACACCTTTATCGGCATCCATGACTTCAGTTATATTGCGAATGATACTGGACAGTAGCTCGCTTTTATCCAGCGTATTCGACAAAGAGAGGATGAAACGGTTTTTCTTTTCCAAGTACCGTTCGTTTTCCTCCATCTTGCCCAATGCTTCTTGCAACTCTTCTTGCTGCATCATCAGTTCATCCTGCTGGGCTTGCAGCTCTTCGTTTTGCGCCATGAGCACTTCTTCTTTGGCTTGAATTTGCCTGATCAAATAGTCGAGGGAGCGGGAGAGTCTACCGATTTCGTCAATTCTGTTCAAATCCTGCAAAAGAGGTGTACCGCCATTAGCGAACTGTTCAGCATTTTGGGATAGACGAACCAACGGCCTGCCGATATCCCGCGTAGTTTGAATGGTGACTATTACCATGATCACCAGCACCATCAGCGAGTACACGAGAAACCAGGTGCTTAGCTGTGACAACTCTTCGAACAGTAGTTGGTTTTTCGTATATAAAAGCTGATCGTGCTCTTCCTGATACCGCCCGGCGTATTTAAGTAGGTTGTTCACTTCCTGATTCACGCCACTGGCCGAAGCTTTTCGCAGGGATTCAAAGTCTCCGTTCTTTGCATAACTCGAAAAAGTAGGAAACACATTGGCGAAAAAGTTCGTGAAGAAAGATTCGATCGAAGCGACAAGCGCTTGCTCCTCATCATTGAGCGGAAGCTTCTTAAATTTATCCAGCGCTTGTTCCAGCTTCTTTTTCTCAAGAAATAGCTCATTGTACTCAGATGGGCTCAAGAAAGCGTAATAACCCCTTGCGCGAAAAAAGATCTGGTTCGTGTGCTCAGCGATGTCTGCGACCAAATTTTGTTTTTCCTTGGTATTGTATATCTCCGTCTGATAATGGGTTAATGCGTTGCTATTCAAATCTTGAACGATGCCAGCGCCGGCAATCAGCAGTGACAGAAAAAGAAGCATCATCGCCATGAAGCGACGTGTGATGCTTTTTCTGATAAACGCCCAGAACCCCGTCATGCGAGCATTTCCTCCACTTTCCGGACAAGATCCATCGGGCTAAAGGGCTTCGGCATAAAGTCATCGGCACCAGCAGCCCGCATTTTCTCCTGTTCGGCATGTTGACTTTTTGCCGAGAGGATCAGGACCTTCACTGCCTTTTTGTCGTCCATCTGTTTGAGCTGCTGCAATACTTCATAGCCCGTCAGCTTAGGCATCATATAATCTAAAATGATCAAGTCGTACTCATTTTGACCGATTTTTTGCAGGGCTTCCTCTCCATCGCAAACGATATCGAGCTCATGTCCCTCATCCTCGAGCGTGTCGCCAATCAACATACGCAACACGGCCTCGTCTTCGGCCAGCATAATCGTTGCCATCTCACTACCTCCTTACAACATTCGCTTAACCAGTCGCTTGATGCGAGCCTCCAGTTCGCGTGTACGGAATGGCTTGGTCATATAGTCGTCAGCACCGAGCTGAAGGGCACGGACAATGTCTTGCTCTTCTGTACGACCTGTTAGCATAATCACCGTATATTTCTTGGCATTGGGCAAATTCCGGATTTTCTGGAGAACCTCGAGGCCATCCATCTGTGGCATCATCCCGTCTAAAATAACGAGATAGGGTTCGTGTCCCTGATGCCAGGTGGAGTCAAAAAAAGCTGCTCCTTCTTCGTAAGTCTGGATATCGACGTGTATCCAACCGTCAAAACTGGTTTTGATGGAATCGGCAAGCATCACGCGAATCATCGGATCGTCATCAATAATGGCGACCTTCAGTTTTACTTTAGGGGAGTCATGCGTTTCTGTGATTTGAGCGGTTTCAATCCGGCGCCGCCCTGCATTTTTGGCAGCGTACAAAGCAGTGTCCGCAGCTTCTACCCAATACGTATGCGGTTTATGAGGATCTTCTACTTGTACGATTCCACCGGAAAAGCTCAATGAAAACGTTCCTTCAGGAGCTTCGAACGTGAGCGAACAAAAAGCAGAGAGTATCTGCTCTAGGCGCATCTTTCCTGTCTGTACAGTCGTACGCGGCATCAGCAGGATAAATTCCTCTCCGCCGTACCGGAATAATACATCATGTTTTTCGGCGCTCTGCCCGATGAAAGCAGCAAAACGAGTCAGGACCTCGTCGCCAATCAGATGACCGTATGTATCATTGACCCCTTTGAAAAAATCGATATCTAAAAATGCCAGTGAGAAGGGGGTGTTGGTCCGATGGGCATCAGAAAGAAGCCGTTGGTACGTATCAACAAAAGAATTGCGATTGTTGACACCCGTGAGCTCGTCCAAAAACAAGATGCTGTTCATCCAGCGCTTCCGGCGAAGCTGGCGTTCGAGGCGTACGACCAGCTCTTCCATATCAAGCGGTTTGCACATGACGTCATCTGCGCCCAAACGATAGGCATTCAGACGGGTCTCCCGTTCGCAATCGATGCTGATAATGGTCGTAGGCACGTATTGCTTCTTTATTTTTTCGCTAATTGTCTGCATCACTTGGAAGCCGTCCGTTTCCGGGATGTTCAAATCCAGAATGAAGCAGTCAGGGTTCATGTCGTGAAAATAGTCGAGAGCCTTATGAGGATAGACCGTTGCGATGACAGACCAACTGCGTTTTTCTAAATATTCTTTTAGATACATAAGCAGGGTGACGTCATCATCCAGGATGAGGAGCAAAGGCTGTTGCTCACAAGGGGATTCCCGGTGAAGAGTGGGGTTCTCGATAAAAACTTCCTGTTCGGGTCGCTTCTCGCAGCATAAGGTGATCAGCTCTTGCAAAAACGCTCGCCATTCACTCGTTGGCCAATTCTTGGCAGGCATGTCGTCCATTTGTTCCAAGAGAAGCTGAGACAGATCAGACAAGTCGATCAATCCAATCGTCCCGGCGGTCCCCTTTAACGAATGGAGAAAGCGATACAGATCATCATGAGAGACGGGAACCTCCTGGTCGTACCACGTCTCAATCTGTTTATGGATATTCGTAAGAAGCGTATCTCTGTACTTGATCATGTCGTACCGTCCCCCTGTGTTGGGATGGCGCAAGCAGTCGGTCGCTTGCGCCAGTTTGATCAAAACATCTACAATTTGGTATGGTACATGTAGCAGGGAGAAGGAAGGGCTTATTGTTGCAGGGAAAATCCTTCTTCAATCAGATATTGCTCTGCTTCCACGTACGACTCAAAGGAAGCTTCCAGGTTCATTCCGTGGTATACGTTCCACAGCGCGTCTTCCTGTTGCAGCAAGAGCGTGCGGTTTTGCTTGTCGACCCATGTTTGCTCCAATTGTTCAGCTTCACCAGTAGCTTTTGGCGCTGGTTCACGCTTGATAGAGAGGGATTGGATCGAAGCCTCGACTACCTTGCGCAGCTCGTCCGCCGAGAAATCACGGATGTTGACATAGCCCTTGTCGTCTTTTTGGTAGCCCTTCAAAAACGCGGCAAACACAAACCCGTTGCCGTTCGGATGCAGATGATAGACCACGGTCTTTTTGTCATGAAGGCTTTCCTCATAATGAAAATTAACCCGTTTCAGGGAGACGTCATTCCGAGTCAGTTGTGGAAAAGATTCAATAATCGCTAGTTTTTCTTCAAAAGTAAGCATGGATTCCTCCGGTGAGATGGATTTGTTTGTCGATTATATCATAGGTGGGACACAGAACGAAAAAAGGAGAAGGGAAAATGAACGGAAAAAACCGAAAAGATATCGCAGCAGGTCTTGAAGTCGAGATTGTATTGAAACAGGACCAACGCACTGGCAAGCGCACCCGTGGGATCGTCAAGGATATCCTGACGAACTCCAGCACACATCCGCATGGAATCAAGGTTCGTTTGACGGATGGACAAGTAGGGAGAGTGCAAGAAATTATCCAAAAAGGAAAGTAATCTTCTTTACGAAAAAACGGACAGGCCACATGGGCAACTGTCCGTTTTGCTTTTCATGAACGGTTCCTGTTCTGCAAATGTTCGATAGCTGGTACGGCGAAGCAAGCCAGATTCGACGGAAGTGCATCGAGCGAAAACCAACGCATGTCCCCAATCGCCCCGTCTTCCTCTAAATTACGTGCTTCTCCACTCAGGATCGTGACTTCGTAAATGACCGAAACCCAATGCTCGCCATTTTCCGGGCGGATGGTTTCTGCGGTGCATAAGAGGGCCTTTATCTCAACATCGAGATTGACCTCTTCTTTGATTTCACGGATGACACTCGTCTCCAGTTGTTCATAGGGATCAACTTTTCCCCCGGGAATGCTCCACGTATTCTTCTCTGGATCTCTGTTTCGTAAAACCAGTAAAATCTCATTCTTGTCATTTAAGATGACAGCTCCTACGCCCAATCTTGGTATAGCGATAGTAGTCGACATGATTTTCTCCTTCACGAACGGCAAATTCGTTTCTTCCATAATAGCATGGACGAATCGTGGGTAAGACAAGGACAAAACAAGAAACCGCCTGAAAAGACGGTTTCGAGAAGTTCAGCAAAACGTTTTATCGGTAAGAATCATGGGTAGGGACGAAGACATCCTCCGTTGATTCCCGTACCAAAATAAATGGCTCAATATTTCCCAATCCATGCAGGCATGTATTGTGATGGGCGATGATCTGTTCCGCAGACAGCACTTTATTGTCCGACGTAGAGTGTCCGTCTTTGACGAGCGTCACATCATAGCCGAGTGTCGTCGCTTTGCGGCAGGCACTGTCGATACAATATTCAGTTTTGCACCCCGTGATGACAAGATGGTTAATCCCGAGTGCTTGTAGTTTTTCGTGCAGATCTGTTCCGTGAAACGAGTCTGTCGCTAGTTTTCGAATCACCGTTTCTGATGGCAGAGGTGCGATCTCAGGGTGGATGGCATTGTCGTCTGAACCGACTTCTCCGACATCATCATCCTGAACGTACAGAACAGGAATATCCTTGCTGTAGGCGTCTTCCCGTACTTTTTTCAATGTTTGGACAAGTGTAGCCGGCTGATAAACAGGACCAAATTGTCCCTCTATAATTCCCACTTGCGCATCAATAATCAGTAGAGCTGTTTTTCGAATCAATCCAATTCCTCCTAGGTGAAAGGGGGTTAGTGTTGGTGTTCCCCTTTTTGGTTGTTTGGTACACGCACAGCTTTATAAGAACGTCGATTCATGTCCTTTTTCATAACTGACCACTCCTTTCATCATAGAAGAGCATGAAAACTGCTCTGGATAATTGTACCACAAAAAAAGACTCATTCCTTACATATCGGCAGGTAAGGAACAAGTCTTTTTCGATTGCGAACTTCTTATGATTCATTTTCCTTTTTCGGTACAAACTGAAAGATATCATGTGATTCGAAGGAGTCGATCAAACGGGACAGCCACAGATAATACTCCAACCCATTTTCAATGCGCTTGATACTAAGGTCAACTTGTTCCTTAACTTCTTCCGTAAGCTCTTCTGATTGCTGGAGAGCGCGAAGCTCAAGGAGCGACTTTTTCAAGGCGTGTACATTATGTTCACAGGCGTGTCGCCACTTCACGGAAAAGAGGTCGATGAAGTTCTGGTACCAATCCAGATTGACCTCGTAATGATCCTTCCGTGTCCCTTTTTTCCATATCTTTTCTACCATATTTAAGTCCATCAATGTGCGGACGCCAGTACTCATGCTGGTTTTGCTCATGCCCAGTGCTTCGCCCATCTCATCGAGTGTCATTGACTTGTCCTGAAAGAGCAACGTGCCATACAGCAGTCCCGTTGACATGGTAATTCCATACAGATCCATGTTGCGAGCTAGCGTTTCAATCACGCGTTCCTGAGCTTTTTCGAGGATTTTTTCTTGATTGGTATCCATTTTGAAAAAAGCAGCTCCTCTAGTCATAGTAACCTGACTAGAATTGTACGTCTCCAAAAGCAAAAAGTAAATGGAGATATTGTACAGTATATACGTGATAAACTGAGAATACAGGAAGTAAAGTACGTAAAGTTTTTTCTGAACGCTGAAAATGCCCGATTATCCTGCCTCATCCAGTTTGAGGTAAAAAAAATGGCTGGTTACAATTGTAAGGGTAAAGAACAGTCCGGATGCCGGGCGTAAAAGTTGGAGGTGACCATATGCCCAAGATCAAAGTAGAGAATTTGACCAAAATCTTTGGACGCCAACCCCAACGCGCATTGTCCCAGGTGAAGCAGGGGAAGACCAAGCAAGAAATCTTGAAGGAAACGGGTCTTACCCTTGGGGTGAATCAAGCGAGTTTTGAGGTGCATGCAGGCGAGATATTCGTCATCATGGGGCTTTCGGGAAGCGGGAAGTCGACCTTGGTTCGATTGTTGAACCGGTTGATTGAGCCAACAGAAGGCAGAATCCTGATTGACGGTACGGATATCGTCAGTATGAACACGGAGCAGTTACAGGAAGTAAGAAGAAAGAAGCTGGGTATGGTATTTCAAAAGTTTGCCTTGTTCCCTCACAGGACGGTGCTTGAAAATGCGGAGTACGGTCTGGAGATTCAAGGGATGCCAAAAGCTGAGAGAGAGGCCAAAGCGAAAAAGTCACTCGAACTCGTCGGACTCGGTGGTTGGGAAGCAAGCTACCCGGATCAGTTGAGTGGCGGGATGCAGCAACGTGTGGGGCTGGCTCGGGCACTCGCGAATGAACCCGATGTGCTGTTGATGGATGAGGCCTTCAGTGCCTTGGACCCGTTGATTCGCAAGGACATGCAGGATGAACTGTTGGAACTGCAAAGCACCATGCAGAAGACCATTATTTTCATTACGCATGATCTGGACGAAGCATTGAAGATCGGGGATCGAATCGCGCTGATGAAAGACGGTGCGATCGTGCAGATCGGCTCGCCGGAAGAAATCATGACCAATCCGGCAAATGAATACGTAGAGCGATTTGTAGAGGATGTGGATCGTTCCAAGGTGTTATCCGCTGAAAATGTCATGAAGCGTGCGGAAACGATCACACTGGACAAAGGACCTCGCGTCGCATTGCAACTGATGCGAGACCGCGGCGTATCCAGTCTGTACGTGGTGGATAAACGAAAAACATTGCTGGGTGTGCTGACGGCAGACGCAGTAAACGGAGCTAAAGAAGCAGGACAGTCGCTGGAATCCGTGCTGCGAACCGAGGTACCGACTGTCGGACCGCAGACGCTTCTCAATGAGATGTTTGACCTTGTTGCGTTTTCGGATATTCCTGTGGCGGTTATAGGAGGACAAAACCGTCTCCTCGGCGTGATCGTTAAAGGAGCCGTCTTGGGTGGGTTGGCAGGAAAAGTTAATCAACAAGTTCCAGAGCCAACGAATGAAGAGGGGCAGGTGAATCCATCATGAGTCAAAACCAACTTTTTCCGAAGCTGCCGCTCGACAGTTGGGTAGAAACGATTGTGGATGGACTGGAAGAGAATTTGGGTTTCTTGTTCGACTTCATATCAGCTGGAATCGGTGGAACCGTTGACTTGTTTTCGTGGATTCTAACAGGAATCCCGTTTTGGGCCTTAATCATTTTGTTTACGCTGCTGGCGTATCGTGCTGGCAAAGTGGCAATTGCTCTTTTTACCTTCATTGGACTTCTTCTGATTCAGAATCTGGGTTATTGGGAGCATTCAATGGAAACACTTGCACTGGTATTGACGGCAGGGTTGATCTCGGTGATTATCGGGATTCCGGTCGGTGTCTGGTGCGCAAAGAATGATTCGGTGCAAAAGGTCGTTACACCGCTGCTTGATTTCATGCAGACGATGCCGGCGTTTGTGTACTTGATTCCCGCTATCTTTTTCTTCGGACTCGGTAAAGTACCGGGGGTTATCGCTTCTGTCATTTTTGCGATGCCACCGACGATCCGTCTGACCAACCTGGGAATTCGTCAAGTTCCTGCCGATCTGATCGAGGCTTCTGAAGCGTTCGGTTCTACCTACTGGCAAAAACTGACGAAGGTACAGCTGCCGATTGCCAAGACGACAATGATGGCAGGGATTAACCAGAGCATTATGCTTGCACTGTCCATGGTCGTGATTGCCTCCATGATTGGGGCGAAAGGTTTGGGGGCGGACGTGTATCGTGCTGTAACACAGATCAAGATCGGTGAAGGTTTTGAGGCGGGGCTGGCCATCGTTATTTTAGCGATTCTACTGGATCGTCTCACGCAAAGTGTTGGAAAGAGAAAAAACGCGTAGGAGGGGTTTTCATGAAAATGAAAAAAGGCGCCTTGAAAGGGCTGGCAGTCGCACTCGGACTCAGTATGGTGATGGCAGGATGTTCAAACGCGGGAACACCGCAGGGAAATCAGCCTGCCGAGGGTAACACGGGTACGTCTGCACCAAATAGCGTTGGAGCACAAGTGGATCATAAAATTATCGGAATCGATCCTGGCGCTGGTCTGATGAAAGCAACGGAAAAAGCCATGAAAGACTACGATCTGAAAGATTGGGAACTGGTGGAGGGCTCCAGTGCAGCGATGACGGCAGCTCTGACACAAGCCTACAAAGACAAAAAGCCGATTATCGTGACTGGCTGGACACCTCACTGGATGTTCTCCAAGTTTGAGATGAAATACCTCGAAGACCCGAAAGGCACTTTCGGTAAGGATGAACAGATTCATACCATCGTGCGCAAAGGACTGAAGGAGGAGCACCCAAGCGCATATGCATTCCTTGACAAGTTTTCGTGGACACCTGCGGACATGGAAAAAGTGATGCTCGATATCGAGAGCGGCAAAAAGCCGGAAGAGGCAGCAGCCGAATGGGTGAAAAACAATGAAGCTACCGTCAACAAGTGGGTAGAAGGCATTCAGCCTGCTGAAGGCAAAAAATTGACGCTCGCCTACGTCGCGTGGGATTCTGAGATCGCCAGCACGAATGTGGTGAAGACTGTATTAGAGCAAAAGCTGAAATATAAAGTAGAGCTGAGCCAAGTAGAAGCTGGCCCAATGTGGGTCGGTGTATCGAACGGCGATGTGGATGGGATGGTAGCAGCGTGGCTGCCAACCACGCACGCAGACTACATGGAAAAGCTGGGGAAAGACGTGGAGGACCTCGGTCCGAACCTGCAAGGAACCAAGCTCGGATTGGCCGTTCCAGCTTACATGGAGATCAACTCCATTGAAGATTTGAAGAAGTAACAGACTTAATACAGAAGGCACCGCTCACGATGGGGCGGTGCCTTTTTCGTTGTGTTATGGGAGTGGATTGCTTTCCATGACAGCGGGCCAAGCGTGCTGTTTGCCCAGCGTTGCAGGCTCCGGTGCAAATACCCGCAAAACGAGATTGAACTCGCCTTCAGGGAGCGGGAGCCAGTTGCCTTCCTTGCCTTTGGGCGGTTGCTGTTGCAAATACAGATCGAGGGAGCCATCCGGATTGTACGCAAGCGTTCCTGTATTGCTGCGAACGGATGCGCGATCGGCCGCTGTTTTGGCTAAAAACAGTTGGTTGTCATAGACATTGATCGACCAGAATGCAGACGTCTTGGGAAGCTGTTCCTTTGTAAAATGCAGCCTATAGCTTTTGACTCCTGTAAGAGGTTTTCCTGTTCCATCTGTCAATGCACGATAATAGGCTTCCTCGCTCGGCACATTGGCTCCAATACCGGAATAGGCGATAAAGGAACGGGCGAGAAACTGGTTTCCATATGTGCCGATGGGGGAAAAGAAGCCCCATCCATTACGGAAGGTGGCGTAGCCGGGAAAGCCATTTTGCACGATGGACGGAGCATCCTGTAGGGCACGCTGTAGACCCGCAAGTTTGGCTGGACCGAGCGTGGAAGGATCAAAGCCTTTTTGGACATCGATCCCGGCTTGTGTGAATTGATCGAGCAAGACGCGATCACATTCGGGCGGAGGATTGCTCTGGATCCATTTCGTCATGACGTGAAAAAAGGAAAGGGATGACAACACATCAGGGGGAAGCGCTTCGGGAATATGTGCCGTTTGCAATTTTGGGTGGACAGGGGCAATCGCGATTTGTTTTTCAAACGAGACAGCTTGCGGTAAATCAGCTTCACCCTTTACCTCGACACGGCCAATGAGCCAGACGGTATTCGTAGGGGCGTAGATCACAGGTATATGGGCAGGGGTAGGCCCTTTCCATTGTGGGCTTGCAATGATATATTGTCCGGCCTGCTGTTTGGTAGAACGATTGGAGACATTGCGAAACGTATTCGTGTAGGCATCCAGCATTTGCACGGTATAGTAGCGGTTTTGCGGATTGGCGGGGACAGTCAATCGGACGGGCGTCTCTGACAAATCCAGCCATGCGCTCATATACAATGTATCGGAGTTTGGCGTCACGATATCCCGATAAGCTGGGGAAGCGAGTGTGTCCGCATAGTAAAACTGGTTAATCGGCGACCGATTTTTGACCATGGCTTCCATCGTTTTGGCGGACATCACTAATGGATAGCCGTAGATGTATGCTTGTATGCCGAGCGAGTAGGCGAGTCTCTCCTGCGATTGAAGAAATGACTTCGTTTGAAAGAGAGGTGACTGTTGGACAGATGGAGCGGTTGTGGTCTCTTTTGCAAATGACAGGCCAGACAGGTAAAGCGTCAGGCAAAGCAGGGAAACGATCAGTATCAGGCGCTTTTTCAATAATGGAAGCATAAAGCCCCTCCTCATTACCAGAAATGGGGTTCGCACTGGTAGTTATCTTCATAGGAAAGGGGCTTTATGCAAGTTGGGCTGGAATATTTATTCTCAATGCGGCTCCACAGAAATTTCAGGCGCCCGCCACTCTGGGCAGGTCGCATACAATTTCGACGCTCCCTGTAGCAATTCCCTATCACGCCATCGCTTGCCCACACACTGTATACCAATAGGAAGACCTTGCTCATCAAAACCGATCGGCATCGTCACGACAGGGCTTCCGGTGACATTAAACAGACTCGTATAAAAAGTCGTAGCGGCCCAGTAGTTTTGCGGGTTCTCGTCTACGTACAGTGGTTTGGTGTAAAGAGGCTTGTAACCCCACACTCTCGATTTTGCCATATGGGGAAAAGCTGTCGTGCAGCTAACCGGACACAAGAACAAGTCGCAGTCAGCTATGAATTGCTCAAAGCTGCGAATGAGCTGCTCCCGAATGGTTAAGACACGCATGTAGTTTTTGAACGTCAGTGGGATGAGCATAGTAGCGGAGGGAATTTGGCGATAAATCGGCATCGTCATGAGATGAGCCAAACCGCGAAGAATCGAAGGTGTCGTAGAGTTTAACTCCGCGTCGATCATTTTCCCCCATGTTTCCCAAGTCTTGCGTACATCCAAAGGTGGTGCCGTCACTTGTTCTACGCGCATGCCTTGTTGCTCTAACATTTTGACGAAGCGACGCAACTGATCGCGAATGGCTCGACTCGTTGGGTAGCCGGGCAGCTCTTCCATCCAGCGAATGTGCAGGGGCTGCTCCTTGAGGGGAGGGGGCAAGACTTGTGGTCCATGAGGCAAGCCAGCGTTGCCGTTTCCACCACTAATGATGGAAAACGCCACTTCCAGGTCTTCGATCGAACGGGCTACAGGGCCATAACAGGCCAGATGACGAGACGAGGTATAATCAGACATTCCTTCAAATCCTGGCATGTGTCCTGCTGCCGGAACGGCTCCTTCTGTCGGCTTCAAGCTAAAGACGCCACAGAAATGAGCCGGAACACGCAACGAACCGCCAATGTCACTGCCAATATCCAAATAGGAAAGCCCGGCAGCAACTGCGGCTGCCGATCCTCCGCTGCTACCGCCTGTTGTTCTCTCCAGATTCCATGGATTATTCGTCCGACCGTAAATATCATTGTCTGTTTGCATGTCCATCAGAAGAGGAGGGACATTCGTTTTGCCCAGGATGATGGCTCCTGCCTGCTTCAGTCTGCGGACGACTGCCGCGTCGTGTTGTGGAATATAGCCTTTGAGAGGTGTGAAGCCAGAAGTAGTGGCGAGTCCTGCTGTGGCAAAAGAATCTTTGATTGTGATGGGTACCCCGTGAAGAGGTCCGCGATAGATACCTTCCCCTATTTCTTTGTCTGTTTGTTTGGCGGCTTCGATCGCAGACTTTTCGTCAGAAGCGACGATAGCGTTCACTTTGCCATTGAGGAAGTCGATTCGTTTAAAGATATGTCGGGTAGCTTCCTCGGCGCTTATTTTACGCTCGCGAATCCAAGTGCCCATCTCCGTTGCTGTCAAATCGATCAGTTCTTTCATTCGATTCACTCCTTTTCACACGTACAGCGTACGACAGGAAAACGAGGAAAACTTGATCGAAAATGCGAACCGCTACCGACTATTCCCTGGTCAGAACGGGTATATAAATGAAGCAAAGCGAATCAGGATGGTCATATCCGAGAAAGTGGTGATCGTAGTATTCAAAATCGTAGCGGGCATAAAACTGGTCGGATGCGTGTGTCATCCAGCTCCCGTAAATGTATTGATACGTCAGCTTGATATTTTGCACCGGTCCTTTGTGAGGGAACACTAGATAACTAGATGCAGGCAGTGTGAGTGATTCCAGTCCGTCTGTGCCATCATGCTCCGGAGTTTGCATGGCAGCAAAATAAGAAAAGCTCAGCTCCAGTCCAAAAGCATCGGGGTAGCGTAAGACACCATAACGCTTTTGATTTGGCTGCACGCCGATGGTCTGCCCAAATTGGTTCCAGCAATGGACGATATCATGTAACGAACAAGTAGCTTGAGAGTAGCCTACGAGATGCAGTGCTTCGTGGGCAGGGACATAGATGGGCTCAATGGACTGCCGCTGAATATTTTCCAAATACGGTAACTCCATGCGCTCCAACATCATGTATCTCGGCATTTTTCCAGATCGACGAAGAGCAGAAGGAGGCAGACCAAAGCGTTTGGTAAAGGCACGAGTAAAGGCTTCGTGAGAATCAAAGCCGTATGTAAAGGCGACCTCCGTCACGCTCTTTTGTTCGAGCGACAGCGCTTTGGCAGCCTCGGTTAAGCGTCTCTTCGAAATGTACTGGCCGACAGTTTCTCCTGTCACGTGAAAAAACAAGCGTTGAAAATGGTACTTGGAATATCCGGCGGCTGATGCCACTTCATCGAGTGTGACTTTTTCTGTTATCTGCTTTTCGATAAAAGAGAGGGCACATGTTATTTGTTCTATATAGTTCATGACGTCACCTGAAAAAGGAAATAAGATCTTTTTTAGGATACCATATGCCCTGATCTGATTTTTTGTAAAAAAGCCAGAATGTCAAAGAATAGGGAGAGAATACAATGAAGTAGGACAACATTATTGGAGGTAGCCGTGGAGCAGCATCTGGATCTTTTTTTGATGAAATATGGATATGTCGGCATCTTTTTTTCGCTCACACTTGGTGTTGTGGGGCTCCCCATACCCGATGAGGTACTGATGACGTACGCTGGCTATGCGGTTTCCCGCGGTGTTTTGCACATGCCGTTAACGGTGCTGAGCGCCTTTTTGGGAGCGGCAGTAGGGATTTCGATCAGCTATGCGATCGCGTGGAAGTGGGGGCTGCCGTTGCTTATGAAGGTTGGACCGTACATGCATATTACGCCGAAAAAAATAGAGTCAACCCAAAAGCTGTTTGCCAAGTACGGTCCATACCTGTTGCTCATCGGCTATTTTTTGCCTGGCGTTCGTCATGTTACCGCCTATTTGGCAGGAGTCTCCGCAATGGGGTTTCGACGATTCGCTATTTTTGCTTACGCTGGCGCATTTCTTTGGAGTGTCACTTTTTTACTGTTGGGACAGGCGCTTGAGAAAGAGTGGCTCAAAGTCGTCGTCTATATACGTCATTACGGCATCACATTTTTGCTAATCGGTTCGGCGATTGGAATGATGGTTTATATTTGGATGAGGTACAGGAACAGCACCAGGACCAGGACATAAGGAAGAAGAGTTAGTTCCGGATAATAGACATGCTATCGCGGACCAAGCTGACAAATTCCAGCTGTTCCTCACCGGTGGCTGTCGATTCGGCTAGCTTGAGTACGTCGGGAAGCGAGCTTCTTTCGGAAAAGGGGCTATCCCGCAATATTTCCGCGTACTCGGCAACGGAAGCCAGGAAAGTCAGCTCAGGTGACAGCGCGCTTTGCACTTGTACGGGCTCGGCAATTTCCTCTACTTTTTGGGAAACGATATTGTGATAGCGAATCCGTACCGTCCCTAGATCTGTTTTTGCTGGGGAAGCAAGCTTGACTTCGTAAAGGGCGGTCACGCTGTGCCCAGCACCGATTTCACCTGCGTCTGTCTTGTCGTTACGAAAATCCTTGTCGCGGACATCGCGGTTCTCATAGCCGATCAAGCGATACGAGTCTACCTTCTTAGGGTCGAATTCTACCTGGATTTTTACGTCACGAGCGATCGTTTGGAGGGTGCCCGTCAATGATTCCGTAAAAATGCGGCGCGCCTCGGAAAACGTATCAATGTAGGCGTAGTTGCCTTCTCCTTTATTCGCAAGCTGCTCCATCAGGACGTCATTATAGTTTCCCATGCCAAAGCCAAATGTGCTCAAGTAAATGTCTTTTCGCGCATAGTCCTCGATCGAACGCAAAATGCCCTCGGCTCCTGTTTCTCCTACGTTGGCCACACCGTCGGAGCAAAGAATTACCCTGTTTATAGCGCCGCGCTTGAGGGATTTAGCCGCCATTTCATAGCCGAGCATGAGCCCTTCTTCCGCGTTGGTGGAGCCTTCGGGTTGGAGTTCAGCGATTGCAGATAATATCGCGTTTTTGTTTTCAGTAGAGGTAGGAGGCAAAAGAACCCGTCCTTCAGATCCATAGACGACGATTCCTACAGAATCTGTGGGTTGTAACTCATCCACGAGGACATTCAGACTTCTTTTTACCAGCTCCAATCGGCTTTCCCTATTCATCGAGCCAGATACGTCAATGACAAAGACGAGGTTTGCAGGCTTTCTGTCTTCGGCTGCAATTTCCTTTCCTTTGATGCCTACGCGAACCAATTGGTTGCCTTTCTGAAAAGGAGAGGGGCCGCCATCCACTTGAACGGCAAATGTTTGATTGGTGGGAGCCGGATAAGCTGCTGGAAAATAGTTGATGAATTCTTCCACCCGAACAGCCTCTGCTGGAGGAAGAGTACCGTCTTGAACAAAACTGCGCATGATCGTGTAGGAGCCGGTATCCACATCTGCGGCAAAGGTAGACAGGCGATCTTTTGCAGTAGAGACAAAAGTATTGGCGCCATAGTCTTTGAAGTACATATCGTTTGCAGGTGGGGCAGATGTCTTTTCCAGGACGTAATCAGCCAAGGCGCTTGAACTACTGCGTGGACTTGAGCTTAGGGTTTCTTTATTCTCGCTTTTCTGGGCAGGTGCTGGTTGCTGGCTCTCACCCGTACCGCTAGTCGCCAATTGACCATTCGAACTACACCCAATCAATGATGCGACGAATAGGGTGATGCCACTTACTTTCACGATTTTTCTCATCTTTAGATATTCCCCCTTTGCCTATGTGACGTGGTAAAAAAAGGAATGTTACATAAGGAGGAGAAGTAGGCTTGTCCGCAGCAAGAGCTTCACTCGCAACGACAGCCAGGATCGAGTCGTAGCTGCGGCTCCGAGTGGCGAAATGATTTATGTTTGGATTAGTCGGCAATCTTCACTAAAGTGAGGAAGCCAGTCACCGTCGTCGTTCCGTCTGCGAAGCTTTGCAAAAACTGGTCTGCGATACCTCCCGTACGGAATATGTCTACGATGTCACCTGCTACTAATCGGGTGAAAGAGGTAACCATGCCGAATGCATTTCCATCCCCTGCACTATCCGCACTGCTTGAAGTTCCGGCAGAAGCTGTAATATTAGCGCCATTCCTTCTGATAATGAAAGACACTTCACTCGCTTGTGCAGTAGTAACACGATAGCTGATGAGATAGATGCCGCTTGTAGGTACGGTCACTTGCCCGCCAGCGAGTAAAAAGCCGAGTGAATTGTCTGCATTCGACACATTCAGCGGGACGATCGTGTTTGGCGAGATATCGATAGCGGAGGATAGCCAGAAGTTGCCGAAAACACTGGAAACAGTTCCTGTCGCGCCTGTTACCCCCGTGGCCCCGGTCAAGCCGACTCCTGTTGCCCCCGTTATTCCTATCCCAGTCGCGCCAGTAGCCCCCGTAGCCCCTGTTGTTCCTGTTCCACCTCCATCTGCTCCGGTGGCTCCTGGTAGACCAGTGACTCCAGTGGCTCCCGTTGGTCCTGTGAGACTAGCGATAAACGATGCTGTTAATACGGAATTCAGCTTGTTGTACAGCAGAATCTCTTTCTTTGTTATCTCTCTGAGCGTATTTACTACACTAGCATTAACGTTCAGCAAATCACTAATGGTTGCAGGGGGACCTGTTAATCCTGGAAGCGTACCAAGGACATATTGAAACTTTTCCGCCTCTGCATTAATGATATGGCTTAACCCTAGCTCTTCCATTGCGATAGATGCCAGTAGCAAGTTTGCGACTTGGCTTTGTGTGATGGTAATGAGCGGGGTAATGTTGGGGATATTTGCTTGTGACAAATGAAACGTCCTCCTTCTTTCTTCACGTCCTTTCATCCTATTCCGATAAGCTGCATAAGGGGATTGGTCGGTTTCATTGTTTTTATTCAGGTACGGTTTACCATGTGATGCCTTTCTTTCTTGCTCCTTATTCAATCTTCTTGTAATATTAGGAAATATTTGTGGTGTGACGGTCGCTCTAGTCAATGGAAATCAATTACGAAAAGAGGTAGATTGCTGCAAAAATCAATCAAACAAGAGAGGTTATAAAATGAATCTAGGAATTCAAGTCACGCAAAATCAACTGATGGATGTGCTGCTAAACGTTGCGGTAGCTCGTCCCGTATTTATTTGGGGCGCACCGGGAATCGGCAAGTCGTCTCTCGTCGAGGCGTTTGCCGAGCAGGTGGGCCTGCCTTGCGTATCGTTATTGGGTAGTCAGCTGGCACCTGAGGATATTATTGGTGTCCCACAGATTGTAGATGGGAAAAGCAGATTTTGCCCACCTGCGCAAATTGCGCGAGAAGAACCGTACTGCTTGTTTCTTGACGAATTGAATGCATGCTCGCAAGAAGTGCAAAAGGCGTTTTACAGTCTGATTCATGAGCGGAGAATCGGGGATTATCATCTGCCAGAAGGGTCCATTGTGATTGGAGCAGGAAACAGAGCGCAGGATAGCGCGATTGTCAAACCGATGTCGTCTGCTCTGATCAACCGGATGTTCCATGTCCAATTGCTAGTCTCGTATGAACAATGGATGAAGTGGGCTTACAGCAACGGCATCCATTCCTACGTGCTGCAATTTTTAGAGGTGCGCCCGGACTATTTGTGGTCGCAGCCACCGAAGAGCGAGGAACCGTTTTCTACTCCGCGTTCCTGGCACATGCTATCTGATGCCCTGAATGAATTCGGTGAGAACTTGACGACAGAGATGGTGGGGGTACTGGCCTACGGTTGCTTGACGCCCCAGCATGCTGCTCAATTTCGGGCTTTTCACAAGAACATTCAAGGCAAATATCAGCTCAACCGTATTTTGGAGGGAGAGGCTTCTTTCCCGACGGCTCCAGAGGATCGGGACGTCCTGTATTTTCTGGCGGATTCTTTCCGTTCGCAGATCAAAAAAGAACTGCCAGCGGATAAAGCCTCTGTTGGGGAGCAGCATAAACGGTTTGCGCACCGAGCGAAAGCTCTCTTGAAGGAGCTCGCTTCCATTTCACTGGAAATGGCACAGATGATAGTGGCGCGGCACGAGGATGGCGACGGATTGCCAGACTGGTTCGTTGTGGAGGTCATTCGTGATTTACCGCGATTGGCCATGGATAGGAAGGGCAAATAGCCTATGGCCCGAGGAGTTAAAAACGACCCGTCGACGCAAAACTACGAGCAGGCCGTACATTTTTTAAGTCATCACCCGATGTTTGGTCCACTGTCCTCGCGAGCGCACTTTATTCGTTCCGAGCGAAGTATTTGTCCAGATAACGGTTGGGTAGTCGTGACCCGGGAAGGCAGCTTGTACGCGCATCCGAAGCGCAGAGGGGAAGTCGGGGAATGGATTTATGTTCTCGCACATGCACTGCTGCATTTGGGCTTCGGACATTTTGTGGAAAAAGGGCAGCCGATTTTGTGGAACATCGCATGCGATTGTTTTATTACGCGTTTTTTGAGAGACATGAAGCTGGGGAAGCCTCCTGCTGAAATGGCCTTTGAGCTGGATAAATCGGGAAAGAGCGAAGAAGAGCTGTATGACTGGTTCGTGGAGCATGGGGTGCCGGAGCATTTGAAGCTGTTTGGAACGGGCGGGGAAAAACAGGCAGATATGCTTTTCTCAGATAAATACGTCCGGTACACCTACAATCGAGATGTGAAGTGGGAGCGGCTCTTGGGGATTGGGCTGGCGCAAGCGGTGCAAAGTGCTGTCAGCGTAGCGGGCGGTTATTCCGATGCTCTTGGGAATGAAGAGAACCAGCTGTCTGAGGCACAAAAGGCCAAACGTTGGTTCATCAATCATTATCCATTGCTGGCTTCCTTAGCGAGTCATTTCACGATTATCGAGGATTCGCAGATCTGCCAACGGCTGCAAATCTCGGTGGCAGCCATTGATGTCACATCCAACGAGATCTTCATCAATCCTGCGGCGGGCTTGGATGAAGAGGAATGCAAATTCGTGATGGCACACGAGCTTTTGCACGCAGGGCTTCGCCACCATGAGCGATGCCAAGGACGCGACCCGTATTACTGGAATGTCAGCTGCGATTACGTGATTAATCAATGGCTGATGGAACTCGGTGTGGGACGTTTTCCGCAAATTGGCGGACTGTACGACCCAGACTTGAAGGGACTCTCGGCAGAGGCGATTTACGATCGAATCGTGACGGACATGCGCACATATCGCAAGCTCTACACCTTACGTGGAATCGGCATGGGTGATATTCTGGATGGTGACGATCCGCGTTTTTGGGAAAAGGGTCCGGGAACGACGCTGGATGATTTTTATCGCAATGCGATGTCGCAAGGCTTGATCTACCATCAGGAGAAAGGACGAGGGCTTTTGCCTGCGGGTTTGGTAGAAGAGATTCGCGCCTTGGGGCAACCGCCTATTCCGTGGGATGTTCAGCTTGCCCGTTGGTTTGACGAGCATTTTCCTCCGTTGGAAAAGAGTCGCACGTATGCAAGGGCAAGCCGCAGACAGTCCTCTACACCTGACATTGCCCGTCCTGCCTGGAGCTTTCGGGAAACGGATCAGCTGGCACGCACGTTTGGTGTCGTGATTGATACATCCGGCTCGATGGATACCAAGCTGCTCGGCAAAGCATTGGGGGCAATCGCGAGCTACAGTGAAGCACGAGATGTTCCGTATGCACGCGTGGTCTTTTGCGATGCGCAGGCGCATGATGCGGGCTACCTTTCTCCCGAGGACATTGCAGGTCGTGTCAAAGTCAAAGGACGCGGGGGAACGATCCTACAGCCGGGCATTGACATGCTGGAAAAAGCAACCGATTTTCCAAAGGACGGACCGATTTTGATCATTACCGATGGGGAATGTGATCGGATCAAAGTAACTCGTAGTCATGCCATCATGCTGCCGAAGGGGAGTAACCTGCCGTTCGTGGCGAGAGGACCGGTATTTCGAATGGAATAGCAGGGTTTAGGCTCCGTATCGATGATGCGGGGCCTTCTTTATGATCTTTTTACAATGAAAGGGTGGGAAAAGCGATAAAATAGCTTGTATGATGAAGCGGAAATCGGAGAGGTGTACAGCTAAGTGAAAAATAATCTCCTAGAAGAAACCGGGCACAAAAAAAGTAGATGGGAAGCTGTGTTTGAAGTTTTGCTCGTTTCGACCAAGCTGGGATTGACTTCATTCGGCGGTCCCATCGCGCATCTCGGTTATTTTCACAACGAATACATTCGCCGAAGAAAATGGATGGATGAGCAAAGCTACGCGGATTTGGTTGCGCTTTGTCAGTTTCTCCCTGGTCCCGCAAGCAGCCAGGTAGGGATCGGAATCGGAATCATGCGAGCCGGATTGTGGGGAGGGGTTGCTGCATGGATCGGCTTCACTTTGCCTTCGGTATTGGCGCTCCTGATCTTTACGTTCACTTTACAAGGTGTGGACAGTGGCAGTGCTTCTTGGATTCACGGTCTTAAATTAGTAGCTGTCGCGATTGTTGCTCATGCCGTATGGGGGATGGGACAAAAGCTTGCCCCGGATCGAACACGGGTGACGATTGCGATCATCGCTGCTACCATCACACTGCTGTGGCATTCTGCATGGAGTCAGGTCACAGTCATGGTTCTAGCAGGAATAGCAGGGGTGCTTATCTTCCGGCAGCAAAAAGTTTCGGATCTTCCTGAATTTCGTGTGCCAATCAGTCGTGCACTAGCCATTACGTGCTGGATCGTTTTCTTCGGACTTTTGTTGGTGCTGCCTATCCTACGAGAGAGTACAGGCTTTTCCTTGCTCGCGTTGTTTGAGAGCTTTTTCCGTGCGGGCTCACTTGTTTTTGGTGGAGGTCACGTTGTATTGCCTTTGCTTGCGAGAGAGGTGATCTCGACAGGTTGGATGACGGAAGAAGCTTTTCTTACCGGCTACGGGGCTACTCAAGCCGTACCGGGGCCATTGTTTACGTTTGCCGCTTATTTGGGAGCCATGATTGCAGGCGGAGTCGGTGCAGTAGTGGCTACGATTGCGATTTTTCTACCAGCCTTTTTACTCGTCATCGGCGCATTGCCGTTTTGGAATGCCTTGAGGAGAAATTCGAAAATCCAGGGAATGCTGGTAGGTGTGAATGCTGCAGTCGTCGGGATTTTACTGGCAGCCCTGTACGATCCGATTTGGACGAGTACCATTCTTGCTCCGCTGGATTTTGCGGTAGCGGCTATTTTGTTTATCATGCTGGAGCACTGGAAGCTGCCGCCATGGCTGGTTGTGGTTACCGGGGCTTTGTACGGTCTGTTGCTGTCTTAGACGGATGTCTTTTTCTTCTCCTCCACTATGTTGACCCAAACCAAAATGCCCTTCATAGCTCTGTCTTATCGCATAAGAAGGTTTGCCAAGTATGTTTGTAGCGCTTATAATACTGAATGAAAGTTCAGTATTGCTGGATGGGAAGTTGGTGAAGGAGCATTGAATAAAAAGAAACAGCAAACGGAGCAGACAAAGAAGAAGATAGCGGATGCATCCAGAATTTTATTTATGCAAAAAGGCTACAAGGCCACATCAATAGAAGATATTGTGAAAGCTACTGGATACAGCGGTGGTAACATTTATTATCATTTCAAGAGCAAGGAAGGGCTGTTTTTACATCTGATTGAAGTTTGGAACAGCGAATGGGAAGAGAAATGGCTGGCCAAGGAACAGCTCTACACGACCTCGATCGATAAATTGTATGGAATAGCCGAACATTTTGCGACCGATTTTATGAACCATCCGTTGACCAAGGCTGCTGATGAATTTTTTGACATATCGGAGAAGCCTTCGGATGTGGAGGATCGTATCAACGAAATGATCCAAGGCTATATTGACTTTAATCAACAGTTGCTCCAAAAGGGGATCGATAACGGCGAATTTGAAATGACGAATGTAACCGGAGTCGCCATTATCCTGGACAGCCTGATGTTTGGTTTAAATCAACACTCGCGACGAATGGAACGAGAGGAAGCGCTGGCGACTTTTCGGTTAGCGATGGATGTGTTTTTATTTGGCATTGTCAAACCGTCCCGCTAGCTTTTTTTACGCGATTATCTAGAATAGATATTCAGTGTTTTGGTGATGGATTGGAGGAATAGTAAATGGCTTTATTATTAAAAAATCAGGGAGCCCTCCTGATTCTGATGTTCAATATTTTCCTTGTCTTTACGGGGATCGGGCTTGTTATACCGATTATGCCAAAGTACATGGAGAGTTTGGGAATTACCGGGGGAACTATCGGCTTGTTAGTGGCAGCTTTTTCGCTGACGCAGCTACTTTTTTCCCCAATTGCCGGGCGATGGGCCGATTCATTCGGAAGAAAAAAGATCATTGTAATCGGCCTGGTCGTATTTGCTATCTCAGAAGGGCTGTTCGGAATAGCGAATTCTCCAGTCCTGCTGTTTGTTTCTAGGTTGTTAGGCGGCATCAGTGCCGCTCTGATTATGCCGGCCGTAATGGCTTACTCAGCAGATATTACAACGAATGAAGAACGAGCGGCCGGGATGGGGTATATTACGGCAGCCATTACGACTGGTTTTATTATCGGTCCAGGCATTGGAGGATACATTGCTGAATTTGGTATTCGTGCACCTTTTTATACCGCAGGAATTGCGGGACTGATTGCTGCATGTATCACGTTGTTAATCCTCAAGGAGTCGAAACCCACGGAAGATTCATTATCTGACTCTCATTCTAGTGAAAAACAACGAAGCAGTCTTCTTTCCCAGTTAATGTACTCCTATCGAGAGCCTTATTTTTTCAGTTTGATCATTGTGTTTGTCATGTCTTTCGGACTGGCTAATTTTGAAACGGTCTTTTCCTTGTTTGTCGACCACAAGTTTGGATTTGAGCCGAAAGATATCGCCTTTATCATTACATTCGGGTCAATCGCAGGTGCAGTGGTCCAGCTTACTGCTTTTAGCTGGATCATGAATCGCTTTGGCGAGAAAAGGGTCATTTCAGTCTGTCTGCTCTTTGCTGGTCTGTTTATTGTTCTGACGCTTTTTGTTCACGGATTTTGGATGATTTTTGCCGTTACCTTTATCGTATTTCTGGCAATCGATATTTTGCGACCGGCCATCAGTACCCAAATGTCGATGCTTGCAAAGGATCAACAAGGCTATGTTGCTGGTCTTAACTCGGCCTTTACCAGTCTTGGCAATATTGCAGGTCCTATCGTAGCTGGATTTTTATTCGATGTGGATATCAACTATCCGTATGCGCTAGCATGTATGGTTTTGCTTATCTGTTTCGTCTTATCGCTAAGAGTTAAAAACCGCAACCTGAAGGATGCCAATGCGGCTTCCAGTCAAGTATCCATTCATGGATGATGAGGTAAATGGGGTACAATAATTAAATGAAACAGCGGCGAGTCTAAGACTTTATGTTCAGGTCTTAGTTCGCCGCTGTTCCATTATTCGGGTTCGCGTAAATAAATCTTTCATGATTACTTAATAGAGATAGAAACGGAAATTTACATCATTCATTTATAGTGGGAACGGTAGTACATACTGTAAGGAGTGAAGCAAATGATGAAGAAAAAAGTGATGGTAGCAACTGCCGCCCTTATGATGTGTGTAGCACCAGTCGCCTCTGCCGCCGGAAATCCGCACTGGTCAAAAACTTCTCCCAAAGAGTTCGATCTTCAAGCTCATCGCGGAGGACTCGGACTCACGGTAGAGTCCACGTTGGCGTCGTTCTCCCACGCCCTTGAATTAGGAGTGACCACGCTCGAGCTCGACGTGCAAATCACGGAGGACAAGCAGGCAGTGATTACGCATGACCGCAAGATTTCGGGTGCCAAGTGCCGGGATACAGGCCCACTTTTCGCTGGCGATCCTGAGTATCCGTACGTTGGCAAATACATAAAGGACCTGACCCTCGACCAAATACGCACGCTGGACTGTGGCACACAGACATTGCCGCAATACCCAGGGCAACGCCCAAGCCCAGGTGCCGAGATGCCGCTGTTGAGCGATGTATTTGACCTCGTTAAAGACTACAAGGCCAATCATGTGTGGATGAATATCGAGACAAAGGTAGAGGCGGGAGCGCCAGAACAAACCGCTCCGCGTGAAGATTTCGTACAGATCGTTGCTCGCGAAGTCCGGGATGCCGGGATGCTTGATCGGGTATCGATCCAAAGCTTTGACTGGGGGGCGCTCATGCGCATGAAAGAGGTTGAGCCGCGCTTGCCGATTGTGGCACTGACGAACGGTGCGCAATTCCTGCAACCAGGTCAACCAGGAGCTTCACCGTGGCTGGGCGGAATCGACATTGACGACTTTGGAGGAGACCTCGTGGCGGCGGCCCACTCGTTCGGTGCAGACGCGATCTCCCCTGTGCATGGCTCTCCACAGAACGGCAAAGTCACCGACGAGAATTATGTGCCCTATGTCACGAAGAAAATGGTAGAGGACGCGCACAAGGTCGGGATGAAGGTGATTCCGTGGACGGTCAATGACGCACCTACGATGAACAAGCTGATCAACGATGGCGTAGACGGGATCATTACAGATTACCCGGACCGTCTGCGTGAGGTCATGGAGCAGCGTGGTCTGAAGCAACCGAAGAGCTACAAGACTCCCAAAAAAGAGAAGTAAAAAGAAGACCAGTCCATTCGGGCTGGTCTTTTCTCGTATTCACGGAACATAGCCATATCCAGGATATTTGACAACGGGCCATTTATCCTTGCGCAAAGCATCTAATAGTTCAGGACCTACACACAAGTTGGAAGCGACGAGTTCATGTGGGGTGAGCGCCATCCATTGATTCAGCGACACATCGACAAAGCGGTCGCTCTTGAACATTTCCAAAAACCACACTGTTTCCGTCCCGGTATTTTGGATATAATGCCCAGTCGCAAAAGGAACGTAACCGACATCACCTGCTTGGTAGTCAAACGTTCGAGCGTTTCCGTTTCCGATAAAAACCGTCATCCGCGCTTGGCCTGAAATGTAATATTGCCACTCGTCGTTATTGGGATGCCAATGCAACTCTCTCATGGCCCCGGGACGTACCTCTACGAGTGCTGCCGCGATTGTCTTGGAGATTGGGAAGTTGCGGGAATCGACGATGCGCACACTACCACCAGGTGTAATGAGGGGGCGTTGGGCGAGTAAACGGTGGGAAAAAGGGAGGGGGACGGTTCCGTATGGAGATTCCACTTGATCTGCTTCGATGGAACCCGGAACCTCGCTCTGATAAATGTACACTTGCTTGTCAGGAATGTCGGCAAAGGCTGATTCTGGTACACCGAAATTTGCGGATAGCACATCGGTTGGCGTATGCGCAAACCAATCGGAGATCGATAGCGTATTCAGATCGGAAAAATGCCCATCGTCGAAAACGAGCAAAAACTCGCAGCCTTCCTCAAGCCCCTGAATCGAGTGGGGGATGCCGGGAGGGAAATACCAGAGATCGCCTTTGCCGATATCTGCGATAAAATTCCGTCCACGTTGGTCAACAGATGTAATTCGTGCACGGCCGAGCAGCATGTAGGCCCACTCCGCCTGCTGATGCCAGTGCAGCTCGCGCACACCGCCTGGCGTCAGGCTCATGTTTACACCCGCAAGTGTAGTGGCGATTGGCAACTCGCGTATGGTGACTTCACGGGACCAGCCGCCATGATTTAATGTCATCGAGGCATCTGAGAAGGAAAATTTCAGATTGGGCAGCAAGCCCGCATCTGTGACGGGAGGAACTAGCATATTCGGATTTTGCCGATCACGCATGACATTCCGTGGACCGAGATCGACCCATCCAGTCCCGTCACTTCTCATCGGCTGGGGAATTTGATCCCCCTTGGCTGGCGGATTCATTCGGGCAACCTCCTTCATCCTTGGACAGGCATAGGTTTTGTCGTACTTCATCCACTAACCATGCCTATGCATCGGATTGCCCGTTATGCAAACAACGAAGCCGTTCTACCTTTTCTATGGGTGATTTTGTATAATTTTAGGAGTGATTGACAACTTGACAATTTTAGGATGTGTATAAAGATGAAAAAGATTCCAAACGATCAATGGCTAGCAAAATATGAACATAAAAAACAGATGTTAGAGCCCCAAGTTGATTTACACACCTATTTCACATCAACGGAGATCAGTGGGAAACCAATTAACTTGCTTTCTTTGGGGGAAATCACGATTCCCACTGGAGACATCATCGTTCGTGATCCGCTTGTGTATCTGGAGAGAAATAGTGTTCCGTATTTTCGAAAAGTCCCTACAGGAACCTTTCCATTAACTGTTTGTGTGGTAACCGTTGAAGAAGACCACTACAGATATGCAGCTGCTAAGGTGGAGTTCACAGATAAAACTCCCCAAAAATTTACGGAAGCCCTCATTGGAGACGAGGATTTCGAAAATCTAGCAGAAGGCGAATATTTTGGGTTTAATGTGGACGCAGGCCTTGCTACTGTGGTAGATGTCAAAACAAGAGATGCTTATCTAGAATTTTATGATCGATGGAAAAAAGACAATCCAGACGGCAATATTTATGACGATTATTTCGCTGGTGTTTTTGCACAAAGTTACAAAGACCATCCAAAATACCAAAGAAGCGCTGGAGATTATATAAACTGGACGATACCAGGTACCGATTTATCCGTTCCGATGATTCAGACTGGATTTGGAGACGGAGCCTATCCTGTCTATTTTGGGTTGGATGAACATGATCAGATATGCCAGCTGGTTATTCAATTTATTTGTATTGAACTCGCATTTGGTGAGGATGACAGCGAAGACGAAAGCTAGCCTCTCACCAATCATTTTTAGAAGCAGTATCTCGCTTATCTTTTTTGGGAAATAGAAAATAGCTGGCTGTAATCAACAGATCAATCCCCAGAACAACGGTCCATAGCCGGAGAATATGCCATAAAGAAGCAGTTCGTTCCGCATCATCGATAAAGTAGATGGTTCCCGCTAAGAGAGCCGCCCCAATTACATAGGAGAAGAGATGTCTAAACCAGCTGTTGGCGTAATGCTTGGCATACTCCATGCCGTATAACTTGGGCTTCGCCGTACCTTGCTTGGTGACGTACTGCTGAAATTTTTCATCCGCCCATTGAATCATGCTTTTTCCAAACGCAAGCGATACCCCGATATAAACGGCAGCCAGCGCATGAGGAATCGTAGCGGTAGCCCCACGATACAAATCCACGCTCGTAACGACGAGCAAAACTACATCAACAACAGGCGTCAGGGCGAGAAGAAAGAGCCCGGCCTTTTTTTGTTTGAGCACGTACCTTGTGAAAAGGCCAAGTACAATGACCACCCAAAATGCGATTTCGCATGCGACAATCATCCATGCAACAAAATTCACTAGAATAGGTCCCCTTTTCGGAAATTTTTATAATACAACTGTGCTAATAAAATGAAGTTTATCATCAAACTTAAAATAATACAATTGTATTATCAAAGTTGCTTGTCCCTTGCAAATCTTGTTAAAATACAACTATGCCAAAAATCATCGATCATGAGAAAAGAAGAGAACAAATAGCAGAAGCAACGTGGCGTGTCATTGTTGAGCAAGGAATGGAGGGAGCGACGGTAAGGGGCATAGCAAAAGAAGCAGGACTTTCATTAGGTGCTCTGCGACATTACTTTGCAACACAAGATGAACTGTTGATGTATGCCATGCAGCTCGTAAAAGAAAGGGCGACAGCTCGAATTGCTGAAATCTCCGCCAATGAAAAATGGGCGCCAAAAGAGAGAATCACCAAAATCTTTCTGGAGCTACTCCCTACGAATCAAGAAAAGATGGTCGAAATGGAAGTGTGGTTTGCTTTTACCGTGTACTTCCGACACAAGAAAGAAGGCTTTGATGCACAGCACGACGGGATCTATGCCGCCGTCCGCAAGCTGTTGGACTCTGCTGATCAACTAAATCTATTACGCAAAGAGCTGGACAAAGAGATGGAAGCAGAAAAGCTCTATGCCGTCATCGATGGTCTGGCGCTGCATGCCTATCTTGAACCGCAGCGTGTCAATGGGGAATGGATTACGAAAGTGCTAGAGCATCATCTTGCATCCTTGTTTCATTAACTGACTTTTACACTTCTTTTACGAAAAAGATGGTCCATTCTTCAAACAAGATAAGAAACACATACAAATACGCTCATAAAGAAAAGCAATCGGATCAAGGAAAGGTTGATCTGATTGCTTTTTTTCGTCATGTGCGTTGGTTTACAAAGAACACAATGGGCTTTGATACGCAGTTAACAATGCTGGATTACGATGAATGTACAAATATTTTTGAACAAAAATTTGATTGTTGGTGTGAATATGAAAAAAATAACAATTGTCCAATAAAGATTGAATGATGAAGGGGTTTTCAATATGTCGAGTATTATGCTGAAGTCATTGTCCAAGCAATATACCAACGATAAAAACACCCTGGACGATATCAGTCTGGAAATCAAAGACAAAGAGTTCCTGGTGTTATTGGGACCGTCCGGATGTGGAAAATCTACGCTACTCAGAATGATTGCCGGGATTGAAGAGATCACCCAAGGCGATGTGTACATTGGCGATGTTTGTGTCAATGAAGTGGAGCCAAAGGATCGGGGAGTTGCGATGGTGTTTCAAAACTATGCCCTTTATCCTCATATGACCGTATACGAAAACATGGCATACGGACTGAAAATAAAAAAGATCAAAAAAGCAGAGCGAGAGAAGCGCATCAAGGAAGCAGCGGATATTTTGCAAATTGATCATTTGTTAAAACGGTTCCCCAGCCAATTGTCTGGTGGGCAAAAACAGAGGGTCGCCATCGGGCGGGCCATCGTGAAGGAGCCAAAAGTCTTCTTGATGGACGAGCCGTTGTCTAATCTGGATGCCAAGCTGCGAAATGAAATGAGAATGGAGATCAAAAAACTACATGAGCGCTTGGATTCGACGTTCATTTACGTGACACATGATCAGGTGGAGGCGGTTACCTTAGGGGATCGAATCGCGATTATGGCGGAAGGCAAGTTCCGACAAATCGGAACGCCGATGGAAATCATCGATTGCCCAGTGGATATGTTCGTTGCCAATTTCATCAGCTCACCCCCCATCAATTATATGGAAGCGAGTTTGATTCAGCGAGATGGCCGGGTCTATGTGGAGGTAGACGGGGTGCTGCTGGAAACCAATCTTCCGCTCAACGTGATGGAAGAAGCTCCTGAGATTGTCGCGGGAGTCAGACCAGAGCATTGCTTTCTCACCGAAAACAGTGACGATGCACTCGCCATGGAGGTACTGCTCACGGAAATTATCGGAACGGATGTGTTGGTCCATCTGACGTATAAAGGGAGCAATTTCATCGTGAAAAAAAGCTTTACCCAGACGTATGCAAAAGGGCAAAAGGTGAACGTAGGGATTAGTGCTGACCATGTCCATGTATTTGACAAGCGTACGCAAAAGAATCTGAGGTGCCGCCCATGAATGTACTCATCTCGTTAGACGGCATCAGCTATCAAAGCTTTGAACCTTACGCGCAGCAGTGGATAGAAAATGGTTACTCCTTCTGCCAAAAACTGATCACGACCTTTCCTTCGGTCACATTTACCGCGCATGCGGCAGCGATGACTGGGAGCCACCCGGGTAAGCATGGTGTCTTTGATAATATCGTAGCTCGCCCGGAAACGATGGAAAGAGTGGCGTTGTATGGCGACCACGAGATTCTTTGCAACGAAGCACTTCATAAGCAGACGATTTTTCATTCGTTGGCGAGACAGGCAGGGACGAGCTGCTGCATTCATTGGCCCATGACGTCCGGAAATCCGTATATTCACCATTTGATTACGGAATCGGGCAGCAAAAAAAAGCTGAAGTCAAAGGTTTCCGTAGAGGAAATCGATCATGTCGCACTGCGTGAAACGATGCGGGCGATCAAAACGGAAGCCTATGATTTTATCGCGGCAAGGTTTGTCGGTTATGATGCGCTGTCGCACCAATATGGGAAAGACTCGGCTGAGGCAATGCGGTGTCTTAAGGAGCTGCTTACGTATCTCGATCAAATCGAGCAAACGTTGAAAAAGACACAAAAACCATTCAACCTGATCATTTTCTCGGATCATGGTCAAAGTGATATTCACTCGTTTTTTTACCCGAATGAGATTTTGGCCAAAAGCCAGTGGAAGCAGCATTTTCGAAACAAACAAATCAAATTCGTCGGGGACGGCAGCGGGGCGTTGTTGTTTTATAGCTCGTTAGATTATCAGCAAAACAAAGAAATCATGGCGTTTTTTGAACAGATGCCAGAAGTGCATCGCTTTTATGAGCTGACAGGGGACACTCCCTCAGCATGCAGTCCATTCGGCATCCTCGATTTGAAGCATACGGTATGCGGCGAAGATATCGCGTTTCCAGAACAACCGAAATACAAGGAGATGAAAAGCCTGCACGGGTATCATCCCGCCAATGTCGATGAAATGAATGGTTTTCTCTTGTGCTTAGGGGATGCATTTACGAAAAGCAAAGTAATTGAAGAAACAAACATCGAAAACATTGCACCCACACTGGCGCAGTTGTTCCGAATTGCTCATCCATGTGACGGGCAACCGATCAAAGACATCTTCAAGGAGTACGAGTAAATGGGCAGACCAATCAGCAAAACGATCAAGGATAACGCATGGTCGCTTGGGTTACTTTTGCCGACACTGATTCCGTTAGTTATTTTTTGGATCTACCCCATGATCAAAACGTTCCAAATCAGTTTTACCGACTGGAACTATATTTCACCTGACTACAACTACATAGGGCTGGAAAACTACCAAAACTTGATGAGCGATGCTTTCTTCGGGAAGGTGCTGCTGAATACCTTGGTGTTTACCTTTTTTACAGTCGTTCCGCCGATTCTTTTCGGGCTGTTCGTGGCAATCCGGTTAAACAAAATACAGAAGCTTCGCCATTTCTTTGTGGCGAGTGCCTTTTCATCGTGGATCACGCCGACTGTGGTCGTGTCCATGGTATGGGTCAGCATATTCGATACCGATTCGGGGATTGTCAATTATGTCCTGAAAGGTTTCGGTATGGAGCCAGTAAAGTGGCTGGGTGGACAAACGACAGCGATGATTGTCGTCATTATCGTCACCATCTGGCAGTACATGGGGCTGGGGATCTTGCTACTTTCCTCTGCTCTCGCGAAATTGGACCCGGAAGTGGAGAAAGCGAATGATTTGGATGGAGGGAGAGGATTACGAAAATTATTCAGAATCACCTTGCCTGCGATCTCACCAATTCTTGTTTTTTTGTTCGTCTTTTTTACGCTGAATTCTCTCAAAGCCTATGATCAGATTTATATTTTGACGCAGGGTGGACCTTCAGGAGCGACTTCGACCATCTTGTACTACTTCTACGTACTCGCTTTTGAATATTTTGAAACCGGACCAGCTTCAGCGTTGGCGTTGATTTTCTTAGGTATGTGTCTCTTGATTAGCGCATTGAATTTCTTCTTGTCCAAACTACTGTTTACCAAATGAGGTGGGAGCTGTGTCCTTGGCAAAATTAAAAACAGGCATAAATTATGCAATGTTAATTTTGTTAAGCGTACTGATGGTGTTTCCGTTTCTCTGGATGTTCTTGATTTCGATCAAGCCTAAAAGCGAGGTGTACAGCGGGAGCCTGCTGCCTTCCACCTTTCATTTTGAGAATTACATCCGTGTATTCACGGAAACGAAGATGTTGCTTTATTTGTGGAACAGCATTTCTGTCAGCCTGATCATCATCGTTTTTCAAATTTTCACCGCGATTTTTGCGGCTTATGTTTTCGCGACGGCGCAGAAAAGATGGGTTCGTTACTGCTTCGTGCTTATTTTAGCAACGTACATGCTTCCATCTGCGGTAACGTACATTCCATCCTTTATTTTGCTGTCAAAAGCGAATTTGCTGGATACGCACATTGGTTATGTTCTCAGCGAGCTCATTAGTATCTTCGCTATTTTTTTTCTGAGGCAATCGTTCGCCCAGGTGCCAAAGGATGTGGTGCATGCAGCCAAGCTGGATGGGGCGGGGCATCTACGACTCATTTTCACGGTGTATATCCCGTATTGCAAAAATGCGATTGCTTCGCTTGTGTTGATCACATTTATTTACAGCTACAACAACTATATGTGGCCTTCGCTCTTGATCAAGTCGGAGGAAAACATGTTTGTCACGATTGGCTTGCGGAGGCTGTTCATGAGTCAGGCGGGCTACGGGATGGACTTCCCACTGGCGATGGCAGCGTGTGCGATTTCACTAGCACCTATGCTGATCCTGCTCGCAATCGCAAGCAAAAGAATCATTCATTCCATGGCTAATCTGTATGTCAACAAATAGACCAAAACCGCTATTTATTGGGAGGAGTCATTGTGAAAAATCAGAAGCGAAACACCAAGAGCGTCATTCTTTCCATCCTGAGTTCTGCGCTTATTTTTACCGGAGCCGTCGGTTGTTCGAACAATGCCGCGTCTGACAGCAACGCAAATGCAGCGGCTGGCCCTAACGAGAAAATCAAGCTGGAGTTCTACTACGGTCTCGGCGGCAAGCTCGGGGAGACGATGCAAAAAATCGTGCAGGACTTTAACAGCAGCAATGAAAAATACGAGGTCGTTCCGATTGTCCAAGGTGACTACAGCGAGACGTTGCAGGCACTCCAGGCCTCGCTGGCAGCAGGCAAGCCCCCAGCCTTGGCGATCAATGCGTATCCGGAATTTATGAAGCTGGCGAAAAGCGATGCATTGCTGCCATTAGATGAAAGGATCAATCAGCCGGAGTATAAAAAGGACGATGTTCTGCTGCTAGAACAAGGGAAGTACAACGATGCGATGCTGGGTGTTCCTGCTTATGTCAGTACGCAAATGATGTACTACCGCAAAGATATTTTTGACAAATACAAGATTGACTACAATGCGCTCACGAGCTTCGAGCAATTGGCGGATGCAGCCAAGCTCATCAAAGAAAAAGAGGGAATTAACGGCTGGTCCATCATGTGGTACACGGAGCATATGATCGACTACGCTCGTTCAGCTGGCGGCGATATCGTGAGCGAAGAAGGCAAGACTGTCACGATCGACTCGGAAGAATGGGTGTATGCGTGGGACAGCATTCGCAAATACATTCATGAGGACAAAATCATGGATACTGTCTATGGCGGCAATGGCTGGGAATGGTGGTACAAAACCATCGACAACGTGATGAACGGAAAATCCGCAGGCTACACAGGCTCTTCCGGTGACGGGGGCGATCTGGATTTCACCAAGGTAGCAACTGGCATGCAAAAAGGCTTCCATGGACAACCACCTAGACCAGTCGCCATTTCCGTCATGTTCAACCTGTTCAAAGCATCCTCAAAAGAACAGCAAGAGGGCGCGTGGGAATTCGTGAAGTACTTCTCGGAAGCAGAAAAAACAGCGTACTGGGCCGTAAACACAGGCTATATTCCTATTCGCGACAGCGCCGTGAATACAGAGATTTACCAGAATAAATTGAAAGAAAATCCGTACTTCTCGGTACCTTTGGAACAGGCGAAAACGAATGGAATAGCTCCTTTTGTAGACCCGACAGGCGGCAAAATTTATGCGGAAATTGAGTTGGCGAAGGACAAAGTGCTGATCGAAAACGTTCCTGCCGCAGAAGCGCTCAAAGTAGCGAAAGAAAAAGCACAGAAAGAACTCGACAAGGCATTGAATCAATAAAACATAGCGAACAGGAGAGATGGAAAAATGAAAAACGACATCGCATTGGCAGTATTTGATCTGGCAGGAACGTTGGTAGAGGACGATAACGCCGTGAGAGATTGTCTGCATAAAGCGGCTGTGGAATACGGATTAAACGTGACACCCGATGAAATCAGCACGCATATGGGAACGAACAAGATTCATCTCTATCAGTATTTGATTGCGAGAACAAAAGGAAATAGGATCGACTTCAAAAACTTTGAAATTGATATCGACAATTCGTCGTTCGAGGACGCTGTCAAACTGTACGAACGCTATACCGAATACATGATTGCGTTTTATCAGGAAAATTGCCGCGAAATCGAAGGTGCAACCGAAACGCTGAAGTGGTGCCAAGAAAATGGCATTAAAGTAGCGACTGGGACAGGCTTCCATAAAGACATCAACAGCGTCATTATGGAGTCGCTCGGTTGGGTGAAGGACGGCTTGATCGATTATGCAGTAGACCTGGATATGGTACCAGAAGGCAAGGGACGCCCAGCTCCGTTCATGATTTTCAAAGCCATGGAATATTTGAACGTACAAAACGTCAGACAAGTCATCAAGCTCGGCGATACGCCAGCGGATATGCTTGAAGGCTACAACGCAGGTTGCAAAGCGGTCATCGGCGTGATGCAAGGCTCGACCCCCATCGAGGTATGGGGCAAGTACTATCATACACATGTGCTCGACACGGTAAAAGAACTGCCAGAGCTGATTTTGTCCGGTAAAATCGTATGATCTACCCTGTGGAGAAAATGGCGAGTATCGGAATCGTTTTGCCGAAGCTGTTTCCTTTTTCACAAAGCAGGCCTGAACAGATGCTTCCGAGTCTTCTTACGATCCTGGAAGACCCATTCTTTACAGCGGTAGAAGTGTCCTATATCGCGGACAAAGAGACGAGGGAACAAGCGGCAAAGTATATGGCGTACAGCGGAGTCGAGGTTATTTTCAACGGTGGAGATGCAGCCAGAGAATTGCAGATTGATCTCAGCTCCTTGGACCCGGTCGTTCGCAACAAGTCTATTCAATCAGGCAAGATGCTGATCGATCACTGCTATGAAATGAACGCAAAAATCATGCATATCGTAACGGGTAAGTTTCAAGGCGAGGAAAACAAGTCGAAAAACATCCAGGCGTTTATTGCTTCGGCGATGGAGCTGTGCAAGTACGCAAAAGAAAAAGCCGATACGTACGAGCTGTGCATTTCTTTGGAGATCGGGGATCGATATGTCGACCGCAACTATTTACTCGGACCTACTCATGAGGCGGTGCATGTAGCAAACGTGATCCGCAGTGAGTACGACAATTTTGGTCTCTTGCTGGATCAAAGCCATTTGCCGATTATGGGCGAGGACCCGCACAAATCCTTGTGGCTGGCCAAAGATTATTTGACGCACATTCATCTCGGAAACTGTTACTTGAAAGACAGGCAAGCCAGCTATTTCGGGGATAAGCACCTCCCGTTTCACGTCGAGGATTCAGAGGTTGGTGTGAATGAGCTGACGGCTTTCATCACGACGCTCCATGACATTGATTTTTTCAAGAGCCCAAAACCGACTAGGAAGCCGGTCATGACCTTTGAGGTGGGGCGCTTTGAGGATGAATCGCCTATGCTGGTAATCGCCAATGTAAAACGTGCTTTTTACGAAGCATGGGCCAATGCATAAACGAAAAGACTGGGGCTGTGGCAGAAGTGAATGTATTGATTACGGGATACTTTACCGACTATTCCAAGCAACGCGTGACACAAGCGTTTCCGCAGGATTGGCGCATCCAAATTGTGGAGCCTGAGCAGATCGAGTTATTTATCAAAGAAGCAAATGTGTTGATTCCCGAGCATATCCAAGTAAATGAAGAGTTGCTGAACAAAGCGCACAACTTGAAGTTTGTCCAGACGGGTGCGGGCTTTGACAACGTGGATATTGAGGCGTGCACGAAGAAAAACATTTGGGTGAGCAACGCGGCTGGCGTGAATGCAAACGCAGTAGCCGAGCATATTATGGCGCTCATTCTTGGGTATTACAAAAACATCTCTTATCTCGATCAATCGATGAAAAATCGAGAGGATGAGACCAAGCTCGTCTACGTCGGTGGCGAGCTCGCAGGAAAAACCATCGGAACCATCGGCTTTGGTGCCATCGGCTCTCGTGTAGCGGAGCTGGCAAAAGCCTTCCGAATGAAGGTGCTGGCGTACGACACCAACCCGAACAGGCAGAGCGATGATGCTGAAATGGTTGATCTGGACACGTTGATTGCCCAATCTGACGTCATCACCCTGAACATTTTTCTGAATGAATCCACGAGACATTTAGTGGACAAGCAGTTTTTAGCCAAAATGAAAAGTGATGCACTGCTCGTCAATACAGCGAGAGGGCTGATCATTTGTGAAGAGGACTTGATCGAAGCATTGAAAAACAATGTGATTGGCGGAGCGTGCCTCGATGTGTTCACACGGGAGCCTCTCAGCGTGGACAGTGAGTTGCGTGCTTTGAAAAATGTCGTGTTGACCCCACATACAGCAGGCATGCCTGACGGAACCAAGTTTCACGAGAAAAGGTACCAATTTTTTGTGGAAAACATAGATCGAATCCAACGCAATGAAACACCGCACAATCATTTGAATCAACTTTCCTAAACAAAAAAAGCCGGGATCAGTCATCAGAGACTGGTCCCGGTTCGTTTTAATGCTCCCGTATCTTCGAGAGGTTTCCTCCGAATAGCTCCAGCTCTACGTCCAGACGGGAAATCGTATCGGGACGAAGAGGCAGCTCCCCATTTTTCGTAAGCTTGTGCCATGCCTTGGGATTCTCTCGATATAAAGCATCTGACAATTGAAGAACATCGATTTGTGATTTTTGTCCCAAAAGGTACGTGTGCATGATCTCCTCAGAAATGCTCTTCTCCGCATATTCGCGTAGTTTCTTTTCAGGAATGGCTTTTACCAATTGGGGCATGTTTGCCTTCGTTTTCACCTTGAGCTGAAACGTTACTTTGTCATTTTCCACTTTGGGGGTGATGGACGGTTTGATCTTTTCCATGACAAGCGTTGCGATGGGGTGGCCATCATGATATACCGTAATCCCTGGTCGTTTCGTATCTTTATCCAACCAGCGTAGACCCATGATGTCAGCACGTGGCATGCATTGTTTCAATTTCTTGTTATGCAAAAAGCAGACGCCACTCATGATCAGTTTGGGGTGCTTTTTTTTATCTTCGGTCCACTGAACTTTGTTGATCCCTATTTCGGGCAACTGCATGGTCTGCCCACTTTCTTTCCACTTCCAGATAAACTTGTATAGATACATAGGAGCAACGACCGAGCTTTGTCTGTATACATCCTCCGGGTCGTTCAATTGGGAATACAGGACAGAGATATTCAAAATAGGCTTGGCGTTAAAAATATCTTCGATGGGTTCTTTTGTAGCAAATGTCCAGATTGTATAGCGGAATTCGTAGTAACGGTCGACGACATCCAATAATTGATTGACGACATCCTGCTTCAGGGCAGCTTCGGAAAAGACAATAGCTTTGATGTGGCTCCAGGAAAGTCGCTGTTGTGAGGTCGGGTACAGATTGAATATCGCTTCATCCAGCGTTTTCCCTTCTCCCTTACCGATGGAAATGGATTGAGGCAGGCGTTGTCCACCTGCTTCTTGCTTGGCAATATTACCGAAGCTAATGATTTGCGTATAAAACACAAATTTCCCCTTCACATAGTCAACTCCAATAGAATTGACGTAAATCAAATGCTCAATTTCCCTGGCACCCCAACAACCGCTTAACATGGCACAGATCAAAATCGTCGTGAAAAAGCAGCGAAGTTTTTGCATTGCTATTGTTGATTCTCCTCGCTTGATCTGTTTTTCTGTAGCATGTGAGGGACCTTGTACCATTTTCCCCATGGGATCCGAAAGATTACTTTCCACAAATCCTGAAAAATAGGGGGAGAGAGCGGCTCCAAATAATAAACCCCAAATGATCGCAGATTGGTTAGGTACAGCACGATCATCCCAACTGAGATGAAAAAGCCAAACAGCCCGGCCATACCAGAAATGACCAAGATGATGAGTCTGAGCAAGCTAACCGTACCGACGAGGTCTTGATTGACCAGTGAAAAGGTGGAGAGAACGGACATCGCCACAATTACGAGAATCCCGGGAGCTGTTAACCCTGCACTGATGGCGGCTTGACCGATGATCAGACCGCCAACCACGGATAAAGTTTGACCAAAAGCCATGGGAAGACGTATACCGGCTTCACGAAATAATTCAAACAACAGCAGCATGACGATTGCTTCCAACGGGACAGGAATGGGGACGCCCTGTCTGGATAGGACAAGCGTTGCCACCAGTGTGTAAGGAAGCTGATCCTGATGATAAGTAATCAAGGCAATCCAGAAGCCAGGAAGAAACAAGGCCACTAGGAATCCGAACAATCTCATTAAACGGGTAAAAGCGCTATACCAAAAATACGAGTAGATATCTTCCGGTGTATTAAATAAAAAAGTCAAGGTCACAGGAGCGATCGTGGCGATCGGGGAGCCTTCCACAAAAATAAGAAACTTCCCATGCAACAGCGCGTTAACTGCAAAATCAGGCCTGCCTGTATACTCAAACAGAGGAAACAACGGTATGCGGGCGCCTGTTAGCATATCTTCGAGCTGCGTATTGCTGATAATCGCTGTTACTTGCAGTTGTTCAAGCTTGGTTCTGATTTCATTCAATGTTTCCGGGTTTATCTTATTTTTGAGGAACAGCAAATTGACTCTTGTTTGTGTCTCTTCACCTAGTCTGTACTCTTCTACCGCTAACCTATTGGTTTTTAATCTTTTCCGGATCAAGCCGATACTGATGTGCGGCTCTTCGGTAAAGCCATCTCGCGGTCCTTTCACAGAGACCTCTGTAGTTGGTTCTTCCGGAGTGCGCTGCGGCGGGTTGGAGAGCTCCATCCAATAGAGCTTGTTAAACGAAGGAAAGAAGAGGAGGAGTTCCCCTCCGAATACTTTTTTGACAAGGAGGTCCGGATTGCGATCGTCGAGAATCGCTTTCAAAAATAACTCACTGTATTGCTCAAGGCCTGAAGCACTCAGCGGGGAAGTCGTTTGATACATGTGGGATAGCTTCGGAATCACATATTGGTTGATCTGTTTGATATCGCATAGACCCTCCGAATAAATGATGGTAACGTCAGACGAATTCTGCTGATCTTCTGTGGAGGGGAAACGAACCGAATCTATGATGACATCTGCACAAGAGGCAAACAATTGCCGAAAATATTGTTCGGTTAAAGGCTGATCGTTTGGGATGGACGGTGGATGTTCGTTAGGGACGAAGACATCATTCCCTCGGACTCTCCTCATAGATCATACCCCTCCTTCGGCTGGACCAATGTACGAGCACGATGATAATGAACGAGTAGAACAACATCGTATAAAACATAATTGGAACGATATAGACGGTTAGCATGTCCAGAAACGCGTTATCGCTGAAGGGTAGAACGGCAATGGCAATCAATAGGGAATAAAGCAGGACGAGGACAACCAGTTTTTTCGCTTTATTTTCCATTCGAAAGATATCTAGGATGAGAAAGATCGTCAAAGACATGCGAATAAAAGCACCTGAAAACCACTGGTAAATACTTAAGAAATCCATATGCTCAATGTAGCGGCCAATATTAACCAAGCGCCATTCTTCGTAAGCAGGATATCTCAGCTTCTCCGACTCGCCAGTGCCGAATTCGGCAATTGCCCCCGTAACAGGTCCAAAGGTCAGTCCTATTAACACGATGGCAAGAATCAAGAGGGGCAGCAGCGAATACTTGGAGCGAATATGCTGTTGCATAAACAGAAGGATGATCAGTTCAATATAACCAGCTCCGACAAAGACCATGCCTTTCCACACAGGAAGCATCCCGAACTCCAGGAATGGTTTCAACAACATATAGCTTTTATGCGCGTAGTTGGAAGACATGACGAAGAAACCGAGAAAGATGACAAGCGGCAGGAAAAGGACCGCTGTGTTTGCGATAGAGCGTATGCCCAAGTATGCATTGCACAAGCAAATGCCAGCTAGCAAAAGGGCAATGAAAAAAGTGGGCATCTTGGGGGAAAAAGCGACGTGTATCCAGGTAACGGTATCTCTCATCGTAATTGCACACATCATGAATAAATAGACACATGCAATGCCTGCCAATATATAGGAAACAACAGGATGGTATGCTTTTTTCAGCAAAAGAAAAAGATGCTGCTGACGAGTTTTGGCAATTGCCGAATACAGAAGGCAGGTCCACACAAGAAAGATGACACCTGCCAAAATAACCGATATCCATGAATCCCGTTTTGCGGCATCTAATAAAATGGGGATGACAATCACATGGTTCATTAGGCCAATGGTGAGCATCAACATACAGACAACTTGAAAAAAAGTCAAAGAACCTTGTTTCATGCACATACCTCTACATACTTGAGTTGATAGTAGTATCTGTTCAAAGTGGATCTTTATTCCATGTTTACATGCCGAACGTCCATTCGTAAAATGGAAGCAAGAAGGTGACGAAAATGAATGTGAAAAAAGATATCGCAGCCATATTGGATCGCATAAAAACAGAGGAACGATTTCGCGATAACATTGCGCATTGGAGGGTCATTCCTGCTCGGGAAGCAAAGTCTGTTCCATTTCCAGATGAACTGGACGGACGAATTCGAGATGCCCTGACGAATAGAGGCATTCCCTCCTTATATACGCATCAAGAAACGTCTTTTCGCCATGTGCGCGAAGGTAAACACATCGTCGCGGTTACGCCCACGGCTTCTGGCAAAAGCATGTGCTATCATTTGCCGATCCTCCAGACGTTATCGGAAGACACACAGGCTCGGGCTCTTTACTTGTTCCCAACCAAGGCTTTGGCGCAGGATCAAAAGTCGGAGTTGCACGAACTGATTACGGAAATGGGCCTTTCGATCAAATCCGAAACATATGATGGTGATACACCTGCAAATATCCGGCAGATGGTACGGAAGGCAGGAAATATCGTTATCACCAACCCAGACATGCTGCATTCCGCTATTTTGCCCCATCACACCAAGTGGGTGTCCTTTTTCGAGCATCTCAAATACATCGTGATTGACGAGCTGCATACATATCGCGGCGTTTTTGGCAGCCATGTCGCCAATGTCATTCGGCGGTTGAAGCGCATTTGTGCCTTTTATGGGAGTCACCCGCAATTTATTTGTACGTCGGCTACCATCGCCAACCCGAAGCAATTGGCAGAAGCACTGACAGAAGAAGAGGTAGTGCTGGTCAACAACAATGGTGCTCCGTCTGGCATCAAGCATTTCCTTTTCTACAATCCGCCTGTGGTCAATAAGCAGCTCAATATTAGACGCAGTGCCACATTGGAGGCGCGAGACATTACCGAGCAATTTTTGATCAATGGCATACAGACGATTTTGTTTGCGAGAAGCCGTGTACGTGTAGAGATTTTGCTGACGTATTTGCAGGAGCTGATTCGTCGCAAGCTAGGGCCAAAAACGATCCAAGGGTATCGTGGCGGCTATTTGCCGAGCCAGCGCAGAGAGATCGAACGCGGCTTGCGCAATGGTGACATTATGGGCGTGGTCAGCACCAATGCGCTGGAGCTTGGGGTAGATATCGGGCAGCTTCAGGCGTGTGTCATTACTGGCTATCCGGGCTCGGTCGCAAGCACATGGCAGCAAGCAGGACGGGCAGGAAGACGGCAGGGGGAATCCGTCGTCGTGATGGTCGGTAGCTCCACGCCATTGGATCAGTATGTGATCGCCAATCCAGAGTACTTTTTCGACCGCAGTCCTGAGACAGCGCGGATCAATCCCGATAACCTGATCATTTTGGTGGATCATCTCAAATGTGCGGCATACGAGCTGCCGTTTCGTGAGGGTGATACATTCGGTCGCGCGGAAATCGTGGAAATTCTGGAGTTCTTGACCGAGGAGCAGGTGCTTCATTACTCGCGGGGCAAGTGGTTCTGGATGAACGATTCATTCCCGGCCCACAACATCAGTCTGCGGTCAGCCTCGCAGGAAAATGTCGTGATCATCGACATCAGTGAACGGGGAAATGAGCGTGTCATCGGGGAAATGGACCGCTTCAGCTCCATGACGCTCTTGCATGACGAGGCTATCTACCTGCATCAAGGGACGCAATTCCAGGTGGAAAAGCTGGACTATGAGGAAAAGAAGGCGTATGTCCGGGAAGTGCAGGTCGATTATTACACAGATGCAAACTTGGCCGTCTCGCTGAAGGTATTGGAGCAGGATCAGTCCCGTCGTCATGCGCAGAGCACGTTGGCTTATGGAGAAGTAGCTGTGAATGCGATGGCGACGATCTTTAAGAAAATCAAGTTCGAAACGCATGAAAATATCGGTTCGGGACCGATTCATTTACCAGAAGAGGAACTGCATACAAATGCGGCGTGGATCGGTTTTTCCGAAGCGCTACTCGGCGAGATTGGGACAGAGGATGTGGAACGCGGATTGGTTGGTTTGGCGCATGTGTTGCAGCACGTAGCCCCGCTGTTTGTCATGTGCGACCCGATGGACCTGCACGTGATACCGCAACGTAAGGCCGTTCATTCGCAGGAGCCGACGATTTTTCTGTATGACCGTTATCCGGGAGGCATCGGTTTGAGTGAGCAAGTATATAAGGAAATGGAGACGATTTTGACCCAGGCAGAGCGGATGATTGTCTCTTGCCCGTGTGAGTCAGGCTGTCCGTCTTGTGTGGGAGCGACAGATGACGGCAGCAAGGGGCTAGCCATGACCTTGCTGCGTATCGCGCAAGGGGGAAACACTTATGTCTCTTAAATCCAAGCTTCAACGGATGAAGGGACATCTCTCGCTGGAAACGGACAAATCGGTAGCGCCAGCAGTCGAATCGGAAACGGCCATTCGCCAGAAAGAGCCGGGGGAAGAGCCGAGGGCGGCTGTACCAATGGATAGCAGCGCCGAGTTACAGATACCTTTTGCTGACAAGTGGAAGGAAATGCAGGCATCGCCCTACATCTGGGATGATGATTACGTCATGATTCGAGAAGTTCGCTATCCGATTGATCAGCAGCATGGCGCTTACGCCTTTTCCGAGCTGCGTGAGGCGATCCGTATGTGGGAAGCGGCTGGTCGAGAGCATCCGCTATCCGCTGCGGGTAGGAGGCCAGAAGACTTGCTGTTCTTCGATACGGAGACGACAGGGCTGTCAGGCGGGGCAGGCAATGCGATTTTTCTTTTGGGATACAGTCGCATAGAGGGCGAGCATGTCGTGGTGCGCCAGCATTTCCTCCCGGGCCCGCATGCAGAGGTGACCTTGTACCAATCGTTTTTGGAGCAAGCACAGAAGTCCTCACATCTGGTGACCTTTAACGGAAAGTCCTTTGACTGGCCGCAAGTTCGGACACGGCATACACTGGTGCGCGATCAAGTGCCTGCTTTGCCTACCTTTGGTCATTTTGACCTTTTGCACGGAGCGAGGAGACTGTGGAAGGCGGAGCTAGAATCGTGCCGATTGGGTATCATTGAGCAGGAAAAGCTGGATGTTTTTCGCGAGGATGATTTGCCCGGCTATTTGGCACCGGTGCGGTATTTCGACTTTTTGCATGCTCAGGACCCTGATGTCATCGAAGGCGTGCTGCGTCATAACGAGACGGACGTCCTGTCTCTGATCACGATGTACATTCACATGACGCGGCTATTGGTAGGGCAAGGGAGTGCAACAGTATCTATCGAGGAAAGCTACGAAATTGCCAGATGGTACGACGCGCTTGGAGATCAGGAAGCCGCTATGGCAGGCTATCGTCTCGTCGCAGACAGTGAGCATGCGTGGAGTAACCGGGCCAAGCTCGCCATCGGTCATCTGTACAAAAAGCAAAAGGATTGGCAGCAAGCCCTAACCGTTTGGGAGTCGTGCATCCAGTCCACCGGATATGTCCCGGAAGAGGTGTATATTGAGACTGCCAAGCTGTACGAGCACCAGCTGAAGGATTGGGAGAAGGCTTTGTATTACACGAAGCAAGCGTATGAGCAGTGGAAAAAGCGCGGGAGTCTGTTGCGAAACAGGTCCAAGGCCGACGCAGAGGCGTATTACAAGCGGATGGATCGGTTAGAAGCAAAGCTACGCGGAAATGAAGCGGAAGAAGAGAGCCTGTTGTCCGGATTTTTGGATTGGGCGGATGAGCAAGAGTGATGAGGGACTGTAGATCGAAGACCTATCGATCAGAGGGGGAGTAGGATGAGACAGATTGTCTTGATTCTATTTGCGATGCTACTCATTAGCATTGGCGGTTGCTCTGCGAATGACGACTGGGTTCATACATTTACGGGGGAGAGCGACAATTGGAGCGTGGTCATGGAGATCAGGCCGACTGAGAGTGAACACACACATGTTGTTTATCCATTTTACTTGACGAAGAAAATGGAGAATGACGTCACGAAGCTGCATTTCGAGGCTCATCTAGTTAACGGTAATCCAAGCGGCAATTTCGACCACGATTATTTAAAAAAGCTCAATGATAAGCAATCGTTTCTGCTTTTTAAGGAGTACCCGAACCTTCTCTCGACTGATTTTCCTGCAAAAGATACGCCGAAAGAACAGCTGGAATACTACTTCTCCGAATTGAAGATGGACTTAAAATGGACAGATGAACGGGGAGAGCATCAAGAACAAATCCCCCTGAAGCTGCAAAAAGCCCCCTGACGAAAAAGGGGCTTTTACTGCATGTTCCGAGCAAACGGTCTATGGTGTTCATTCACATCTATTTACGATTGCTTTTGCCAAAACATCTGGAGCCATCACAACTGCGGAATGATCTTGCCCGGCTAGCGTTTGATGTTTAGCCAGAGGCAACAGTTCGGAGAGCGCTTTGGCTGCGTCATCGAAAAACGGCCCGCTGTTTTCCCCTGTCATGATGAATGTTGGGGCGTTCACTTTCCAGCGATCGGCTGTCATTAATGATGAACGGTGGTTCATGCAGAAAGAGTTCTTGAACTTGAGAGCCTAATTGGCTAGCTGCTTCAAGGGCCAGCACGGCGCCGGATGAACTGCCGAACAAATAGGCGCTTCCGCCGCTTCATGGATCAATGACTCGATATCCTCCACTTCGCGTTCGACGGCATATGGGGCGGTATCAGAGCTATGTCCGCGCCCGCGACGATCGTAGTTGTAGACGGTAAAATGAGCGGCAAGCTGCTTACCTGTCATGGCTTCTCCTTTCGTTTGTAGTCGAGCATATAGTCCTCGAAATTGTCGAGCCGTTCTTCCCAAAGAATGCTGAACGAATCGAACCATTCGTCGAGTTCCTGAAAGGGTTTGGCTTCGAGGCTATATATTCGCTGCTGCGCCTTGGTGCGGGAGCGTACCAGCCCAGCCTCGCTCAAAATGCGCAGATGGCGAGATACCTGAGGTTGGCCGATGTTGAGGGCTTGAACGATTTCGCTGACAGAGTGCGGCCCCTGTTTTAACAGTTCGATAATGTTAAAACGGTTCGGCTCGGCGATCGTGAGTAATGTGACTTGCATCGGTGTCGTGTTCATGGACTGAATATACATCATTATGTATATATGTATCAATGTATATAAAGTTTTAAAATCCACTCCAAAAGGGGGGCAGCTTGTTTGCGAAGGCAGTTACAGGAGGAGAATTAGGTACAACCGGTGGAGAGATTCAAGAGATCGCATGGAAAACTCGACAAAAGATGTAGAAGAGTAGCTTTGAATGAACGTAAATTGTTGAGATAGCGGGCAGTTTAATCTGATTTAAAGGTATTGAAGCGTAAGGAAAGAGATAGAAGATGAGGACTCAAATCTTATTTCCAATTATTTCATTTGATAAAGCAAACAGATCATGCTATATTGGTATTCCGCCTTTCAAAAAGGGCGGCACAAAACAAAACGAAACACTCCAAAATTACCTGTTGACTTAAAATAAACATACATGGTATATTGTGAGTCCGGCACTTTTGAAGTGCTCGTG
>NZ_JABMIU010000022.1:0-56871 GCF_013332495.1 Brevibacillus sp. HB1.2 | reverse complement strand
TGTGGATTTGCCTACTCCAGAGGAGCGTACAGAAATTATTAAAATTCATCTGGATCGTCTAAAGCGACACAATACAGTGTTTGATATACCCAAACTTGTAGAAGCATCAGGGGAAGGGTACTGGGGCGAAGGAATTCGCTTGACTGGTGCAGAGATAGAATATTCCATACACGAGGGACTGATGGATGCTTTCTCCAAACGAGTTTCAGAAGGGGACCATGAACGAGACATCGTGACTGATGATATCTTACAAGCCATGAGGCGGACAGTTCCTTTGGCCAAATCAAGGCGTTTGGAAGTGGAACAGCTTCGTACTTGGGCGAAGGAATATGCTGTTCGCGCAAGCCTGATAAACGAGGCATTACCAGGTTTTACTCGAGAGGAAGCAGTAGGTCGAAACATTGACTTTTAGGAGGTGCCCCAAGTGAGTCACTGCACTTCATTTACGATGACTTTTCAGGACAAACGTACTCTTTTTCGGGCAATGCGTAGCCGAGGATTCCAACCAGAAAATCGGGTTTGGGTCGACTATCAGTCCCAATTTAAAAAACGACTAAATATCGGAGGCACCATCATTGGCAAACTCCTGACGGGTATGAAGGATGGGGTTCATGTCTTCTTCGTGGAAAGTGAAGAGGGGATGATACCACATTTTGAATCAGATATTCTCTCACCGGAGGAATTGGAGAAACAAGCCCAAGTGCTTCTTACGAGTATCCGAGAGGGTTACTTGCACTATTCTGTTGAAGCGGTAACAGAATGGATTACGAATGCAGGAGGTACTGTTAGTGTCAGTGAAGAAAAATCAGGTGCAATCACGTCGTTTGTGTTAACAATTGGCCAGAGTGAAAAGAAAGTTAGCATCTCAATGGATAGCCAAGGAAAAATGGAAGAGAAGGTTGAGGGTGTCCTCGGTCGTTCATGTGTAGAATTGACCGAGCTTATGGAACAAAAACTTTGTGGCCAGAACCAAGTAGAACGGGTATGGACACACGAATACGATACGACGGTTGAAGATCAGCAGATCCAAATCTTAAGACTATCATAAGTGGAATAAGAGCAAGTTGAGTCGGGGACTTCCTTTAGGGAGTCCTTTTTTCATTGAGTTTGATTTAAAGCTCCTGGAACCTATAAGATCAGACACGACGGACATGAATGGTTTAAGGAGTATAAGAATATCGAATGATGTCCACCTTGGGAGATTGCGTTTGTTATTGTAGAGGAGGAGCTAGAACCTAGAACCTCAAGGATGTGAAGGATTTACTTTCGAAGTGGAAGTAGATGTCTGAACCCCAAGTAGTCCAGATTCGCACGGAGTATATGACGGAGTAGTTGAGATATTTAGCGGCACATCTTATGTCAGGAAGGATGAGAACTCAAACTTCTTTCCAAAACACTAGTCAACAGATGATGTAATGACTGCTATTTCCCTCCATAAAGAAAAATGGAACGGAAATGATACAAAAATGGGAAGGTAGTCATTCATCTGGCATTAAAATTGAAATGTGGCTAGACAAAGATGGAAGGAGTACTACAGCTTACCCAATTTATGAACCGTAATCTAGGAGGATTCTTATGATACCTTACAAAATTTTTTTCGATGATAAAGCTGATCAACTACGAATAAGCTTACCTGATTACCTCTCCTTAGTGGAAGAGTATTTGGAAGGCCAGGTTAGATCGGAACTTTCAAAAAACTTAATCTTAGATAGGATACAACGAGTTGTTTCCGGGGAAACAGAAGTATCAGAAGGGACAGGAAATTTATACAGTTCCGAAATACGGAGGGATTATACTCGAATTTATAACTCATACGTTGAGGAACAGCTAGTAGCGGGTATAGACACTGGCGAGGAATTGGAGTCGTTCATTGAAACAAAGTATTTTGCGGAGCTCGTTACGATTTGGATGGATGCTCTAAATGAGCATCGACAACAACGTAAGAACTGATAGTATTTGAGAAGACCGAAGTAGATAGCCACATAAAGCCGCTTGCTTAGTTAAGCGGCTTTTTCATATATGCCTTCATGTACGCATAATATGATTGCGATTGAACTATACCCATGTTGAGAGCTCAAAACCCCCTGTAGGTAATGTTGTTTTCCTGCCTTTCCACTATCCACTTAAAAAAACATTTACGCCTTATCCCTAAATATGGTATAACCGTCTCCATGATCAATCTTCCAATAAGGAAGCCGGTTTCATTCGCCTTCTCAGGGATGACGTGCCACTCTCCTGAAGATTCGCGTCTCTCCCAAATGTTCACGCGCTCAAGGGCATCTCGCTGGAAGTTAGTCAAGGCGAAGTCGTCACGCTGATCGGAGCGAACGGCGCGGGAAAATCTTATCATGATCGCCAAACTGCGACACCTTGCCAATCCGCGTCAAGTGGCCTTAACGAATTGAGAGATATCAAAATCCATCCGTGTGACAGGGCCGAAAATAGACTGTTGCTTGCTCGGGGTGAACGGATGTATGAAGAATCCCTTGGGGACAAACGCACAGAAATTGCATATTTACTGGAAAAGTTCGAAGCTGTGTTAGCCACACAAGATCAGCAACTGATAAAAAAGGCAACTTTAGCGTTTAAAAAACAACTGGATCATGTAGAAGGGCGGTTCGACTACTAATGGGTGTGTGGGAAGTACTGGGGATTGAACCCACAGAAGATATTCAATCGATTAAAAAAGCCTACTCGAAAAAACTGAAGGTTCACCACCCAGAGGATGATCCGGAAGGCTATCAAAGGCTAAGAGAAGCATATGACCATGCAGTGAAGGCTGCGAAAAAGGGAGACATCAAAGAAACTGGCCCGTCGTTCAGCGATGAAAACAACATCCATATCTGGCCCAATCCTCCCAACACCGTCGAGCTAACAGTTGAAACTATAGACCAACTAGAAGAGATTGACCCAGTAGATGAATTCATGGAACAAGTTGAAGAGGTGTATTCTGATTTCTCTTCCCGTATCAGGCATGAACAATGGTCAAAGCTTTTAAATAACGATATTGTCTGGAATGTAAGACTCAAAGAAATAGTAGAAGTAACATTATTGGATTTCTTGCATGAACATCGGTTTCTCCCTAAAAGAGTATGGGAATTCATCGAATACTGTTTTCGTTGGCGTGAACTAGCAACAGAAGATCCGGATGATCGAATGGAGCATTTCACCGAAGAATTTTACCATTTTTATTGTAGACAATTGGATGAACCTGCTCTTCGTTATACCTTTATACAGCATGCAGCCGATTTAGACTACGATGTGTTTCTGAACAAGCGGGAGACGGCATATCAGGCACTTAAGGAAAACAATCTGGAACTGGCAGGTCAATCGCTTGATGAAGCATATGCGATGCATTCAGATGATCCTGACTTGCTTCGGCTACAGGGTGAATACTTCCTTCGAATGGGTGAAAAGGAGTCTGCTCTTGCTGCAATGGAACACGGAATCCGTATTTATCCAGATGACATCGATTGGTATCTGATTCGATCTCGGATATGGTATGAAACCCATCAATTCGTAGAAGCAAAAGACGAATGTCTGTACATCCTCTCACGTATGCCTGCCAATATGGGTACCCTGCGTCTGTTGGGGAAATGCCTCATTCAACTTGGTGAGTTAGAGAAGGCAGAGGAGAACTACTTGAAGATATTGGAGAGTTTTCCGAATGATATTGATGCCATAACCAGCCTTGCACATATCCGTTCTGAGATGGTGGAGCAGGCCAAGCGGAGGCCCTTTTTCACCAGAAGATCAGTCATAAAGAGATTGTATAAAAAGCTTGGGAAGCCCAATTTTTTTGGCAGTGTGAAACTGTTTTGGATGCAGTTGCCCAAAGCAGGTGTCGTATTCACTCTATCCTTCATTCTTTTTCTACATGTTTTGTTATCTAATTCTTTCATCAATGATACCGGATTAACACCTATCTCCTATCTAAAAAATATGATTCATCCTGTAGAACTATCTTCCACTGAGGTGCTGAATCAACTGGATTATTCTGATATCGCCCAATTAAAGCTTCCCAGTGTTCATTTTCTAGGAATAACAGAGTATCAAGCAAAAGCCCAAACCGGTGCTATCAGTACTCGATATAATTCTTCCTACAGTAAGCAACGTAATTGGGCTCGAAGTATTCTCCCCACAGGATGGTTTTATGTTGCTAAGATTGATAACTCATCAATCGTTTTATTGGTCTCAGATGCCAATCAAGCAGTGCAGATACAAAAAAGTAATTTCATTGATTCGCCAGGAACAATCGTGAAAATGCCGCAAGAGTTACCTGAGTATGTATGGGAAGTTTTACAGATTACAGACTTTGGATCCAAATACAAAGATTCCAAATTTGTTGTCGATAAACTAATTGTTGTACATAATGTCACTAATGAAGTTCCCGTTAAAGCAGTGATTTATTCCGTATTGTTACTAGTTCTCTATGCATTTTTGCTTCGACTGTTTGTCAGAACCTACAAAACGGTCCGATTCTAATAAGGAGGAACCGATGGCACCCAACGTTCTTACATATAATCAGAAGGGTCACAGATTATTTCTGCGAGCTCTTTCGTCTGTTTGCTTTAGCAAAAGTGGAGCCTACTATTATGCGTTATATCATGAAAATTTAAGTAGACGAACGTGCCTATTTCTTCTTAAGGAAAAACAGATTACAGATAAGACCGCACTAATTGATACAATAAAATGGCTCATATCGGAAGGGAAGAGGGAAGAATTCAATCGTCTCCGTCATTTCTTATTTACTTTTTCCGAATCAGAACGAACGGCATACATTCAAGCGTTACCCGAGGACCATCAATCGAAATCTCAGTTGATTCTTGTCGATTACTATTCGAGATGTCTACCTTCAGAGGGGATTGCTGCTCATGACTATGCTTGGTGTATCCTTTTATCCAGAGCTGGTTTGAAACTGGGTTACTTGCAAAAGGATCAGGCAATCGAATATATGTTGAGTGCTGCAAGACTGGCACAACAAGCGTATTCCGGATGGAGTGAATATATTGCCGGTTTTGTGGCAGGAATTGATTTTTTAATTCCGGATACGTCTTTCCAAACTGCTAAAGAAAATCGAGGTTTCTACACCAAGCTGCTCGCCTCTAGGCACAGTCCCATGCGTCAAGTTGATTGGAATGTAGCTCTCAACAGTAATGAATGATCTGACCTTCGTGAAATATCAGTCCTCAATCGTATCAAGAAGATGAAGGGCTGGCTTGATTTTGAGTAAGCAAACAAATGTTCACAACAGAGTGGTTACCAACACGTCCTCGTCGTTTAACACGAGGGCGTGTTTTTTAATAGAGGTATGGGATTATTTTAAAATATTGGAATAATATGTGACACAAATAATTGCCCCTCCGTCTTACCAGTGGTAAGGTCAAACCGAACTTATCCGCAAATCTGAACACTATTTGGAGGTGCCTAATGAAACTTAATTCATCCATGATGACGGTTATAGCGGCGTGCTTACTTGCCTCTGCACCTGCATGGACTACCCATCAACCAACGGTACAAGCAGCAAGCGATGTGAAAAAGGCAGAGTCTCAAAAAAATGATTATTCTCAAGATGTTCAGAATTCTCTGGACAAGCTATTTGAGGCGATTCCAGAGTTGAAAGGGTATCGGCTAATTGATAAACATTATGAGGAAGACAGCTTTCGCGGTTATCCGGAACCAATCTGGAGCTTGCACTTCACCAACATGCCAAAAACAGATGAAAAAGAAGAGTATGACGCATACTCATCCGTTAGCCTTGAGTTGGATGCGCATACCGGCCGACTGCTTTTCATGGATATCCAAAATCCAGCATGGGCTTCAGCCGATTATCCGGAAGAAAAGCTTGCCAGAGACAAGGCTTCAACTTTTATCGAGGAATTATTCGGTACGGAAGCAAAACAGCTGAAAGCCGCACAAAAACTCGGCAGAGGAAAAGCAGGATCAGGTGACGGGAAAGGCAACAAGCTGGAATGGGCTCGCTCCACCGTGAAATACCACTCTCTCATCAATGACCTCCCTCTGTCCAACAACTCTATTTCCGTATCCGTTGATCATGCTGGACATATTATTCGCTATGAAGCGTATGATTTCATCGATCCTAGCAAAGTGAACTGGCCTGATCCGAAAAAAGCGATAACACTTGAGGAAGCAATCAAAATCTATAAGGACAAGCTTAAGATGGACCTGGTATACGTATCGGAGCAGCCGAATTCCTATGCTCAAAATGGAAAACTGGCAGAAAAGAAACCGATGCTTATTTATCAACTGAATACCATTGGTTGGATCGATGCTCTAACCGGCAAAGTCATAGGGGAAGAAGCCGAACTGGCAGGGGAGGGTGTTCGTGTAAAAGGAGAAGGGAAAAGCATCAAAATAGCTTCCCGCGAACAAGGAGAGAAATGGCTGAAAACACAGTTTGGTATTGATGTTTCAGGTGCGACCTTTAAATACGATGATCACAAGGACAATCTTTTAGAAGGACTTCAGACAATCGAATCCTATCGGTGGATGAACGATTCAAATAAAGGTACGACTGCATTTGAGCTGGTTAGCCTCACGACAGATGAACAGAGTGATCGGCTCATCGACTTCGATCTGAATTTGCCAGACCAACGAAAAACAGAGCAGAAAATCAGTGTAGAGGAAGCGAAGAAAAAAGCGATCGCAGCACTCGTACCTTATCTTGACCCGGCGTTAACGGAGCTATCGCTTATCGCAGAGACTCCTGAAGCAGATATTCCGGATTGGGTAGACAAGAACAAGCTGGATAAGGAAGAGGATAAAACGTATTCATTCACTTTCCACGTAAAACGCAACGGGATCGAAGTATCTGACGAGTCTTATATGGTGGGGGTAGACAAGGCAACGGGTACGATTACAGAGTTAAACCTCCACCCTCTCAACCCGGGCATTACCCTTCCAGATTCCAAGAAGATTGTAAGTGCAGCAGAAGCAAAAGAAACGATCCAACAAGAAATTGAGCTGGAACTGGTCTACGTGTGGGAGCAGTTTGCTGGTCAAAGAGCTCCCGAACCGCAGTTGGTCTATCAGCGCAAATGGAAGAATGGCTATAGCTTTATCGATGCTTCGACAGGGGAGCTCGTCAAGGTGTCCCGCCAATAAATGACGTAACAGCCGATTTGCTCTCGCAGCAAGCGAGTGGATACTTAATTACCGATGGTAGAAATTCATTTGAGAACATATGGTGTAAAAGGCCGAACAGAGATTTTGAAAAGCAAATACTTAGTGCAATAGACAGCAAACCTATGATTGGTTTAATGGAGTTTAATAAGATTTTTAAAGAAACCAGGGCTATAACTTTGAATTAGTAAACGCAGTTATTGGTTTAAAATGAAAACTAAGCTATTGAATGGATGGAGCTGGTGCGAATTAGAGAGCACCGGGGAATGGGGCTGGATTCCAAATGAATGTCTCAATACAGAACGATAAAGACGAGAGAAGGGGCCTTCCAACTGTGGAGGTCTCTTTTCATTATCCACCAAAATGAAGCAAAAACTACATTTTCTAAGAGGTATTGAAGTGATTTCTTGCAAGAGATATACTATTCTCAAAATTAAAACAAATACGAATGATAAAGGAGCTTCAGGTATGGCACAACTCGTAAAAGAACGGATTCGGAAGCAGTATGGAAAACTGACAGCAAGCCAAAAAATCATCTGTAAGATCGCGATTGAAAAGCCGAGCTTACTTGCGATCCATACCGCCAAAAAAATCGCGGAGTTTACGAATACCAGTGAAGCGACCGTCATTCGCTTTTGTTACGCATTGGGTTACTCCGGATACACAGAGCTTCAGGAAGAAATCAAAAAGTCTCTATTAATAGGAGACCAAAGGAAGGGGCCGATCCAGAAATATCGGGATACCGAGGTTACACTCGATCAGAGCAATTACGCACATCAAGTGATGGAAAGTGATATTGCGTATCTCCAACAAGGCTTGCAGCAAATTGACTACACGTTGCTCCAAGAGGTGGTCAAAAGCATCGTGCAGGCAAACCGAATTGTAGTGGTAGGATTTCGCTGGTGCCATATTCCTGCAAAATGGTTGTTCTCAGCGTTGAATGCCATCAAAGGAAACACACATCTATATACGGGAGCAGTTGATAACGCAGATTATTTTCTAACCGAACGAGATCAGGAATGGTTGGTCATCGCGATATCATTTCCTCGTCATCCTAGCGAGACGGTCGCCATGGTCCATTCAGCAAAAGAGCTGGGAGCGAAGATTTTGGCGATTACGGAAGGCGAGTTCTCACCCATCAGCCAAGTCGCAGATCATCTTCTGAAAATCACCACCCCCCAACCCGTTGCCACTAGCGGTATGCCCACATTATTCTCCATGCTAAATGTCTTGATCAAAGGCGTCATGCTCCACGACGCGGAAAATGTCCAGAAACGATTGCAGCACTATGATGAAATCAGCTCGAAGCTATACTCGTTTGTGGGAGAGGATGAGGAAGACTTCTCGATCTTTTGAAAGCAGAAAAAATGAGAAAAGGGAAAGGGGAATCCTGCCAATGACCAAGCCAATTTGGTTTACTGCGACTGGTGACAGCTTTATTACACGCAATCTGCCATACAGGGACCAAGCTTTTCAAGAGGTTTCCAGCTTGCTGCACCGTGCCGACGTACGCATTGCGAATCTGGAGACAACCGTACACGATAATGAGGGCTATCCCAGCGCGCAAAGCGGAGGCACGTGGGCGATGTCACCACCTTCCGTTTTGCAAGTCATGAAAGATTACGGCTTTAACATGATTGGCTGGGCGAATAACCATACGCTCGATTATTTGTATGGCGGACTAGAAGCAACCGAACGATATCTCAATGAGTATGGCTTCGTCCATGCTGGCGTAGGCAAAAATCTCGCAGAAGCGGGGGCTCCGCGTTATCTCGAATGCGAAGGGGCTAGGGTAGCCTTGATCGCTGCAACGTCGACTTTTCATCCATGGTGGGCGGCCGGAGATCAGCGTTCGGATAGTATCGGCAGACCAGGGATCAATCCGATGCGCTATGTCATGACACACCACATTACAGATGAAAAGCTCGCTGATTTGAGGGCCATTGCGGAATCAACAGACATTAACGCCTTCAACAAGCTTCTCATCAAGGAAGGCTTCATGAACGATCCGGGCAAGGAGATCTTTCTCTTTGGAAATGCACGTTTCATGGTAAGCGACGAAGAGGGGACGACTACCCAACCGCATCCGCGCGATTTGAACAGAATCGTCAAAACGATTGAGGAGGCAAATAGACGGGCTGATTACGTCATCGTGAGTATTCACGCACATGAAATGAAGGGAGAAGCGAAAGAGATTGCAGCTGATTTCTTGCCTGTTTTTGCAAAAGCTTGCATCGATGCAGGCGCACATGCTGTTGTGGGACACGGCCCCCATCTATTGCGAGGCATTGAAATCTACAAAAATCGGCCGATCTTTTACAGCCTGGGAGATTTTGTTTTTCAGACAGAAGCAGTTACGAGTCAACCCGCTGATTTCTACGAGCACTATGGCCTGGATCACACCAATAATGTGGCAGATGCGTTGGAAGCGATGAGTGCCAACTACACACGCGGACTCTGTGTGCACAAAGAGGTGTGGGAGTCGGTTATTCCTTTATGGAAAATGCAAGATGGTGAGCTGCTCGAACTGGAGCTGCATCCGATTGAATTAGGCTTTGATCTGCCTGTACATCGTATGGGGTGGCCGAAATTAAGCGGGGATACCTCAATCCTGGAGGGGCTCATGACTTTAAGTGAATCATATGGCACAGTGATTGAGATCATGGATGGAATTGGGCGCGTCAGGCTTTCAAAATAGCGGGGAATCATGGCAGTCTATTTCCTAGACAAATGGAGTGATTCACATGATGGCCAGAATCACAATGGTTATGTTGTTTGTGCTATACATGATCAATTATGCGGATAAAACGATTGCGGGATATTCTGCCGTGCCGATTATGACTGAATTTTCGCTGAGCGAGAAAGATTGGGGACTTGTCGGAAGCAGTTTTTTCTGGTTTTTCTCCATTGCAGGGATTGTAGGCGCGGCATTGTCGGACCGTATCGGGACGAAAAAAATGCTGGCGATCATGGCATTGTCCTGGACAGTCATCCAATTCGGCGCTTATGCGATCGCGGGTTTGCCGATGCTTGTCGTTGCGCGGGTATTGCTTGGAATAGGCGAAGGGCCATTTTGGGCAACGGTTGTCAGCCATTTGAACAAATGGTTTCCCGAAGAAAAGCGTGGACTGGTTTATTCAACCGTGAACTTCGGTGCATTTGTCGGTGCGGTTGCCTCCGCACCGATGATCGTCGCGCTAATTGATAGCTATGGATGGCGGTTTTCCTGGGCGTTTATGGGTGCACTCAGTCTGATATGGCTCTTGGTCTGGCTGTGGATTGGAAAAGAAAAACCACTTGTCAGCGTCGCTCCTGCAAAAGTAGAAGCTCCCATCTTATCAAAAGCGAAATGGTCGGATATATCCGGTGTCTTGCTCTCATCCACGTTTCTATTCTGTTTTTTAATCTATTTCGCACAAATTTGGGGGACGACCTTCGCATCCGTTTGGGAGCCTGTTTATCTCGTCAAGGTTTTCCAGTTTACGAATCAAGAAATGGCCTATGCGATTGCTGGCACGGGACTTTTGGCTGGACTGATGACCATACTGATTTCATCGATTGGCGATCGTTTCTTTAAAAAGCATCGTAGCTATCGCAAATCATACGTTCTGGTTGGCGGTGTTTCGATTATTTTAGGGGGACTGTGTTTTTACGGTGTTACCCTTGTTCAATCTACGGTACTTGTTTTGATCCTTTTGTGCCTAGGAAAAGGATTTGCCTTTTCTGTGGGGACAGCTGCTTCTGTTATTGTTAGCAGCTTGTTGCCGGAACGCACGGGACTTTTGGTAGGCGTATTGTCCAGCCTGGTTACATTGGCAGGGATCATCTCACCGCTGGTAACGGGCTCTATCGTTCAGTCAGCCGGAGATATTGGCACTGGTTTTGGCAACGCCATGATCGTCAACGGGTTGCTCTTTGTCATTTGCGGCGTGCTTTTCCTACTCTTTGTGAAGCGCAATGAACAAGTCAGTCAAACAGCACCCCCAATCTCCCATGTTTCCTAAAAGTAATACTTTATAGGCTTGGTTCTAGATGTTAAAATTTTCTGAAAAGGGGGTAGATGTGTGGTGTATCATTTGAATGAAAGCCTCATGCAGAGCGCGAAACAGTTTGCGGATCGGCCAGCCTTTGTCTTTTTGGGAGAAACGACTACGTATGCACAATTCAATCAGCAAGTCGAACATCTCGCAGCAGGACTTGCCCAGCACGGGATTGGAAAAGGGGATGCTGTCGCCCTACTCATGGATAATCGGCCGCATTTTGTTAGCGCTTACTATGCGATACTCCGCGTAGGAGCTGTTGTTGTTCCCATGAACCCCATCTATACGGCGCGCGAAATTAGCTTCATTCTATCGAACAGTAAAGCAAAGGCAGCCATCGCCTTATCCGCGTTGCAACCGGTACTAACCCCGATGAAAGACCAAATAGAAGATTTGCAGCTTCTCATCTACACGGAATCCATTGAAAATGAAATCACGATCGATCAGCTTGTACAAGAAGGGCAAGAGTCAGAGGCAGGGTACGTGGAGCCGGAACGAAACGAAGATGACCTCGCTGTAATCCTGTACACATCAGGTACGACTGGTCAGCCAAAGGGTGCGATGCTCTCCCACCGCAATATGGATTCGAATGCGGAAGCGATGGGGATATTGTTCGAGCTGGTGGCCGAAGATCGCATGGTCGCGGTACTTCCGATGTTTCACGTCTTCTGCATGACGGTGTGCATGAATGGCCCGATTCGCACGGGAGCAGCCATTATTATCGTGCCGAAATTTCATCCCGTAGACGTCCTCCAAACGATTCGGGAGCAAAAAGCCACCTGTTTCGCAGGTGTTCCGACCATGTACAACTATCTGCTACAGCTCCCGAATGCGACAAAAGAAGATTTCTCCTCTATCCGGATATACTGCTCGGGAGGTGCATCCATGCCCGTCGAGCTCCTGCATAAGTTCGAAACGAAATACGATGCCAAGGTACTGGAGGGCTACGGTTTGTCAGAAGCAGCTCCAGCTACAACCTTTAACCCATTGCACGGGACTAGAAAGCCAGGATCGGTTGGAGTCGATATCCCACTTGTGAAGAACAAGGTCGTCGATCCCGAAGGTAACGAAGTCGCACGTGGAGAAGTAGGCGAGCTTGTGGTACATGGGCCAAACGTTATGATAGGGTACCTCGGTTTGCCAGATGATACAGCCGCGGCACTCCGAGATGGTTGGCTGTATACGGGAGACATGGCTCGTATGGATGAAGAAGGATATGTGTACATTGTTGATCGCAAAAAAGACATGATTCTCGTTGACGGCTATAACGTGTACCCGCGTGAGGTAGAAGAAGTGCTTTACCAGCATCCTGCGATTATCGAGGCGGCTGTGATCGGGATTCCTGATGAGGTGCATGGCGAAGCAGTCAAGGCATTTGTGGCATTGAAGGAAATAGCGGTTTCTCAAGAGGATATCATGGCATTTTGTCGTGACAAGCTGGCGAAATACAAAGTTCCTCGTCAGGTCGAATTCGTAGCAGAGCTTCCTAAAAACAGTACAGGGAAAATCTTGCGTCGCTCGTTGCGCACCTCTTAAACGATCGCACGAAGAAATGAAAAATGCCAGCTCACACCATGATCCTTTTGTTGTAAGCTGGTTTTTTCGTGTCACCGACCTGCACGAGTTTCAGTTTGTAGAATGTAGAACGGGATGTGGAGGTGCTTGGATTGCTGTGTTTGATTCATGCAACGGAGGAATATGAATACGATCAAGCACGTGAACTTTTCTTGGAGTATGTAGATTCATTAGGAGTGGATTTGAGCTTTCAAAACATTGCAACCGAATTGCAAAATATACCGGGCGAATACGTACCCCCTGCCGGTTGTATTTTGCTGGCGTTAGATAACGAGCAGCCAGCAGGATGTGTTGCCTTACGAAAAATAGATGATCAAGTTTGCGAAATGAAGAGATTGTACGTGAAGCCTGAATGGACGGGAAGAGGCTTAGGGAAAAAATTAGCCTTGGCGATCATGGACGAAGCAAAATTACGAGGTTATTCGTTCATCCGATTAGATACGCTTCCTACGATGGAACAAGCGATTCAGCTGTACCGCTCATTGGAATTTTATCCAATTGAACCCTATCGTTTTAATCCGATTGAAGGCACGTTGTATATGGAGAAAAAGCTCAAATAAAACAATTGCAAAGGGGCCTCCCAACGATACAAACCTAGAATCATTAGGTCGAGGGGAGGCTTTTTTCTGTTCTTTACACTCACCTTTATGTAAGTAACTGAACAAAATGTGCATACTTACAAATTTGCAGCAAGCATTTTATACTCATAAAACAACAAACCTTCAAGGAGGAACCTACTTTGAAAACTCTTGTCATCGTCACTCATCCAAGCATCGAAACATCCGTCATCAATAAGCGATGGGTAGAAGAACTCAAAAAATATCCAGAAAAGTATACCGTCCATGAATTGCATCAGGCATACCCAGATGGAAACATTGATGTGGAAAAAGAACAGCAATGGATTGAATCGCATGAGAATCTTGTTTTACAGTTCCCGGTTTACTGGTTTAATTGTCCGCCGCTCCTGAAAAAATGGCTTGACGATGTTTTCGCATATGGGTGGGCATACGGTTCAAAGGGAGGCGATAAATTAAAGAATCGCAAAGCTGCATTAGCCGTATCTGCTGGAATTAGGAAAGAGGATTATCAGGAAGAGGGAAGATATCGGTATACACTTGAGCAAATATTGACCCCTTTTGAAACAACCTTCCGTTACTGCCATGCGGATTATCGTTCATTCTTTGCGTATTATGGTACGGAGACTGAGTCAGGCGAAAATGTACCTGGTGAAGAACTTGAGGCGACCGGCAGCGTATTGGATAAGAGCGCGCAAGATTATGTGAAATTCATTGATAGCCTGTAAGAAGACCCATGAAAAAAGAAGTATTTCCTCGTTTGGGAGATACTTCTTTTCCTGTTAGAAACAATTGTTATGCCTGTTGCTTTACATCCTCCTGAGAGGGCAAGCTGTTTTTCTCTCCCCAGTCGCACATCATATTTAACAAGGGGATGAGAGATAGCCCACGCTCTGATAAGGAATATTCCACTTTGGGAGGGACTTGGGGAAATTCCTTGCGGATGATCAAGTCGTCTGCCTCCAGCTCTTTTAACATCAAGCTCAGCGTTTTAAAGGAAATGGTACCGATACTTCGCTTCAGCTCATTATGCCGCATCACCTTATTTTCAGCGAGCCAATACAAAATGATCATTTTATATTTCCCGCCTATTAAAGACAACGTATATCCAAAGCCAGTGTCTTTCAGCTCCACGCCAGTCGGAACACAGGTTTCACGCACAAAGCACACTCTCCTTTGGGAAGTATGATTAGTAAATACATATACTTTACCATATATCATACTGCCATTTTTGGAAAGTGATGCCGAGCAAGAAACCCGTGGACCTTTATGATTCGACACTCTTTTGATGGCGCTCTAGCTTGCCAGGGCCTGCGTATAGTACAGAAAAGAAACCTATAACGGCGAAAATCAATCCCACGATATAACCATGATTGATGGCACTTCCTAGAGAGTCACTCAGAAAAGAGTGAACACTCGGTTCGATTTTTAACGGCTCACGCATGAGAACTTCAGGATTAAGCAGATAAGCTACTTTCTCCGAGGAAATGCCATGTAATGATGCCCCTGTGGATACGATACTTGCATAATTTTGGTTCACAACAGCAGCCGTGATCGATGCACCGAGTACACCCCCCAGGTTTCGACAAAACCCAACGATCGAGGAAGAAATACCGATATATGGTTTATCGACCGAATGCACGATCGCGTTTTGTGCAACGCTCATCAACGGCCCGATTGCAGCAAACCCGAACAGAATCATCAAGAGTGTTAAGTAAAAGAAGGAAATGCCCGTTGAAACGTACATAAGTAAAATAGAACTTACTACACAAGCGAGCATAGAGAACGCCATGAGAGCTCGGAAGGAAAATTTTGTTTGCAACATTCCGAATACCACGGCACCTCCCGTCAAAGAGAGCATCAACGGGGTCAAAACACTATTGGAGTTCGGATACCCGAGCACGACCACGGCGAAAATAGGCAAATAAGTGATGGCAGCAAACATGATGGCACCTTGAGAAAGACAAGCGATACAAGTCGCGACCACCATACGGTTTTGGAAAATCTGGAAAGGAAGGATCGGTTCCTGTGCATGACGTTCTACCAGAATAAAAGCGATCCCCACTATTCCGGCCAGGGCAAACAGTGAAATGATTTGCCACGAAGACCACTCATATGCTTTTCCTCCCCATTCAAGCGCCAGCATGACAGCTATACAGGCGACGATTAATGTAGCGGTACCCCAATAGTCAATCTTTGGCTTTGTATGAGAACGGGATTCTTTCAGGGAAAACAGAAGAGTGAAAAGAGACAACAAACCGATCGGAACATTGACATAAAAGCACCAGCGCCACCCCAAGTAATCCGAGAGCAAGGTCCCGACTTGAGGTCCGGCTATAGAAGAGAGCCCAAAGATTCCGGCAAACACGCCAGAGATTCGTGCCGAATATTTCGGATCAGAGGATAGCGTAAATAAGATTGTAAAAGTAATCGGAAAGAGAGCTCCTGAACCAATTCCTTGAAGGGCACGGAAAGCAATTAGCTGTTCGATGCTTTGGGCAACGCCACAAAGTGCCGAGCCAATGAGAAAAATCGTAATGCCAAGTAAGTAAAACAACTTGCGTCCAAAAAGATCAGACATTTTCCCGAAGATGAGCATCGTACTGGTTGCGGCTAATACGTACGAAGTGAAAACCCAGCTCATGCTTTCAAAGCCACCGATATCTTTAATCATGTGACTAATGGCCGCCGAGGTGATGGTATTGTCGAGGGAAGACATCAATAGGCCAAGTGCCATTGCAAGGATAATGAAGCGGTTACGTTTTTCGGATCGTGACATAAAAAGCGAACTCCTATCTCTTTTCTATTCATTTAGCAAACTTCGCTACAAGACTATTATTTGTTCATTCGTTGCCAAAAAATAGGGAAAGAACAGTTGCAAATCAAACTTTACATCGTTACATTCCACGCGTATTCGAAAAGCTGGTCATAAAAAAGTTAAAGGAGCCGTCGCTGCGCGACAAGCTCCAAGAAAACCATTTGATTACATTTTAAATATAACCGAAGACAATGCTTTTGCCAGCAAGTAAAATCGGTGCTGTGTCACCTCAAAGTAACCTTGCTGTTCAATATGCAGATGAATGCTGTATAGCTCTTCTCTGTATTTATCGACTTCGAAATCCGGAATCTGCCACGGAATGGCCTTCAAATAATAGATCAATGCGCCGACATCATAGAAGCGTTGACGAAGAAACTGCTCAGACTGTTTCACGACTTCAAAGTGATTCTCCCGCACTCCATGTATGGCGGCATCGAGCTTCCATTCCGCAAATGCTGAATGTAACGGTACGCCGAATCGTTCGTTGATCTCGAAGCAATCGGTGCCTCCCGACTGTTGGGTGAGGAAGTACCCGCCATCGGTGAGCACCCGACGAACCTCCCGCGGCGAATACGATTCAAGCTTATTCAGCACCAAATCGAACTGATCGGTCTCAAAAGGAAGACGATCATCATCCACAGAAAGGACAGTCACACCCAACGGCTCCAATCGTTCTTTGGCGACGGACAAGTTCGGCAGATAGCTTTCGGTGGCGCAAACGAATTTCGGCCACGGCCTCAACATTGACAACAGCTCTCCGCCGCCGGTCCCCATATCCAGCATCGACTCGGCATCCTGTCTATACGGGTATCTATGGTGGTTGCGTGAAGAGGACGGTGTTTTTGCATACGCAGCAATAGGCGATGGCGGTCATGTTATCTGTTGCATCCCAGAAAAAAACCTCGTTGTAGCCATTGCATCGGAATTCATGCCGAATCCTCGGGATCGATGGACGCTAATCAAGGAGCATATTATCGGGGCGGTAATCTAAGGCATCAGATAGGGATGAAACAAAAAACCGGGGAGTTGCAGCTCACCCGGTTTAACTGTTAAACGATCGTTTAACTATACGTTACTTGGAAGCAAAATTTTCGGCAGCAATGCAAATGTAGTAGCTTAATCCCGTTTGCTGTTCTTCCAACATAGTGCGGTGGAACTCATCTGATAGGAAAAACCTTGACTGCTCGGCGAAAGCTCTCGCATCAATCGGATGGTCTTTTTGCAAAAAAGCAAGATGATTTTCGATTGCAGAAACAACCGTTTTATCATCAATACTTTTGTTGTTTTTCAACGCCTCTGCCATAAATGTCATGAAAGCAGTCGCTTCGGCAGCTTTTTCATTCATGGAAGTTACGTCCAGATTCTCTGTATCCAATTGAAAATCGTAGGATTCCTGCAAATGCTCATTTTGTTGAGTGAATGCCTGTTTCCATTCTTCTTCGTTTAATCCATCAAACATTTTCTCAGTGGACATATTTCCTCTCTTCCTTTCGTGTCGAATCGTTTCTTCTAAAGTAAGCAAGATGCGCTCCATTCGAAGCTGGCGTGCCTTTAACATCGCTTGCTGCTCAGATAAACAACGAAGTCTGTCTGGTTCGTGATCAAGTGCAGCTTTGATGCTGTCCAACGAAAAATCCAGCTCACGATAAAACAAGATTTGTTGTAACCGCTTGAGTTCATTCTCACCATAATATCTGTATCCATTTTCTGTAACAATTTCGGGCATCAGCAAGCCAATCTTTTGATAATGGTACAGTGTCTTGATTGTGGTACCAGACAGTTTGGCTACCTCGTTAACGGTATACAACATGGCGATTCACCTCCTGAAATTGAGTTTGCAGTCTGACCTTAGGTTGGAGTCAAGCGAAAAAAAGAAAAGAGGAGTATGGCGAAAATCAAACGAATGTAAGCATATGAACCATATATTGGATGGGGGATTCGCATGACGAGGTTATTTCAGTTGGATTCTGAAGATGACATCGAGAACGTAGTGGCCCAGTTCAAGCAAATCGCACAAAAGGCAATGCACGAATACGACTTGGATGGGGAACAGATTCGTTTCAACCAACTGTCCGACACTTGCACGTTTGTGATAGAAACAGAGAAGGATGGTACCTATTTACTCCGTATTCACGGAAACAAGAACAGAAATGAAATTGATTCCGAGCTTGCCTGGCTCCGCTATTTGCATGAAAAAATAGAGGTAGCGATTCCAACGGGAATAGCGTGCCGCAATGGTTCCAAGACAGTGAGCATTGATCTTGCGAATGGTGACTGTGTCTTCGTATCCGTCATGCATTGGGTCGAAGGGGAGCATGTTGATGATGAACTTACGGAAGACCAAGTTTACAAAGAGGGCGTCTTGCTAGCAAAGCTTCATACAGTATCCCAGGATTTCCAATTGACCCCTGAATTTGCTCGTCCGATCTGGGGAGAGGATCGCTTCAAGGAGTCCATGACTCGTTTGAAGGAGCATTACCAACGATTTCTGACAGACGAAGAGTTCGAGCTATATGAATTGGCGGCGGATAAAATACTCACTTGTCTTGCCAAAATGGACAAGAATAGCAGCAACTACGGAATCATTCACGGCGATCTGCACCAAGGTAACATTGTGTTTTACAACGGAGATCCTCGTCCGATTGATTTTGGAAGATGTGGGTTTGGTTACTATCTTTATGATATCGCCCATACCCTTTTGGGTATATATCCTGCACAAAGAGAGCTTGTCATAAAAGGCTACGAGAGTTTGCGGAAACTAGAAGGGGACTGGCTCCCCACACTTGAGAGCTTCACGGTGATGGTCATGATTGAAAATTATAGTCATCATGCTCCTGACCCCAGGGAAACCGAGGGGCTAAAAGAAGAACAGCCCTATGCAATACCTATGATCAAAAACTACTTGAACGGCAAGCCATTTCTTTTTTATTCAAAGGTAGAAAAGTAGAGGAAAAATGGTTGAGCTCAGCAAAAAGCCGCCGATAAAACGGCGGCCAATTCCATTAGATTACTAATTCAGCAAGAATTCGACCGATCTGATCGCTGTCCTGCTCTCTGTACACATAATCATGATAATGCGGGTGGTGAATGCTTACCCAGCCAAGTTCGAGAGCCTTTTTGTAGTAATGCTTTGCCCGGTCCTCTTCACCACTCAGATAGAACAAGCAAGCAGCATTCCAATACAAGGCCGGATCACCATCCCAATCCCAGCCTTTATCGAGTGCTTGGGCATAACTCCATGCGGCGCGGGCGTAGTCTTTTTCCACGCCATATTTCAGATCGCCACGCATATAGTGGTTGCCGTTGACAAGGAAATTGTTTAAAGGAAGGTTCCAACCGAACAGAACCGGAAAATCCGCGAGCAGCTCGAAACCGACAGACAAGGCTGTTCGCTGCGAACCTATATTATTTGACCAGCACTGCCATCCCACTCTTTTGATTCCGCGTTGTTTGGCGAGTGAGAGAGCACCCAATACTGTCTTTCGAGCCCATCCGTTACCCCGATAGTCTTCATCGGTTTCTATACCCAATTCACATTCGTCTTCTACTACCCAATCCGTCATGCACCAACTAAGAATGGTAGGCCCCTCATCGGTATCTTGAATCGCGGCACAACCGAAGCCTTTGTTTTCATAGGCTTCTATAGATGGCCAGTTCTCCGCTATTTCATCGATAACATCCTCAAGACCTATCAATTCTTTACGCTTCAACAAGGTGCTGTCTATCGGGACAATATAATCGTCAGCAGGAGGGGATAGATCCTGTAGATGGTGAGTAAAGATCATTCGCCCGCTTCTCATGGGTAATATATCTTTCATCACGATATCGAGAATGTCATCCCACTTCTCATCAGTAGGATAAAACAGGACGTAGTCAAGCTGTTCATCAGCAGCAAGCTGCGGTAAAATCTCCTCTTTGAGCAATGCATTCACTTCTTCAAAGAAGAGGGGATTATCAACACTGCCTCCTAGAAAAATACCTTGGGGGCTTGTCAACAAGGCTGATCTCGCGTCATTTGACAGGAATACTCTACCAGGAATAACACCTGTAATGACCCCTTTGATGGATACATGGTGCTTCAACGCTGCGAACAGATTGGTCGCGCTATGGAAGCAATCGGTTGTGAGTTCCGTTCCTTGAACCATCTTTTGAGCAAACATTTCGTTCATTTCCTCCCATAGCATATGAGAGAAGGGATGAAATTATCGTTTGGAACCTCTCATATGCTTTTCCATTTGTTTTTGCGAATCCAAAACATCATCACTCCTTTACCTGTAGTAGGGCGCGAATCTCTGGGGTGTTTGGTGCATGATGCCCCCTTGTTCATTATGGATGATTATCCAAATATTACAAGAGAGAAATACGCGTCTGTTTTTTCATGAATTACATGGGGAGATAATTTACATAACGAAATTATGGTAAACAAACCTAGGGCTTTTTCCTGTCTAAACCAACTTCTTCCTTTTTCGATTTATCCTTCCTGGCGCAAATGACAAGCGAGCTGTAATTTCAGCAAGTCTTCGGGATTTCGCAAATCGATATGTAGAAGCTCTTCGACTTTGCGCAATCGCTGATACAACGTATTGACGTGAATGTGCAGCTCTTTGGCGGTCAGTTGAGGAGATTGACTACATTTCATATAGGCCATGATCGTCTGTTCCCATTCCTGATATTTTTCCGGGTCTTGCCAGAAAGGGGCAAACACATCTTGAATGAATGCATCAATATCGTCCTGACTCTGGTTCAGCATGAGGCGATTGACACCCAGGTCTTTATAGTGCACCACACCAAAACGGCTGCGGTTGGTCAAGTAGTGAGCGGCTTTCTTGGCTTCTTCGTAGCTTTTGCTGATTTGTTCAATCCCGCTTGCCATACTTCCCACGCCAATCGATAACGATGCTTCCTTACCCAGTTCCCACTCATAAGACGCCTGCTGCAGCCGCTCCCGGATGTCCTTGCCATCTCGGGAGCCGAGAGACCGGATGAGGAGGGTGACATGGTTATGGAAGCCGTAGACAAACATCTGAGTTTTACTGAACTCCCATTTCCAACGAGTAATGAGCCGATGAATGTTTGCTTCTAGCAAGGCCAGATCGTGGCACTGCGTCAGATGGGCATAAACCACATAGTATTTTGCTTGCGGCTGTAACCCCATCGAACGAGCGCGGTCAATCAGTTCATTGCCTTTGCTTGCGATCAGCTCTTGAAAAAGATCATGTGCTCGCTTGTATAGCACGGAGCTGATCGATTGCTTTTTCACTAAATCGAGGATGAGCACTGCACTCCCTTGCTCGACCGTCATTCGTGCGAGATCAGATAGCCCGCGTTCGTCTAAGGGAATCATGAGGCCTCCGAGAAAGATGCTTCCATTGATCAACGGATACAAACAGAACCATTGATTGTCACCAGTATCGGGAGAGTACAGCTTGACAGAAACAGGTTGTCTTCTTTTGTTCAGCAATGTATACAGTTCATCCCAGCTAAAAAATAAAGCACTCTTTTCAGGATACAATTTTTGCTCAAGCCAATCGGCAAAATAGATGGAATGGCCTGTCATTTTGCCGAGGGTTTTTACGATTGTTTCTGCCCCTTTATTTTGCAAGGACAACTGCTTGATGGATTCATGGATATGGTTGCGCTGTATCAAATCATCGTGCTTGGCTTGCAGTTGGGCACTAATGGCAGCCATATGCTCATACGCTTGCTTGACTTCTGCATAGAGCTCGGCATTTTGCAGGGCGATGGAAGTTTGGTCTGCGAAGCCTTGGAGGAGGTCGAGGTCGTACTCCGTAAACACATTTTCTTGATGAAACTGATGGAGGACTAGCACGCCGATACGCTTTTCTTCACGTGATATCGGAACGCATAGCAACCCATTCAAGTCTCGCAATGTTTTGGCGTGGTTCAGCGAGTGAAAGTTGTCAGCAGAGATGTCCTTCATCGCGTGGGTTGTTTCTTGGCTGGTTTTGTACATGCGTGGGATTCCGTCCTCAAACACTTTGCCCGCGATAGATTCGCCAACCCGCATTTTGAGATCTTTGAACACCGTATCATGAAAACCGACGGTCGCTTTCGGAATCAAAAGGTCGATAGAGGGATCATACAAGTGCAAGAGACCTGCGTCAGCAGCCGGGATAACAGCCAGTGCGTTACCTATGATGCCACGGATGATTTGGTGAACGTCAAGGGTAGCAGATATCGAGCGAATCCCTTCAAAGAGTTTCTTGCTTTCCTCCGCTTTTGCTGTCATTTTTTCTTCTGCCAACAACAGGCGAATCCCGAACCACAAAAGTTCCCACTGGTCAGAGGTAAGGATGGGCGGTTGGCTTGCTTTAGGCGAAAGGCAAATAACAGCTTGTCCTTCCTTTTCGTAGAAAAAACGGTACATCTGTTGGGCATATGCATAACGCATGTGGCTAGCATCGTTGTCACAGAGAGGTACTGTCATAGGGGGAATCTTCGTGGTAGCGTTTTCATGAAAAGAAGAGAAAATATGCCGAAAATGTCGATCATGCGAAAATTGGAACCAGATCGAAAAAGGCTGATCGCCAAACCATTCATGCAGCTTTTCAAGCAGGAGCGAAAATGAATTCATCCACGTGTCCTCCATGTAGAGAAATACACATTAATAGTTGGAAAAAAGTGTCTGTATATACATTGTATTCATAATTTTTACTATATACAATAACCCTATAAGATGCGGAAGGTGGGAGACGATTTGACAGCAACCTACAATAACTACATCGATGGGGCTTGGGTGACGAGCCATACTGGACAGGTTTTCCCAAGCACGAACCCTGCCAATACGAATGAGGTTCTCGGTTTTTTTCAAAAATCGGACGGGCTGGATGCGCGTTCTGCCATTGAAGCTGCTGCCAATGCTTTTGGTGAATGGTCACAAAAATCCGCTCCCACACGTGGAGAATTCTTGTTCTCCCTCATTCACTTATTGGAAAAACACAAAGAAGAGCTCGCAGAAACGATCACCCGTGAAGTCGGAAAAACATTGCGGGAAGCGAGAGGCGAGGTTGCCAAGACTATCACCTCCATGAAGCAGTTGACTGGGGAAGCTACTCGCTTGACAGGTCAAACGGTGCCTTCCTTTGATGAACGGGTAATTGGTTACACAGTGCGAGAGCCAATCGGGGTTTTCGCGATTATTGCGCCATGGAATTTTCCGCTGGGGATTTGCTTGTGGAAGATCGTCCCGGCTATCCTCGCAGGCAATACAGTTGTGTTCAAGCCAGCGAGCAACACCTCCTTGATTAGCATAAAGCTGATGGAGCTCCTGATTAAAAGCGGCGTTCCGAGTGGTGTCGTGAATTTGGTAACAGGACCGGGTGCGGTCATCGGTGATGAATTAGCGAATCATCCACTGGTCAAAGGGATTTCATTTACGGGTTCTTCGGAAGTGGGACTTGCCTTAGGGAGAGCAGTTGGAGCCAGAGGAGGCAAGATTCAGGCAGAGATGGGTGGGAAAAATCCGGCGATCATTCTCGCGGACGCTGATATTGACCTCGCTATCGATTCTATCGTACTGAGTGGATTCTTCGATAATGGCCAACGTTGTACAGGGACCAGTCGCGTATTGGTTGTTCCCGAAGTAGCCGAACAAGTAAAAGCAAAACTGATTGAGCGAGCGAAGGGCTTGAAAATCGGGAATGGTTTCGATCCAGACAATCATAACGGGCCAGTAGTGGACGAGCATCAGCTCAATTTGTATCTTCATTATGTACAAAAGGGGATCGAAGAAGGTGGCGTACTGGAATGCGGCGGTAAGCGCCTTGTAGAAGGTGATCTCGCCCAGGGCTACTTCGTCGCGCCGACGGTATTTACCGGTATTACGCAGGAGATGACGATTGCCAACGAAGAAATTTTTGGCCCTGTGATCGCCGTGATCGATGTGGATTCTTTCGAACATGCCATGCAAGTGGCTAACCAGGTTGAATTTGGCTTGTCCTCCACGATTTTTACGAACGATTTACAAAAAGCTTTCCAATTTGTCAAAGGCATTCAGTCAGGTGTCACGCATGTTAATATGCCGTCGACTCATTTTGAATCACAGTTTCCGTTTGGTGGCAAAAAGATATCTGGATTGGGTCCGAGAGAGCAAGGGGAGTCAGCGCTCGATTTTTACGTCGAGACCAAAACGGTTTATATTCGGCCATAAGAATAAGTATAGGAAAAGCAGGAGGAGCGAAGATGGAAGCGATTGGTGTAATCGGCATCGGTGCAATGGGTAAAGGGATGGTCTGCAATCTGTTGCAAAAAGGCTACCACGTGTATGCCTATGATCCAAGTCCAGCAGCAAAAGCCTGGGCAAAGGAAAAAGGAGCGATAGTCGTCGAGTCTCCACAGGCAGTGGGTAGCGTAGCACGTGTCGTTTTCACTTCGCTTCCAGGTCCTGCGATTGTTGAGGAAGTTATGCTGGGTGCGGACGGACTTTTCTTATCATTAGGGGAGGGCAGTTTCGTATTTGATACAAGTACGATTGATCCTACTACAGCAAAACGTCTGAATCAGCACGGCGTAGAAAAAGGGATCTACTACTACGATTGTCCGGTGAGTGGAGGACCTGCGGGTTCTGTGGCCGGAACGTTGACCATTATGGTCGGCGGAGATGAGACAAAGCTTCCAGAAATCATGGACTATCTCAGGGCAATTGGAAAGGAAATTTTTTATCTGGGGGAATCTGGCTCTGCACAAGTGGCGAAGCTTTGCCACAACTCTGTCGTTGCCGTCATCACAGCAGCATTGGGCGAGGCGTTCAGTGTCGGTGTAAAAGCAGGTGTCGATCCACACAAGCTGGCAGCCGTCATGGACAAAGGTTCTGCCCACAATCGTGTGCTCTCCGTTTTTGGGCCTAACATCTTGTACGGTACGTATGAAAATACGGTCTTTTCATTGGATCATATGCACAAAGATTTGCAGCTCTATGCGCAAACCGCACGTGAACAACAAGTGCCTGTTCTCGTTGGTGGTACGGTTGCGCAAATGTATGAGGCAGCAAAAGCACAAGGCAAGGGTAGCTGGGATTCGAGTGCCGTCTGTACCGTGACGGAGGAGTTGGCTCATACTACGATTGCGCGTTAAGCGTTGAATCTGAAAGAGAAAGTAGACTACAGCAACTATTGCTTGTAGTCTACTTTTTTTCTTCGTAGGTCTTCTCTTCCCCAAATAAAAGATAAAAAACTCAGTAGCGGTGACTCTCCAAGAATCTTCTGTAACCGAGTGACAGCTATTGTGGGGCAAGTGGCGCTGGAAAGCCCTTATATAGGTACCATCAGCTATTTGAGAAATTTTCTGAATCTATCGCAGATTCCGAATTCATTTGACAATAATATCACTTATTGTTAAAATATGTAATATAGATTCGATTTAAAGGTGGTTAGAATTTTAGTTCGCGATGAAGACCGGAGTATTAATATAGTACAAGCTTTATAGCTTTGAAAAATAATAGGCACGACATTTCATCTAAATTTTGGAAGGAGGTGAATGATAATGAATCAAGTACTGAATTTACAAAAACTTCCTCAAAACGAGGCAAGTGAAGCAGCTGCTAGGTGGTCGTTGTATAGTAACATTTGCCCTTGGCCATGGGGGTAATGGTTGTTAAGTGCTTCTTCAGAGAAGACCTAGTTGAAGGGTAACTTCAACTAGGTCCTTTTGATTGAGACGAATACATAAGATGTAGCTTACAAATTATTGGGAGAGGTTCATAAATCATTTATGAGAGGAGAGTATATCATGAAGGCAGACATGGTTTATTATGATTATTTAAATGAAAACTCGAAATATTTCACTCCTAACAAATCAATCGTTACTGAGAGAGAATTTAATGTGACAAATTTATCAGATGATTGTGTAGTTAGCAGGGAAGAAAATTCTGTATGGAAAATGTACAAGTTTAAAGAACGATCCTTGCAAGCTCAAGGTTGGAAAATCCATATTAGTGCAACACTTGATAATGCAGAACAGATTTTACAGAAGGTCAGTCATATATTGGTTGAACGTAAAGTCTATTTCAAACATCTTGCAAGCGAATGGGATTATTTCACTTCAAACTCAAAGATCGCAAATAGAGCAAGTTCGGGAAAGTTTATTACGATCTATCCTCCTAGTGATGATGATTTTTTACATTTATTAGATCTACTATATACCACCCTTCATTCTTTTGAGAGTGGTCCCTACATTCTGAGTGACAAGTGTTGGAAAAACAGCAATGTTTACTATAGGTATGGTGGATTTGCAATGATATTCAACGAACAAGGCGAACTGTGCATAAAAGATGAGAATGGTGAATTGCTTGTAGACGAAAGAGTTCCTTACTATCAAGTACCTTCTTTTGTTAAAGAATTTGATCAGTATTTAGATACTTTAAATACCACATCTATTGAGGCTGAAGTAGAAAATAATAAATTTGAAGAATACGAATTTCAAACTGCACTTCGCTTTACGAATGGTGGAGGAATCTATGTAACAGAAAGGAAGAAAGATAAAAAGAAAGTCATTATTAAAGAAGCAAGGCCAAAATCAGGATTGGATGGTCAAAAAGTTGATGCATTAGAAAGACAAAAAATCGAACTTGATGCTTTATCAAAGCTATCGAAAGTAGATGGAATTGTAAATATACTAGATTACTTTACATATTGGAAACATAGTTTTCTTGTGGAAGAGTATGTGGATGGAATGGACTTAGATTCCTGGATTGTAGCGAACTACCCTTTTATTAATAATGGTGATGTCAAAGTCTATAAGGACAAAATACATAATATTCTTACTAAATTGGTGTCTATTGTCGAAGAAATGCATAAAAATGGTGTAGGAATGGGAGATTTACAACCAGTAAATATTATCATATCCGAAGATTTAAACGTGACTCTGATTGACTTTGAAACAGCACGACCTAAGGATTTGGAAGGAAAGCCTACACTGCAAACATACGGATTCTCTCATCCACGTAATAAAAATAACGGAGAGCGGGATTGGTATGCAATAAAGAAAATCCTACGACATTGCTTATTGCCAATTGGACCAATCGAGGATATTGATTCTGATATGTATGATTATCAAGATCAATGGATTGAAAAGGTTTATGGAGAGGATTTTCTACTATTTGTAAAAATGATAAGGGAAAAATGTAATCAGCATTTATCATTTATAGGAGAAGAGAGTAGGTCGCATGCCATAAATAAAAATGTGATGAAAAAGGATATTTCCTCCATTATTGAAGGTCTCAGAAATGGTATTGAGAAAAATTTTGTTCCTAGCGAAAAATTAATTCATGGGGATATCAGGCAATATGAAAGCAAAGCTGGGAAATACAATGTACAAAATGGAGGCACTGGAGCTGCGCTAGCATTTTTTAGATCTGGTACTGTGAGTGAGAAAATAAACCATTGGATTGAAAATGAATTAATGAAAAACATCGATTCTATTGAACAAGGTGGATTATTAACAGGTAAAGCAGGCATAGGGACAACATTGTATGAAATCGGTTATAAAAAAGAAGCAATGAACATCTTTGCAAACATGAATCTTAATTCGTCTGATCTATCTTTAAGGTCAGGATTGTCAGGTATAGGTCTTGGGTTCGTTAGTCTTTATTTAGAAGAAAAAGATGAACGTGTTCTGGACAAAGCAATATTTGTAGCGAGTATCATTGATACTTTTATGAGCGAGAAGAAAGAGTTAAAAGTTCAGGATTGGGCCGGGATTCCAATCGGTATAATGGATGGTTGGTCTGGAGTCTCGTTGTTTTACTCGGCTTTGTATGCAGTCACCAAAAAGGAAAATTATTACTTGAAATCTATCGAATGCATTGATAAAGATTTAGAAAAAACCAAAGAAGACAAAAGCACATTGCAAACGATTGATGACTCCAATCGCTTATTACCTTACCTTTCAGGGGGATCGTTAGGCATAGGAATAGCAATCGTATACCTAAATCATGTTAGTGATAAAAAACGTTACGAAAGAGAATTGAGCTTAATTACGAATTTATATCGTGTTAGATGTAGCATAAGCGGGGGGCTTTACGATGGCGCTGGAAGCTTTTTGATAATACCGCCGCTCCTAGGAAAAAGTGATTCTGCGTATACAAACAAAAAAGATTGTGTAATTGAATTGTTACGTCTATTTTTAATTCCTAAGGAAAATCATATTTTATTTCCAGGGCAGTTTTGTTATCGTTTATCTGATGACTTTCAAACAGGGAGTTCTGGTATTATACTAGCTTTAGAGGGGATATTGAAAGATAACCCATTATATTGGCTTCCATTAATAAATATCGATGATTTTTATAAAAATACAAAATATAGCCAAGATGTAGCATGTGTAAATGCCGCCCCAACTACAATCAAGTAATGAGGCGTAGAGTAGTGGTTGGCTTTGTTCCATAATTGTATAAGAGTACCAAATGGACAGTGCTACCTTATGGTTGGTTACTGTCGTTTTTGGTTTGCGAAAGAGAAAAAGGTTGTTTAGATCCTGTATCATGTCCAATGTGCAGAAAGGAGAGATACGACTTGCAAGAACTAACCTCAACAGAACTGATCCAATACCTGCAAGAAAAGGAGTCGGTCGCTCTTTTTGTCTATACACCGATGTGTGGGACCTGCAAGCTCGCAGCACGTATGCTCGGCATCATGCAAGAAACATTACCTACCGTTCCTCTGTATCAGATCAACATTAATACGGCGCCTGCATTGGCAGAACAATGGCAAGTGACCAGCGTTCCCGCCTTGCTTATTTTTCACAGAAATGAATTGTTGGAACGCCATTATGCCATCCAGTCCGTTGGATTTTTATACGATGTACTGAAACCTCTGGCCTAGACATACACCTATTTCCTTCGCCATGAATATGACAGAGAGAGAAGAAATGCGAAGGAGGAGGCGTATGCAAATCCACGTGGTGGAAGAAGGACAAACCTTAGCGAGCATCGCCGAGACGTACGGCACGACGGCAGAAGCGATCACCAAGGCGAATGAATTGCCAGATCCCAATAAGCTGGCAACCGGACAGGCGATGGTGATCCCGATTGTAGGAAGCTACTATTGGGTCAAACAAGGAGATACGTTGTATACCATCGGTCAGCGTTACCAGATCAGCGCAGCAGAGCTTGCTCGCGTCAATGGGATTTCTCCCTATAAACCGCTACAAGTCGGGCAAAAACTTTATATCCCGCCTCGCCCTAGACGAGCGGCTGATTTCAATGCATATGTGGAACCGCGCCGCACTGTCCCACCAGCGATGGAAGCGGATGTTCGGACGGCTGCCCCTCATCTGACGTATTTGGCACCGTTCAGCTTTCGTATCAAACGGGATGGCACCCTCGATCGACCAACGCTGAACAATTTTCCGGCGATCGCAAAAGAAAACCAAGTACTACTTATGATGGTCGTGACGAATTTGGAAAAAGGTCAGTTCAGTACGGAATTGGGCGCACTCATCCTGAACGATCAAGAGCTCCAGAACAAATTGTTGGATAATATTCTCGCGACCGCCCGTGAGCTGGGAATGGGGGATATCCATTTTGATCTAGAAGCATTGCCCACAACCGGTGCTGAAGCGTACGCGAACTTCTTGCGAAAAGCAAGGGACCGTATACATGCAGCAGGATTGATGATGTCTGTTGCGCTCGCACCGAAGACGAGTGCCGAGCAAGCTGGCAAATGGTATTCCGCCCATGATTACAAAGCGATAGGAGCGCTTGCCGATTTTGTCGTGATCATGACGTATGAATGGGGCTATAGTGGTGGTCCTCCCATGGCGGTTTCTCCGATCGGACCGGTGCGGCGTGTTTTGCAGTACGCTATTACCGAAATACCAGCCGAGAAAATTTTGATGGGCCAAAATCTGTACGGATACGACTGGACCTTACCGTACGAGCGAGGAACGACAGCGAAAGCTCTAAGTCCACAAGCCGCAATTGCTTTGGCTGCGCAGCATAATGCAGTGATCCGGTATGACTATCGCGCACAGGCTCCGTTTTTTACGTACACCGATGATCAAGGCAAGCAACATCAGGTGTGGTTTGAGGATGCGCGGTCGATCCAAGCTAAGTTCAATCTAGTTAAACAACTTGGTTTGAGAGGCGTCAGCTACTGGAAACTCGGTTTGCCATTTCCGCAAAATTGGCTGTTGATCGAGGAGAACTTTCGCGTTCGTAAGCGCGCATAGTCATCTGGCGTACATTCCATCGCGGGTTGTACGCCTTTTTTTCGAATGAAAAATCATGGTATGATGAAGATGACAGTAAGGAAAAGGGGAGAAATCATGGGAGAATGCAAATTGGATCACAGCCATGAGGACGTACACAAAAAACTGGCAGAACAAACTCCATATCTGTCGGAGTTGCGTGTGAGTCAATTCAAGAATCAGTTGAATGGCGAACTCAGCCAAGAGCGTCTAAATGAACTGTTTCATTTATTGAAAAAGTATGACCTGGCAAGCCCAGAGGAGCGCCAAGAGCGCGAAAAACAAATGGATCACTTGTTTGGCTAAGTTTTATACATACGTTTTTTTGTTTTGCCCCCAAGTGGGAGAATCAGGCTGGAACCATGGTTCCATGCAGCGAGGAGTAACGATGGACGACAGACTCTATTATCAGGATGCCTATACAAGAACGTTTTCGGCCCAGGTGACGAGGGCTGGTGTCGAGCAAGATGGGACACCTTACGTAGTACTAAATCAAACGGCTTTTTACCCTACTGGAGGTGGACAGCCTTCCGATCTGGGCGTATTGGAAGAGATTCGTGTGGTAGATGTGGAAGAGGTAGAAGGCGAAATTCGCCATAGACTGGAAGCTCCCTTATCTGAAAGCATAGCGGAAGTAACGGGTCACATCGATTGGGACCGTCGCTTCGATCATATGCAACAGCATGCTGGACAACACATTTTATCTGCTTCCTTCCTGGAAGTCGTGCAAGCGGAGACTGTTGCCTTTCACTTGGGCAAAGAACGTGTCACCATTGATGTACGACTGGATGAGTTGACAACAGATGTATGGGAGAAGGTAGAGAAGCGAGCGAATCAGATTGTTCTGGAAAACCACCCCATCATAGCGCGGTTCGTTGATGACGAGGAGTTGGCAACGCTGCCCTTGAAAAAACAGCCGACCGTTACTGAAAACATTCGTGTCGTGATGATTCCTGAGTTTGATTACAACCCATGTGGAGGAACACATCCTGCACGTACGGGCGAAGTCGGGATGATCAAGATCTTGGGCTGGGAGCGACATCGCGGAAACATTCGTCTGGAATTCATCTGTGGCTGGCGAGCTTTGCGGGACTACAACCAAAAGCAAGCTGTCGTTCGTGATACGGCGAAGCTGCTCGCTACCAATGAAGGTGAACTGATCGCACAGACGGAACGCCTCCTTGCAGAACGTGACACCTTGAAGGCAAAATTGGCAGAAGTGGATAAGCAGCTGTTAGAAGTGGAAGTCAATCAACAACTATCTGCTGCTAGCCAACTCGGTCATTCTCGCCTCATTATGCATACCTTCACGGACAAAACCATTCAACAGCTTCAGCAGTTCGCACAGCTGGCTACTGCTCTGGCGCCAGATGCGATTTGCCTTTTAGCTGCTACTACCGAAGACAAAATGCAAATCGTGTTTGCTCGTGGGCAAGAAGTCAACGTAGCCATCAATCAAGTGTTGAAAGAAACATTGCCGGTCATTGAAGGAAAAGGCGGAGGAAATCCTGCCATGGCACAGGGTGGTGGTCAGTCAGTAGTGGATGCGGAAGAAGTATTGCTGCATGCTCGCAAACTGCTGGAAGCCTCACTAATGTAAATACATTTGATTGAATAAAAGGAGGAAACCGCGATGAACTGGAATCCGGGAGATATCGTTCGCGTGGCGCAGCGAACTGGAGAATATATTGCAGAAGTATTGGAAATCCACGATTCGAAGCTGCTGGTAAAAGTGTTGGCCGTTACTAAATACCCGACGCAAGGCGATTTGCATTCTTCCTACGAAGTAGATGTGCCGCTGTTTCACCAGCGTCCAGCACTCTCTTACATGGAAAAATTCATGACGCCTGTCCAAGGGGTCATTCGCTATAATGGCGCGATTCCGGACTACAAGGAATCTGTGCGTCAGGCGATGGAGAGAGAAATGGAAAAGCTTTCGAAAATGGCAGCTTGGGCAGAGCGTTGTCTCATTGAGCTGGAAAAGATGCACAAGGAAGCCTTTACAAACACGAAATAGAGTGGTACTGTAGTACTCGAATGTACGACAATTGCATAGCTTTACTACCAAACGGGGGCCAAGCAACGTTGGCTGAGATTGTAACGAGTGTGTTACTGACCGTTGAACCTGACCTGGGTCATGCCAGCGGAGGAAGAGGTATTTGGAATCAGTATCACGGTGTCGCATCCGAGCAGAACTATGCTTGTTTGCGTGCATGCATGATCAGATCTCACTCAACCATCCGAGGCGGATGGTTTTTTTATGCCATTCGTCTGGGGAGATGGGATGGGTATACGGCTTCTTCTGTTTGTCTGAATCGACTCAGGCAGGCGGGAGAAGCCGTTTTTTTTCCAGTAGAAGGAGGTAATCAATGATTGTTCAGCTGAATGGGAAAAAAGTAGAGTTGGCGGAAGAGATCACGACAGTGCGAGCCTTGCTTGCTTCTTATTCCCTGCAAGAAAAGATTGTCGTCGTAGAACGAAATGGAGAAATTATTGATCGCTCCGCGTACGAACAAACACCGATTGCAGACGGAGATCGCATAGAAATCGTTCATTTTGTCGGAGGAGGATGATCATTATGATGGATACATTGAAAATTGGACCTTACGAGTTTCGCTCCCGTTTGCTTCTCGGGACAGGTAAATTCGCTGATTTGGATACACAAGGGAAAGCGGTAGAGGTGTCGGAAGCAGAGATTTTGACATTTGCGATTCGTCGCTTGAATTTGGAAAATCCGCAAGAACCAAACTTTTTGGAACAGCTCGATTTGAAAAAATTCACCTTGCTACCTAATACAGCAGGTGCCTATACAGCTGAAGAAGCAGTGCGCATTGCTCGTTTGGCTAAAGCATCAGGATTGTGTGACATGATCAAGGTAGAAGTCATTGGAGACCCGAAAACCCTTCTCCCTGACCCGATTGGTACGTTCGAGGCTTCGAAAATCTTGGTGGAAGAAGGCTTTATCGTACTGACCTACACCAATGACGACCCGATTCTTGCTAGACGTTTACAAGAAGTCGGCGTACATGCGGTTATGCCAGGTGCGTCACCAATTGGTTCCGGACAAGGGATTGTCAATGAAAACAACCTCCGCTTTATCATCGAGGATGCTAAGGTACCGATTATCGTCGATGCAGGAATTGGCTCGCCAGCAGACTGCGCGAAAGCGATGGAACTAGGTGCTGACGGTGTCTTGTTGAATACAGCAGTCGCACTCGCTGACAATCCTGTCTTGATGGCAGAAGCGATGAAGCTCGGGGTGGAAGCAGGTCGCAAAGGCTTCCTGGCAGGCCGTATCGCGAAAAAGCGCTACGCGTCCGCAAGCAGCCCGACTGAAGGGATGATTGAGTAGCGTGGATCGACTGACAGAAGCGGTAGAATCGATTGCCAGCCGCAAAGAAGAGCTGTTCGCATTACTGGCAGAGCTCGTTTCTCATCCGACTGTGAGTCCTCCCGCGCGAAACAGCGATGCCGCACAAGGAGTAATCGCCAACAGATTGCAAGCGATGGGATTCGAGGTCGAACGCTGGACGGTATATCCAGGAGACGACAATATCGTCGGCCGGTTATCAGGGAGTGCCTCTAGTCAGGCAAACAGTTTGATTGTCAACGGGCATATCGATGTGGCTGAAGTCGGAGATGACACGGGGTGGACCTATCCACCGTTTACTCTGACACATGGCAAGGATGGGCGCCTGTACGGCCGTGGTGTTGCGGATATGAAAGGTGGACTGGCAGCGAGCTTGTTTGCGATCCAAATGCTGCGCGAACACGGAATGGAGCTCCAAGGAGATCTGCTCTTTCAATCCGTCATCGGAGAAGAAGCGGGTGAAGCGGGGACATTGGTCGCCATCGAGCGAGGCTATCAAGCTGACTACGCCGTTGTAGTGGATACGAGCAATCTCCAAATGCAAGGACAGGGCGGGGTCATCACAGGCTGGATCACGATTGAGAGTCCGACGACGCTGCATGACGGAATGCGCGCACAGACCATTCATGCAGGCGGACGCGTACGGGGAGCTTCTGCCATTGAAAAAATGACGAAGGTGATCAGCGCACTACAGGAGCTGGAACGGGATTGGGCTGTCATGAAGTCCTACCCCGGCTTTCTACCAGGCAGCAATACGATCAATCCCGCAGTCATCGAGGGTGGTCGTCACGCAGCGTTCATCGCAGACCGTTGCGCACTATGGATTACTGTTCATTTTTATCCGAATGAATCCTACGAAGAGATCATCCGAGAGATCGAGGATCATGTCGGGCGTGCAGCAGCAGCTGATCTTTGGTTGAGAGACAATCCTCCAACATTCCGGTGGGGAGGACGTTCGATGATTGAGGAGCGCGGTGAAATTTTCCCTTCACTGGAGTTGGATACGGAACATCCGGGGTTGGCAATGCTGCAATCCGCCTATGAAAGTCACATGCATCAAGCGCCTGTCGTTAATATGTCGCCTACGGTGACGGATGCAGGCTGGTTTGCGCATGCAGGCATTCCGGCTGTACTATTCGGGCCCGGTGAGCTCACGTATGCACATGCCGTAGATGAATCCATTGATCCTGACCAGCTTGTTCATTTTGCCCAGATTATGGCCCGATTTATTGCCACCTGGTGCAATACCCCAAAGGAAGCGAAGGAGTGAGTATCGCATGACAACCTTTACTGATCGTTTGAGAAAAAGTGTAGCCCCGATCTGGGAGCGTGTTCATCAACATCCTTTCGTCACCGGACTTGGAGATGGCAGCCTGCCCGTTGGTGCATTCAAATATTACATGAAACAAGACTACATCTATCTGATTGATTATGCGAAAATGTTCGCGATTGCGAGTGTGAAGGCGTACGATCTGGAAACAAGCTCCAGATTCGCTGCTTTGCAAGAATCGACGCTGAACACAGAGATGGAGCTGCATCGTCAGTATGCTGAGCGATTTGGCATCTCTCGCGCGGAGCTGGAAGCGACAGAGCCTTCGTTTGTCATGCTGGGATACACCAGCTACATGCTGCGTGTCGCTCATCAAGGGTCGTTGGCAGAAATGGTGAGTGCACTACTCCCATGCACATGGAGCTATTGGGAAATCGGCAAGCGCTTGGCACAAGTAGAAGGGGCGTTGGAACACGAACTGTACGGGGAATGGGTACGCATGTACAGCTCCGATGAGTTTGGGCAGCTGGCGATCTGGCTGATGGATATCATGAACCAATTGGCGGAAGGAAAGAGCGAGCAAGAGCTGGCCAAACTGGAAGAGTATTTTGTCAATACCTCCAAAATGGAGTACATGTTCTGGGACATGTCCTACAGAGAGGAAATGTGGCCGTGGGAGAACAACTAGCTTTCGCCGACGTCAGCTTTTCGTATGGCGACAAGCAGATTCTCGATCATTTTGATCTGCGTGTGGAAAAAGGGGAGTTCGTCAGCTTGATCGGTCCGAGCGGGATCGGGAAAAGCACCTTATTTCAGCTCATCGCAGGTCTTCTTGAGCCGGGGCAAGGCGAAATCAGACTAGGCAGTGTAGCAGTTGCAAATCGTTTGGGGCAGGTCGGCTATATGCCCCAACGCGATCAGCTCATGCCATGGCGTACGATTATTGAAAATGCAGCTTTGCCGCTAGAAATCAAAGGTATGAAGAAAAAAGAAGCGTATGAGCGTGTCAGACAGCAATTGCCAAGGTACGGGCTCCAGGATTGGGCTGACAGCTATCCAGCCCAGCTTTCCGGTGGGATGCGTCAGCGGGTTTCCTTTTTGCGGGCGTTGTTTTCTGGTGCAGAGATGATGCTGTTGGATGAGCCGTTTAGTGCATTGGATGGAATTACGAGAATGGACATGCAAGAGTGGCTAATGGAAAAGTGGCAGGAAACAGGCAGTACGATGCTGATGATTACACATGACATCGATGAAGCCATTTTACTTGCAGATCGTATTATCGTGCTTTCGGGTAGTCCGATCACCAAGCCGATCGAATTAACCGTTCCGGTAAACAGACCTCGGACGGCAAGTAGTCGCAATCAAGCCGGATTTTTGGCATTGCGTGAACAAATTTGGGAACTGCTGCGACAGGAGCGCCAAGCAGCAACGAAGCCGTTGAGGAGAGAAGCGTGATGGGGAGAAGCATCTGGTTTGGCATCTCCATCGCCATTTTTCTCCTGGTATGGGAAGCGGTATGTCGCTTCTTCGGAGTGCCGCCATTCATTTTACCGCCGCCTAGTGCTGTCGTTGTGTCTTTGTGGGATTTACGTGCCTCTCTAGTAGGTGTCCATCTTTGGGCGACGTTACAGGAAGTGTTACTAGGGCTATCGATCTCGATTGTGTTTGGAATCTCTCTTGCCTTCGCGATGATTCGCAGTCGGATTGTCGAGCGCTTAGTCTATCCGTATATCGTCATCTCCCAAACGATCCCCATTATTGCATTATCACCCGTATTTATTTTGTGGTTCGGGTATGATTTATCTGGAAAAATCGCTGTTACGATTCTGTTTACTTTCTTTCCGATCGTCGTCAACACGTATGATGGACTTCGCTCGACGGACAAGGAAATGCTCCAGCTGTTAAAAACGATGGGGGCAACAAACGGACAAATTTTCACCAAGCTGCAACTCCCGTCGAGTTTACCCCATTTCTTCAGTGGTCTCAAAGTGGCAGCTACCTACAGTGTGGCTGGGGCGACGATCGGAGAATGGCTTGGGGCGAGCGAGGGTCTCGGGTATTTTGGCAGACGGGCATCCGGCAATTTTCAGGCTCCCGCGTTGTTTGCCTCCGTCCTGTTGCTCTCGATTCTCGGCATGCTGCTGTTTTGGCTGGTTGGACGAATCGAACGTCATTTTTCCCCGCATATGAAAACTAAAGGAGAACAACAATGAAACCTTTCAACAAATGGACGAAAGCATTCATGGCACTCACATTGGCAACAGGTCTTGCCGCTTGCGGCAATCAGGCGAGCTCGGATGCTGGTCAGACGCAAGCCCCTGCTAATAAAGGAGCGGAGCCGACAGAGCTGACGATTGCGCTCGATTGGTATCCGAATGCTGTACATTCCTTCTTATATGTCGCAGAGGAGCAAGGCTATTTCAAAGACGAGAACCTCAAGGTGACCATGCAAATGCCTTCAGACAGCAATGATCCGTTGAAGATGGCGGCGGCGGGTAAAGTGGATTTGGCAATCAGCTATCAACCACAGCTCATCCAAGCTCGTGCAGAAGGAGTACCTGTCGTATCTATAGGTGCACTCGTTCGTCATCCGTTAAACGTCATCATGACGCGCCAGGACAGTGGAATCGATACGCCGCAAAAGCTGGCTGGAAAAAATATCGGTTATCCATCACTTCCACTCGATGAATCGATCGTACGTCAAGTCGTGAAGCATAATGGTGGCGATGATTCCGGACTGACCTTCACGGATATCGGCTTTGACATCGTTCCAGCGTTGACAGCCAAAAAGGTCGATGCTGTAGTAGGTGGCTATATCAACCATGAGCAACCGATTTTGGAGAAACACGGCGTTCCAGTCAATGTGTTCAAGCCTTTTGAGTTTGGTGTACCGGACTACTATGAGCTCGTATTAGCGACAAGTGATGATACTTTGGGCAAAAAGCAGAAAGCTGTGGAAGGATTCCTGCGTGCGATTGGCAAGGGCCAGGACTATGTGAAACATAATAAGGAAAAGGCACTCGATCTGTTGTTTACGAAACAGGCTGCCGATTTCCCGCTGGAACAAGACATTGAGACCAAAAGCTTGGATATCCTGATTCCGTTAATGGATGCGGGAGAAAAGCCTTTTGGATACCAGACGGTGGAATCATGGCAAACACTGATTGATTGGATGAAAAAAGAGAAGTTGATTACGGCTGACGTGAAAGCAGAAGAGATCATGCGCGATCTCGCGAAGTAATCAGTCAAAAAGCACCCCCTTTGCACGCTTTTGAGAGTCTACTCTTCATTGGCGAGACAGAGGAGGTGCTTTTTCGATCAAGAGGAGAGGGGGAAACAAAGTTCTGCTATCATCCCTTTTCCTGTATCGCTTGATAACAGCAGGCGTCCATGATGAGCGGCAGCAATACGCGCAACCATGGGCAAACCGAGACCATGACCATTGTGTGAGGGAGATTTTCTTTTTGATGAATAAGGCAATTCCACCAAGTCAGGCAGCATGCATGGCTCGATGCCTTTTCCGTTGTCAGTGATAATCAGGAGAGCATTGCGCTGATTGGCTGACAGGGTTGTTTGCACGTGGATGTGACAGCCTGATGGGTTATGCACGATGCTGTTTTGAACCAGATTCGTGATGGCGCGTCCAAGAAGTTTTTCATCGCCCATCACGAAGCATTGCTCAGTCGTGACATCCAGCTCGATGGTAAAGCTCTCTGCCAAATCATTGTTCAAAAAGTCAGTGACAATTTGCCGCGCAAGTGTCGATAGCCGAATCGGTTTGGTATGTATGGGCTGCATTTCGTATTCCAGCATGGAAACGAGATTCAAGTCGCTGACCAAAGACCGGAGTTTTTCCCCTTGCTTTCGAATAATGCTTGCTTTTTGCTGCTGTTCGTAAGGCACTGCGTTGCTCTCTTCCAATTCACTGGCATACCCGAGCACCATCGATAATGGCGTGCGTATATCGTGGGAGATTCCAGCGATCCAGTTCGAGCGTGCTTCGTCTCTTGCTTTTAGCAAAGCGTTCTTCTCTTGCAGAAGCGACGATGCATGATTGATGCTTTTGGCAATCCCGCTGAACATTCCTTTTGCCTCGACATGTGTATGCTGATCTTCTGACAGAGCGTGAATCCCGCTAATCAGTGGGCGGATTGCCCGAATGAGTCGAGAGCCGATGAAAAGCGAGAGAAGAGCGGCAAGTAGTATATTTCCGAAAAGCAAAGCCAGTAATCGATACGGCAAATCACTTATCCAACTGATCGGGAAATGAAACTGGTACTTGGCGAGACTATCCTTCGGGTAGCCCACGACGACCAGCCCCATCTCATTCTCCCATACAAAAACAGGATAGTCCTGTAAGTAATTCCGCGAAAACTGCGCCACTTCTGCCAGAGAATAGGCGCGGGGCAATTGGTCCGGTATGGCTTGCTCCCAGACGACTTTCCCATCGTTCGTAATCAGCATGGCCCAAGCCTGGCTCTTTTGTAACCAATCTTGTGCATTTGGTTCCAACGTATAGCTGGTACCGTTCTTGTGAAGACCTTCTGCGACAGTTTGTGTGACGTGAACGGGAGAAGAGCCTTCGTTCATGCCTTTGAAAACAAATGTACCAAGAATAATGTAATTGACGATGAGCAAAAAGACGGCGATCAGGATAGAAGCACCTGTATAACGACGTAAAATTCGTGCGGCTCCATCCATCTACAACTCTTCCTTTACGAGTAATTTGTATCCGAGTCCTCTTACCGTCAGCAAATATTCAGGGGTGGACGGACATGGCTCGATCTTTTCGCGAATGCGCCGCATATGAACCATCAGCGTGTTTTCATACCCGTAGTAATCGTCACCCCATACAGATTGGCACAGGGCATCACTCGTGACGATTCGTCCCCGATTTTCATAAAGTTTTCGCAAGAGTGCGTGTTCCTTGGCGGTCAAAGCGTATTCGTGGTGATCTCTCGTCACGATTGCTGCCTCCAAATCGATCGTACTGTCACCAAGCTGGAAAACGGGCAGACGATCGATTTGGGGAGGAGCATAAACGCGTCGTAAAATGACCAGGAGACGAAGAACGAGCTCGCGCGGTAAAAATGGCTTCACAATATAGTCGTCAGCCCCCAGGCCAAGTCCGAGCAATCGATCTTCATCTTCCCCTCTCGCTGAAAGAAAAATGACAGGGATTTGCGAGAAGCGACGGATCGAAGTCAAAAGTCCAAATCCATCTCCATCAGGCAGCATGACATCCAGGATCGCGACATCAGGCTTGTCCGAAGCGCAAATCACTAACGCCTCTTTACAACTACCCGCATGAAAAATACGAGAGAATCCTTCCTTACGCAAAAATCCATCGATCATATTTCTGATTTCAAGCTCATCCTCCACGATGAGCACTTTTTTCTGTTTCCATTCTTCCATATTGAATCACCCGTATTCATTATACTCGCTCGAATTGTGTGTTCTACCCACTCAGAGTCAATTTAAGGTTGTTGTAAGGTTCCTGTCAGCTTATCGACGGGTTGGGACTCTATGATTTCGTAGGAGAGACCAACAGATAGGAGCGAGAAAAGATGAATACGGTGATTCGAACGGAAAACCTTTCAAAACGCTATGGAGGGGTCTATTCCGTCCAGCGGGTGAATCTTGCGGTAGGAGAAGGGGAGGTCTATGGCTTCCTCGGTCCAAATGGTGCAGGAAAATCGACGACTCTTAAAATGCTGCTAGGATTAGTCAAGCCAAGTGAAGGGAGTGTATCTGTATTCGGGAAGGATTTTAGCAGGAACCGACTTGAGATTTTGAGTCAGACGGGTTCCTTGATCGAGGCTCCTTCCTATTACGGTCATCTTACCGGCCTGGAAAATATGCGCGTCATGCAGCGGCTGCGAGATGTACCGGACAAACATGTAGAAAAAGCCTTGCAAATCGTCCGTTTGGAAAAACAAAAGAACAAAAAGGTAGATCAGTATTCTCTCGGGATGAAGCAGCGACTGGGAATTGCCATGGCTTTGCTGCATTTTCCAAAGCTCGTCATCCTCGATGAACCGACAAACGGCCTGGACCCTGCGGGAATCGGTGAAATTCGGGAATTGATTCATTCGTTGCCACACGAGTATGGAATGACCGTCTTGCTCTCCAGCCATCTGCTCTCGGAAATCGAGCAAGTGGCCACGTCCATCGGCATTATTCACGGGGGAAAACTGCTGTTTCAAGGGAGTATGGAGCAGTTGCAACGGGATAGTCAGCCTCATGTGTGGATGAAAACGCAGGACAATGAAAAAGCGAGAAGAGTTCTTCAAGAGATGGAGCTTTCTCCAAGTCTCCAAGATGGCTTCCTCGTCATGGAAGGCATGGGGGATAGAGAGGTAGCGCAGACAAACCGGGCGCTGATTATGGCGGGCATAGATGTTTATCGGATTGAAGAGCACAAAAAAAGCTTGGAGAGCATTTTCCTCTCCCTTACAGGCAAGGAGGGGAGCTTGTAATGAGAACGCTTTGGCTGGAGTTTTATAAAATTCGACATAAGCGTTTGTTTCTCATGCTCACCATTCTTTTGAGTATCGAACTGGCATGGGGGTTTATGGCTGTCAGTACCTCCATGACAAAAAATCCGGATGCCGCGACGTGGAGCGCCATTCTTGTCACGATTACAGCCATGAACGGATTGTTTTTGCCGATCGGTTCGGCTGTCATTGTTTCACGGATTTGTGATATGGAACACAAAGGGCGTACGTGGAAGCTGCTGTTGGCTGCCTCTGTCAGTCGAAAAGCGGTTTATGCGGCAAAGTTCGTCTCTGCGGCTGTTTTGATCGGGGGAGCCGTCATTTTACAGGTAGTGGCGATCGTGGCATTTGGCATTGGCTATGGTTTAGCAGAGCCAGTCCCGATTGGCCTATTACTCCGCTTTGTAGCAGGGACAACGCTTACGAATCTCGTGGTGATTGCTCTGCAACAATGGATCTCTCTCGCCATCAAAAATCAGGCATTTAGCCTATGTCTCGGGATGATCGGGGGGTTCATTGGGATGTCAGCGAGCTTGTTTCCGCCACAAGTCGGACGCCTTTTCATCTGGTCGTACTATGTAGACTTTTCGCCCGTTACGTATCAGTACGTGAACGAAACCATGCTGTTTACTACGCGTGAAATCGGCGTTCATTTGCCGATCATCGTCGTACTCATGGGCATCTCATTCTACCTTGCTGGGAGCATTCACGTATCCCGGCAAGACGTATAGGGAGGATTTTTTATGCTACTCAGATGTTTGGGAGCTGAATGGGTAAAACTGCGTCGTTCTCGTATTTGGCTCGTTTTGCTTGTGCTTCCTGTTTTCAGTACGCTGATCGGCTTCGCCAACTACTGGATGAACCAAGCGATCCTGCAAAATGGCTGGTATAGCCTGTGGACGCAGGTGAGCTTGTTCTACGGAGAATTTTTCTTGCCCATTCTCATCGCGATCTGCTGTTCGTTCGTGTGCAGACTGGAGCATGTAAATCGAAACTGGAACGTGATATTGGCAGCGCCTGTATCGACTCCAACGATTTTTTTCGCGAAGCTGGTAGTGGTTGGCGTTCTCCTTTTTGCTGTGCAGCTTTTTTTCCTCGTGCTGTATATTTGCGCGGGTTTCATCGCTGGACTACACGCACATTTTTCGTTTCCTCCGGAAGTGTTCGGATGGATCATACGAGGCTGGCTGGCTTCGCTCACCATCATCGCCTTCCAACTATGGCTTTCCACGCGGATACAGAGCTTTGCTGTACCTGTCGGCATGAGTGTGTGTGCTGTTTTTGTAGGGCTGGGCTTGTATGTGTCTGGGCTCGGGATGTTTTTTCCTCTATCGATTTTAACGATTGGCATGGGCGTGCTCAGTCAAGAGAGTTTATCGCTAGGAGAGCTGGGGACGTTTGTAGTCATGTGTGTACTGTTTGTGACGACCGGCTGTGCCCTGGGGATTCGCCATCTGACGAGAGCAGGTCTTTAACAGTTTTCACCACATTAACGGTTTCCCTTTCCTGTCAAACAACCTTATAATAGAAGGTGAATGCTTGTAATGAGGAGAAGTTTCCATGGACGACAAACACATAAACAAGACGAATAGCAAATGGGTGATCTGGGGTTTTATTCTCAGCGTACTCGCTTGTGCTGTGTCTATGGCGATTTTCATCTACGTGATGCGCAACTGACAGCACAGGGTGGAAATGTCAAAAAACCGCTCGTTTATGAGAGCGGTTTTTTGCTGTGGCGTTAGCGGGATATCGCTGTTATTTTTCGGACGGCTTCTTCTTGTGACAGCTGGTTCAACTCCGTAAAGCCAAGATTGGACAGGGCGATCGTTTTTCCTTGGTAGATCGGGTAAACGCCCTGCCAGAGACCTGCTGTACTGTACAGCTGTGATCCTCTCACTTTTCGCAAAAACAATAAATAATTCCCTTCCGACAGCGGTCCAGGATATTGCAGGTTGAGCGGACTGGAGGCATCGGGAAGCGGCTCTACACCAGTGCTAATCACAGTTAATGGTCTGGATGACCTGCCTTTTATCGTTCTTTTTACTTGGAGGTTTTGTGTGTAATTCACGATCTTGCCTTGGGGAACGCTGCGTCCCGTTGGATAAGGCTGATGAGCACCGTTTACCCATGCGATGACGATCAAGTCTGACCTTTTTACTAGATCGGCAAGAGAAGGATACGGTGCGGGATCTACTTGTACACGACCGATGTCAGTTTGGGCAAGTGCGGAGAATGAAAAGGCGCAGAGAAGTGACAAACAGAGCAGCAATCGATAGAACATGAAGCCATTTCCTCCAAACAAAAGAAGTTTTGAAGGTAGTATGAACGGAAAGGGTATCGTTCATGCCTGTAGACTTTTAGTATAATGGTAATATTCCGAATAAATAGAATACGTGCTATCATGATGGCGTACTGTGATTTGTTGGTTGAAATCGCCCAGACTATGACAAGGAGGTTATCATGAATCATTTGTTTGCTTTTCGACGTGTTGGTACGTGGTTTTTCGTGTTGGCTCTCTTGTTGCAGGTAGCAGCTTTGCCTGCACTAGCCAGGGAAGAGGTCACTTCCACTAGTCCTCTGGCACTCAGCATAGAAAAATTCATCGCCGATTTGAAAAATGACGAGAATAGCAAGGGCATGTACGCTGGAATCGCGGTTTACGATCTAACCGACAAAAAGTACGTATATAAGCACAATGCCGAACGTAATTTTATCCCGGCTTCCAACATGAAGCTGTTTACGACCATTGCGGGTCTGGATAAGCTGGGGCCGAATTATCAGTGGAAGACTGAGGTGTTTGTTTCCGGAAAGATAAATAATGGTGGCGTGTTGCAAGGGGATTTGATTTTAAAAGGCTATGGGGACCCTAGCCTGAAGCCAGACGATTTGCAGCAAATGGCAAAAGCCATCAAGGATTTAGGGCTCAAACGAATCAATGGAAACCTGCTTCTCGATGACAGCTATTTCGATGAGACCAGATTGGGTACGAGCTGGATGTGGGATGATGAACCGTATGGGTACAGCGCTCAGATAAGTGGATTAGCCGTAAATAAAAACTTTACGACGCTAACCGCAACCCCCGGTAAAACGGTGAACGATGCCCCTGTCCTGACCATGAATCCGGCTACCACATACATAACAGTCACAAACCAGTTAAAAACGACAGAGGGCAAGGAGAGCAACGTGCTAGTCGAGCGTCCGCGCGGAAAAAATGAAGTTATCGTATCCGGTACGATCGGGATGCAAGCAGCTCCTTATGAAGAAGAGGTCACGATGGAAGACCCAGCTTTTTATGTGGGCGATCTATGGAAGGATCAGTTGCTGAAACAAGGGATTGCCTTACATTCGAAGATCGAAGTGAAAAAAACAGTGCTGCAAAGCGGAGTGCCGCTCTATACCCACTTATCCAAACCGTTGAGTGAGATCACGGTGGAGCTCAACAAGGATAGTGACAACTTCTATGCGGAGATGCTTGTAAAGACGCTGGGGGTTACCCAGAAAAGTGAGGGGAGCTTTGATGCAGGCAGTGAAGCGGTAGCGGACGTGATGGAGCGCGCTGGCATTGAGTCGGGCTTCCGCCAAGTAGATGGCTCGGGGTTATCGAGATTTAATATGATCACTCCAGAACAGATGATCGAAGCCCTCATCTTTTTGCAAGAGCAAGAATATCGAACGGAGCTGGAAAAATCACTCCCAATCGCAGGGGTGGACGGCACCTTGAAAAACCGCATGAAAGGAACCAGTGCGGAAAAGAATCTAGCTGCTAAGACAGGTTCATTAAGCGGAGTTAACACAATGTCTGGTTATGTAACGGCAAAAAATGGTCATAAGCTGGCCTTTTCGATTCTGATCAACGGCATCTATAAATCGAAGTATGCGAGGGAGCTACAGGATCAAATCGGGATTTTGTTAACAACCTACCCGGATATTGCAGCACCGGAAGGGTTCAGCCCTCCAGAGAAAAAGACGTACCCACTCTCTTCTTTGATCGATCCCATCCTCGATACGCCGGAAGCAGCAGGTGTTACGGCAGGCATCATGATCAAATCATTGGATTCAACAGGTGATTCCGTCTTATACGAGCGGGATGCGGACACACTGCTTACCCCTGCTTCGAATCTGAAGTTGTTGACAACTGCCACAGCGCTGAATCAGCTTGGTTCGGATTACGTATTCAAAACGGAGCTGTATGGAGACGCACCAATCACCTCACCAGGCGTACAAAAAGGCAATCTATATGTGAAAGGATACGGTGACCCTGCTTTGCACACAGAGAATGCGCTTCAGGTACAGGAAGGTGTGTCGATTGAAAAAATAGCAGGGTGGATCAAGCAACAAGGAATCACACGTATCAATGGGAATCTCGTGATGGATGAAAGCTACTTTGACCAACAACGGCTTGGCCTCGGCTGGGCATGGGATGACGAGAGCTATTATTACAACCCGACCATTGGGGCTCTAGCATTGAACCGTGGGACGGTTATGATCGAATTCAAGCCCGCTAACGATGCTGGCGAACCAGTAGAAATCAACGTGCTTCCCAAAACAGCATACGTGCAAGTGATCAATGAAGCCAAGACCGTACAAAAAGGAGAAGAAAATACGTTTGCTATCCTGCGGGACCGTGGCACAAATACCATCAGACTGTCAGGGAACCTCCCACTTGATCACGAAGGCGATTACGAGCGTGTGCCTGTGGAAGAGCCAGCCAAGTACGTGGGGACCGTACTGAAGGAAACGTTGGAGCAGCAAGGAATTACGTTTGCTCCGAAAAGCGAAGTGCTGATCCAGCCAGTTCCTCCAGCAGCAGTGAAATGGACACAATTTGAGTCACTGACGCTGAAGGAAATCGTTCAGTACCTCAACAAGCGAAGTGACAATTACTACGCCGAAATGCTCCTCAAGACAATCGGAGCTGCAAAGAAAGGGGAAGGGAGCGCAGCGGCTGGGGCAGAGATCGTTATGGAATTCGTATCTTCGCTCGGCGGGAATACCAGCTTCGACATGATGGATGGATCAGGATTGACGCGCTACAATCTTATTTCTGCTCGGCACATCGCATCCGTACTAGAGGGAATGACGAAGGAATCGACATTTGCTCCTTATGATGAATCTTTACCCATAGCGGCCATTGATGGTACGCTGAAAAACCGCTTGAAGGACACACCTGCCGCTAATAATCTTCATGCGAAAACAGGTTCGATGACGGGTGTGAATACACTGTCGGGCTATATCACGACCAAAGGCGGGGAGAAGCTCGTCGTTTCGATTATGTTTAATGGCTATGTCAAAGATGAAGAGCTGTTTACCAAGATGCAGGACCAGATCATCACGATACTGGCCAGCTATGAATAGGAGTCAAGTAAAAAGGAGCCCCACTATCGGGAGCTCCTTTTTTGCGTTGACCGTCGATTGAACTGGGTCAATGCCTGTAGCGGTCAATCAGTGGGTGACATATCTATATTCAGATTAGGAAGCAGGCGAAGTACAGAACAGCGGTGAAGGAGGGGAAAAAGAGAAGATGCACCCTGCACTCTTTCATTGGAAGCGTTTGGAGCAAGTCGTAACAGAAGTGTTTGTACAGGCAGGTGCCAGACGCGAGCATGCAAGGCTTGTCGCAGAATCTCTCGTCCATGCTGATTTGCGCGGCATCGAGTCCCATGGTCTGGCGAGGCTGCCGATTTATATCCAACGAATCGAAACAGGCTTGATTGAATTGAACGATGAACCAGTGGTATGGAAACAGGAGGGGGCAACAGCACTGGTAGACGGCAAAAACCAGTTGGGTGCGGTAGTCGGGGTGGCGGCTTTGGAGGAATCGATCAAGTTGTCACAGCAGATGGGAATCGGGGTTGTTGGTGTTCGTCATTCCAACCACTTTGGCTCCTGTTCGTACTATGCAGAACGCTCGATCGCAGAAGGAAGGATTCTTCTTGTCCTTTCCAATGCCCCCGAAGCAATGGCACCTACAGGAGGGATACGCCCTTTTTTTGGAACAAACCCAATTGCGGTGGGAATACCGGCAGGGGAAGAGCCATCCTTTTTGTTAGATATGGCTACGAGTGTCGCTGCCAGGGGAAAAATCGCCTTAGCCGTAAAAAAAGGGGAAACGATTCCTGCCGATTGGGCAATCGATCCCGATGGGAAGGAAACGACTGATCCCACACAAGCCTTGATTGGCTCACTTTTGCCGATCGGGGGAGCAAAGGGCTATGGATTGGCGATGTTCATTGATATCTTGTGTGGGCTGCTAACGGGTGCAGCAACGGGACCACATGTAAAAAGCCTATATGACAATTGGAACGATCCACAAAACGTTGGACATCTATTCTTGACGGTAGATATTGAACGATTTATGCCACTGCCCGATTTTTGCGCCAGTATGGATGCATACATTCGTGAGGTGAAAAGCGTACCTACGAAGAAAGGGGTATCCGAAATTTTCATTCCTGGGGAGATCGAGAGCCGAAAAAAGCAAGAACGTATGGAAAACGGTATTCCTTTCGATCCGAATCTGACGAAAGAACTAAGCCAATTATGCCGCACCTATGGCGTCGATTTGCAGGCTGCGTATCATGTCCCTTAACCAGATTTCCTATCGTGGTAGGTTTCATGGACAATACATTGCACATAGACTAATGTCATCGGTTTGGAAAGGAGTGAACCGCCAATGCAACGACACATGTGCAAAGGCAAAATTCACAGGGCGACAGTTACACAGGCCGAACTGGATTACGTGGGGAGTATCACAATTGACGTTGCTCTTATGGATGCGGCAGATATCAAGCCATATGAAATCGTGCAAATAACCAGTTTGCGTAATGCCACGCGCTGGAAAACATACGCGTTACCCGGGGCATCGGGTAGCGGAGTCATCTGTTTGAACGGACCACCTGCCCACCTATTTTCGCCAGGAGATCTAGTCATCATTTTGAGTATGGGCATGTACGATGAATCCGAGATCGAACAGCTTGTCCCCAAGGTCGTGTTTGTGGACGAACAGAATCGTATCACGAAAATAGAGGAGCATCATCTAATAAAGAATGGAGAGACACTGCCATTAAACCGCCAAACGTAGGAAAATGGGGCAAGCATAAGCACATGGTCCAAGACGAACTTTTGCAGGAGTATTTGCCCAAAACCCGCGTGTACTCTCCTGAAGAGCTATGGGAGTATGCAGAAGCGTTTACACACGTGATGCTGAAGCCTTCAGGAGGCGGGGGTGGGGCAGGAATTATTCAAGTAACGGCGCGAGGAGAAGAGCAGTATTTGGTTCATAGTGGAAGTCGCCGTCGTCTCGTGGATGGGAAAGAAGCCACGAGACGATACGTGGAATCGTTGTTTCGGCCAAAAACATACCTGCTCCAGCCACTTATCCCGCTTGGTAGAATCAACGGCAAACCTTTTGATGTGCGTGTCATGATCCAGCGTAGGAGCTACAAGGAGCCTTGGGTCATAACAGGGTGGTGTGCAAAGCTTGCAGGTCCGGGCTATGTTGTGACAAATGTAGCTCGCAGTCGTGGAAAAGTTTTACCCATCGGCACGGCAATCAAGCTGTCGAATATAGAAGCAGGTCCGCATCTCTTGAGTGACATCCGCACGGTAGCTACGGCGGTAGCTAATCGATTGGGAAGAGCCTATCCGACACTCCGGGAGATCGGTTTAGACTTAGGGATTGATGTGGATGGCAAACCGTGGATTATTGAAGCCAACTTCCGACCCGCTCTTTCTCTCTTTCAAAAGCTAGAGGATCAGTCCTTTTACAAACGAATTGTCTCCATGAGAAAACGATAAGAGGAAAACCACTTGTCGATGTTCAAACGGTAAGAAATGGCAGGTGGTTTCCTTTGTTTTTCTACTTTCAATTATTGTAGGAAAAATGATAATGATCTTGCAATTACAACTATGGCTTTGCTACTAGCGAAGGAACGCAAAAGTTGATAGAATGCCTCTCAATACGATGGGAGGTAATATACACGTCGATGATAACCTTGTCTAAGAAAGAAATGTTGCTGGTCAGTTTTATGCTGTTTTCGATGTTCTTTGGTGCAGGGAACCTTATTTTTCCACCCTATCTGGGTCAAGAGGCTGGTTCCTATGTTTGGCTGTCGATTGCAGGCTTTGTATTATCGGCTGTCGGTCTTCCTATCCTTGGAGTGATTGCCATCGCAAAAGCAGGGAGCTTTTACCAATTAGCGAGTCGTGTTCATCCAAGCTTTGCTCTTATTTTTCCTATTTTGATTTATGTGTCGATTGGACCCGCACTTGCTATCCCACGTGCAGGCAGTCTCGCGTACGAGATGGGAATGGCGCCGTTTTTGCCGGAACAAGCCGCTGATTCCACCTGGAGTCTTTTCTTCTATACGATCGTATTTTTTGGAATTGTCTTTTGGTTTAGTCTGACTCCTTCCAAATTGATTGATCGCTTTGGGAAAATACTGACTCCTGCACTGTTGACCATGATTGCCTTGATCTACATCAAGAGCTTATTCACACCACTGGGCCAAACGGGGGTACCAGCAGGAAAATATGCCTCCAATCCAGTTGTGCAAGGTTTTCTGGACGGGTATTTAACAATGGACGCTTTGGCTGCACTCGTATTTGGTATCGTGATTGCCAATACGCTGCGAAGCAAGGGAATCGAAGACAAAAAGCAACTGTCTGCGAATATGATCAAAGCAGGTCTCGGAGCAGGTATGTTGCTGACATTCATCTATGTCATTTTGGGATTGCTCGGTTCATCTGGAGCCTCTTTAGGTAGGCCGGAGAATGGCGGGCTGCTCCTAACAGCTATCATGAGGCAGCTATTTGGGACAAGCGGTACGCTGATTCTTGGTGTCATTTTTACCGTCGCTTGCCTTTGTGTATCGATTGGACTCGTAACTTCTTGCAGCCAATACTTTCATGGACGATTCAAAGGTTTGTCCTACAGAGGATGGGCAGTGATTCTCTGTGTACTGAGCATGGGAGTCGCAAACTTGGGATTATCGGAGATTTTAAGCGTATCTGTCCCGATTTTGGGCGCAATTTACCCAATTGCGATCGTGCTCATTTTGTTGGCGTTGCTAGAGCGCTGGATACCTGCTCATTCGTCTGTGTATATGACGACTGTCGCAGTTGTGACGGTTTTTGGTGTCGTGGATTTGATGAATCTTACGTTTTTTAATCAGAGCTGGAACGATATCTTGGGTGTTCTTCCTTTTTATAAGGAAGGGGCCGGTTGGATCATGCCCGCAATATTTGCTGGTTTTGTCGGTATTCTGCTCGATTTTCAGAATAGAACAAACCGCACAGGAACAGGAACAAAGACTTCCCCATCAAAATAAGGCAGCACGTAAGAGAGGGCTTCGTTTTCGCGAAGCTCTCTTGTTGTGGTAGAAGCATTTGTTACTTTTTTCGAGGTTCATTCGTATTAAATGTGTTAAAGCCTAAGGGGCAGTTGGGGAGGTTCATTTACGTGAAAGTAGCACCTGTTGCGGAAGGTGAGCGAATTCGGCAGCTAGACGGGATTAGAGGCTTTGCCCTCTTGGGGATCTTGCTGGTGAATATGCCGTCATTTTTGTATCCCATCATGTTCTTACCAGATGCAGGGATGGTCAATACCCATTCAGAAATGGATGGTTGGATACGGCTCTTGTTTAACATGTTTGTACAGACGAAGTTTTACACTATCTTCTCGTTTTTGTTTGGCGTAGGCTTTTTTCTGTTTATGCATCGTGCCGAGAGCAAACAGCTGCCTTATCAGGGACTGTTTGCTCGCAGATTATTGGTGCTCTTGATTGTGGGGATGGCACATCTTGTTTTCCTCTGGTATGGAGACATTCTTCATACGTATGCCCTAGCTGGCTTTCTTCTGTTGCTGTTTTACCACAGGCAAGAAAAGACGATCAAAAGATGGGCGTGGACGCTTTTGATCGGTGTGCAGGCCATGTACGCTCTTATGCTGACCGTTCCTGAAGACCTCGTTCCTATGCCAGATCAATCACCGCTCATACAAAAAGCAATCGATGCTTATGCCAATGGCTCGATCATCGAGTGGTTGCAATTCCGGGTTGCTTACGAAATTCCGGTCGTTTTCTCCCATGAGTTTATTGTTATCCTATCTGTTCTGCCGCTCTTTTTATTCGGATTTCTGGCAGCCAAGCGGGGAGTATTTGAGAGGACGGAAGAGTTTATTCCGGCCATTCGTCGCGTATGGTGGATTGCGCTGGGCTTGAGTGCTGTGCTTGTACCGATGATTCCGCTTATTCAATTCGGCATTGTTACATTTCCAGCCTCGATCTCGATTGCCGTTCAGACATTTGTTACCTGGAGCGGTCTTTCCCTGAGCGCTTTTTACATTACTTCACTTCTGCTTCTGTATCGGAAAGAGAGAGTCAAGCGCATGCTGAAGTATTTGGAACCGGTAGGCAGAATGGCGTTAAGCAACTACTTGAGCCAAAGCATCATCGCTGTATTGGTTGTGCGTGTTGGACATTTATACGGAACGCTTGGGTTGGCTCTCGGATTGGTGTTTAGCTTGGTGATCTTCACTGCGCAAATCTTCGTTAGTCGCTGGTGGCTCGCCAACTATCAGTTTGGTCCTGCAGAATGGCTGTGGCGCTGTTTGACATACGGCAAATTTGTACCAATGAAACGATAAGGAGGATCTCATGCGATTTGACACTATCATGACAATGGCTGTCGTGCTTGTGCTGACGTCCTGTTATTTTTATTTATGGAAAAGGCTTCGCTCGAAAACGTCCAGTTAATCTGGGCGTTTTTTCTAGCTTTAATGGCCAGGGGAGAGCGTAGGATAAAAGTGGCATGATTGGGGCAAAATTTTCCTATCTCACATACCTAGTAACAGCAGCAGCGCTCTGACAGTAGGAAGGAGAAAGAGGATGGCTGGCAATTGGATTTCATTTTTGATCGGCTCCTTTGTAGGATCGATAGCTGCACTCCTCGTGGTGGGACTGCTTTTGATCTGTCTTTTTCGACCTCTTACCCAGTGGCTGCTCGCCAAGTTCATGAAGCGCCTTATGTCAGACCGCTATCCGGAAAATATTTTTGAGATGGTCTCCGCCATGACCAAAGTCAGTCCACGCTACGTCCTGGAGAACAGCTTGCGAGCAGCTACTGGACAAGCCATCGAACGTCCTTTCGGAAGTCCGCGCAAGTTCTTGAACTTCGATAGCTTGATATTTTCTCCTGCACAGCTGGCCAAGCTGCCTTCGAGTGAGGATACAGAAGTGGACATGCAAATCACGATTGGCCCCATGGCAAAAAAGCCGTTAACCTTGGACATTCCGCTCATGGTAGGGGCAATGGGGTACGGTATCGGTGTAAGTGCCGATGTGAAAATCGCGATTGCAAAAGGAACGGCCGCAGTGGGGACTTTGACGAATACGGGTGAAGGCCCGTTATTGCCGGAAGAAAGGAAATTCGCCAAACACCTGATTCTCCAATACAACTCGGGAAAGTGGGCAAAGGAGCCGGAAATTTTGCGACAGGCTGACGCCATCGAAATCCATTTTGGGCAGGGGGCGACTGCAGCTGCCGCGAGCTTTATCCCCGCTGAATATATTCAGGGAAGAGCTGCTGAAATCATGGGGGTTCAGGATGAAGAGATGATTATCATTCCTTCGCGGCATCCGGAAGTATCGAAGCCGGAGGATCTCAAGAAGCTCGTAGACAAGTTGCGCACAATAACAGACGGCGTTCCGATTGGTGTCAAAATCTGTGCCAGTGCGATTCTTGAAAAAGACCTGGAGATTGTAATCCAAGCCGGTGTAGATTTTATCAGTATTGATGGCGGACAAGCGGGGACAAAAGGAGGACCTCCCATCCTGGAGGATGATTTCGGTTTGCCAACGATTTATGCGCTGACCCGGGCCGTGCGCTATTTGAAGAAGAAAGGTGTGAAAGAACGAATTACCTTATTGTCTGGGGGCGGATATAATACCCCGGGTGAGTGCCTGAAAGCAATTGCTTTGGGAGCAGACGGCATATTTATGGGGACGGCTGTTTTGTGGGCGATGACTCATGATCAGGTGACAAAAGCAATACCGTGGGAACCACCGACAGAGCTGACCACCTATCCTGGGAGCTTGAAAAACAAATTTGACCCCGATTCAGCCACGAAATACTTGGCTAACTTTTTTCTTTCGTTTGTGGATGAAATGGAAATTGCCATCCTCGCGCTGGGGAAAACGTCTCTTCGTGAAGTTACGGCTGCGGATCTCGTCTCACTCGATGAGATGACGAGCAAAGTGACGAAAGTACCCCTTGCCTATCATTCATCCTCTTCCAGTTAAAATGCTTGATCGACGTACGAATGGGAGGGATTCGTATCGAACAGAGGATCATCCAAATCAAGTCGGCCGCACAGTACAACGGATGGACCATGACACAGACGTGGGAGCATCTTCTTTTTTTACATTGGGCGATTTCACCAGCGTCTATCAAAGCGCTCATTCCAGCAGGACTTGAGCTCGATACATATGATGGCAAGGCATGGATCAGTATTATCCCGTTTTTGCTGAGTGGCGTGCGTTTGCATCGGATGCCATCCGTACCATTCACGACGACTTTCCCTGAAATCAACGTGCGGACGTATGTGAAGGCGAAAGGGAAGACAGGCGTGTATTTTCTTTCGCTGGATACGTCGAATCCCCTCGTAATCCAGATTGCGAAATTTTGGTACCGACTGCCTTATTATCGGGCCCAAATGACTTTTCATCGCCAAGGGAATCGGATCGATTTTACCTCTCGACGTCTATCTGGTCTACCTCAGTCACCCTGGTTCGAAGGCAGCTACCAGCCTCTCGTTGACAGATTTTTCGCCAAAGAGGGAACGCTGATGCATTGGCTGACGGAGCGATACACGCTCTTTTGCAGGTGTAACAGAACGAAGCAAATGATGTATGCGGATGTGGTGCACGAGCCGTGGCAACTACAGGAGACAGCCTTTCATATTCGTGAAAACTCGATGACCGAAAACCTGTCAATCCCACTCACGGATTCTCCGCATCTAGCCCTGTATTCACGTGGAGTACAAAGTCTTATTTGGCCGATTCGAAGACTAGCGGATCTGTCTTCGGATCAAGGTGGATAGTAGTGACTGATACCAGTACAAAAGGGTATCAGTCTTTTGGATTTGAGGCTTGCCAGACTGACTTTTGGTCGGTAAGATGAGAGATAGCACTTTTTTTCGAAAAACAGGAAGGATCTGGTATTTGGTTATGGCTCGAAAAGAACGAATTGGTGAGTTGGATCTAATCCGGGCCTTTGCATTCTTGGCTGTGGTTTATCAGCATGTCATAGGCGTGTATATCCGTGAGCCGGGACTGACAGAGCAGGTGTCGATCGTCTACGGAATGTTGTTTCATTTGCTAAAATTCGCGGTACCTGCATTCATTTTCATCACGGGTCTTGTTTTGTTTTACAACTACTCCGAAAAAGTGAACTATATTTCCTTTACACGTAAACGGGTAACGGAGATTTTGGTTCCGTATGGAATATGGTCGGTGGTTTATCTTTACTTGATGGAGAAGCCCTTGGGGGAGGGAGCAGGTTTTTTTTGGAATGTATGCAAAAATTTCCTGACAGGGACATCCTCGTATCATCTGTGGTTCGTCGTGATGATTTTTCAGTTCTATCTTTTGTATCCGTTTTGGCAAAGAGTATTTGAACTTTTCCGCAGATTCGTGACAAGCCGCTTTCGTCTCGTTGTCGCTCTTGGTGTCTCCGGATTGGTTTATGGGGGCCTCATGTGGTTTTCAGCGCGGTACATCCCCGCGCACGGTTTCCGATTCGATATGAATTGGCTTGATACATATTTCATCAAATACCGCGATCGAAATGCGTTCTATTATTTCTATTACTTTTTGTTCGGTGGCTTGGTCGCTGTCACGCTGCCTGCATTTCGTGCACTCCTGAAAAGATACTGGCAATGGATCATTGTTTCAGTTGGTGTCCTGTACGCAGTCATTGGCTATGAACTTTTCCGTGATTCAGGGCAAGGCCAGATCAATTTAAACGTAGCGACATCCTTGAAACCGTCCATGTTCCTCTATACGATGGCTTGTTTATTGGCTGTGTACGCTCTCTGCCTATGGATGAGCAAAAAGCAGTCCAAATGGACACATTGGCTAGGGCTCCTTGGGAAATATTCGTACGGAGCTTATTTGATTCATGCGCTGATCTTGACGTACTTGATGAAGATTTTGCGCGAGCTTCAGCTTTTTCACACGGGCGTGTGGGGAAGTATGGTAGCATTCGCCTTGTGCTCCATTCTTTCTTTTGCCATATCATATGGGCTGGGAAAACTGCCGTTTGGTTCCTGGCTGGTGGGGGCAGCAGAGAAAAAGACAAAAAAGATCCCGTCATCTCAAAAAGAATGGCAAAACGCGGGTTAATCGCAAGCAGTTTGGCCATATGTAGAGAATTGTAGGAGGTTGAAGGGAGAAGCGAGTCGTCATGCTGTTAGCTTACATTCAGTTAGCCTTGGCTATGGCCTTGGTCGGAAGCAACATCTCCATCGGTAAAGAAATTGTTTCCCATGTTCCTGTGTTTTTGTTTTCGGAGCTGCGCTTTTTGCTCGCGATCATCATCCTATTGCCGCTGCTGGCTATGCGTGGGGAATGGAAAACGTCTTGGAGCCGTGAGGAAGGCAAGGTGCTATTCTGGCAGTCGTTTTTCGGCGTGTTTCTGTTTAGTATTTGCATGCTGTACGGCGTTCAGTGGACGACGGCTACTGCGGCCGGTATCATTACGAGTACGGTACCTGCCTGCATCGCCTTGTTTTCGTTCTGGATTCTCAAGGAAAAATTACACGTCAACAGCTTAGTGGCGATCGGTCTCTCAGTGGGCGGCATCGGCTTCATTACGTTCACAGGAAGCGGAGTGGACCAAAACTGGGTAAGCATGCTTGGCAATTTGTTCGTATTTTTTGCAGTCGTCAGCGAAGTGCTTTTTACGATTTTCGCCAAAAGACTTTCTGGGAAAATTACGCCTTTCCAAATGACGGCTGCAATTAATGTCATCAGCTTTGTCTTGTTTCTTCCGTTTGCGATTTGGGAAAGCTTGCGGTTTGATTGGAGTGCTGTACCTGCAAATGTATGGTGGCTTCTTGTGTACTATGCGATTACGGCTAGCGTCTTATCCTTCTTTCTCTGGTACAAAGGAGTGGAGAAGGTGGAGGCCTCCAAAGCTGGCTTGTTCACTGGAATGATGCCGATAAGTGCTGCTCTCGTGGCTGTCTTTTTCTTGAACGAAGCATTTACTTGGATGCATGGAGTGGGGATGATCCTCGTACTCGCTTCCATTTTTATCGGTACACAGCAGCCACGTCGTATATGTTCCGTAAAAATAAAGTTGTAGACTGGCGCTGTCGTTAAG
>NZ_JABMIU010000021.1:0-63512 GCF_013332495.1 Brevibacillus sp. HB1.2 | reverse complement strand
GATAGACTCATTAACGCTTTCGCTGTTCAGTTTTCAAGGAGCAATTTCCTGTCCTCAATGTTCATCGTTATTTGTGATGGCGTCTTAAGGACAAGAATTAATCTATCACGTTACCTATCTTTGAGTCAATATGTTTTTTAAAAAAGTTTTTAAGTATAATTCTCTTCCCCGAGTTTTCTGCGTCTGACATACTTAGATAACTCATTGGGAGAGGCGATTCTTGCATACATGCGAAACATGATGGAGTATCTCTCCTCCATAGCCCGCTTCACTAGATGATCAATTCGTTTATCACTAAAATCAAGGAGCATCTCTTCCAGCTCACGTTTTAACAAGTATTCTAGTTCCTGTACTTCTTTTGTATTAAACAAAAACCCTAGCAACGATATCGCCCTCCGCCTTACGAGTCTCTCCTCTATCCTTTCCATCAAAATTCAGCCCTATTCAAAATAAAAAGCCCTCCGTTTAGGAAGGCTTCAATTTGTTGGCAAATCTGAATTATTTCAGTAAGTTCAATTGCTGTAGTTGTTGGCCCACGATTTCCTTGAGAATGGTTGGCGTAATCGTACTCTCTACAATAGCAGCAACGAACAACAGAACGATCACAGTAAGAACCGCTACTGGAAATTGCTTGAGCGTATCATACCAATCATTTTTCAATTGTGCCATCTTGTGTGGTTGGATTAGAACTCCCACTGAGCGTAAACTTAGCACTCCTAGACGAATACCAACTCCCGCTGCAAACAGGATAGCTGGGAGCTCAAAAATTCCATGTGGCAAAATACCTGCACTAAAAATAACCCATGGACTTACTCCCACTGCACTGTATTTGAAAAGGATAAATCCAAGCAGTACTCCATTCGTGAGCAATCCAATTATGGGAAAGAATGCAAACAATATTCCCAGCGCCATCATCATCAAAGCACTGAAAACATTATTGGAAAAAATCATCCAGAACACCGCTAAAGGTCCGCCGCCGTTATCTTTTATCCGTTCAGCAATTTCCTTTAATTGGCCCATCATTTTATCGACCATATCTTCGACAACCGGTGCTTGAAAATAACCAATCAAAGCACCACCAAAAAATAATAAGCATGCGGCGAAGAAATATTTTCGGTTATCAAGCCATAAATGCCGCAATCGATTGCCCATGCACCACACCCCTTTACTGCCTCTTCATTCACTATATGCATTGTACCTCAACAATAGCCAACAGGCCAAAGAATATCCTTGTTTTCCCTGCATAAACTGTTATCGGACAAAGGAGGTGCTTATCCATGAAATTCATTTATGTGATCAGCGCGAAACGATTAAAGCAAATCTTAATTATCGTCACGGCCATCGTACTCACTGCTGGAATTGGTTATGCGGAACGCGATTCAATTGCTGCCTTTGCGGAAGGTGCCAGCACACAAGCCCCCCAAGCTATTTATAAGGTCGACACCAAAGAAAAGAAAATCGCCCTTACCTTTGACATTAGCTGGGGAGAGACACGAGCATTACCTATACTGGATCTGCTGAAAGAAAAAAAGGTAAACAAAGCGACTTTTTTCCTCTCCTCGCCTTGGAGTCAACGACATCCTGACATCTTGAAACGCATCAAGGAAGATGGCTTAGAGATTGGTTCGCACGGTCACAAGCACGATAACTACACCAAATACTCCGATGAAGAAATTCGCTCCCAAATGGCCAAAGCCGACTCCATCCTAACCGAAATGACTGGAAAGAAACCTACACTCATTCGGATGCCAAACGGTGATTTTGACAAACGAGTGCTGGAAATCGCGAATCGCATGGGTTATTCCGTCATTCAATGGGATACGGACTCAAAAGATTGGACCAATCCGGGAACTGATGTGATCATCAATAATGTATTATCGAAAGCTCATCCAGGAGACATCATCCTGATGCACGCGAGCGATTCTGCAAAAGATACACATCTTGCCCTCCCTGTGATCATTGATAAACTTCGCAAGGATGGTTATGAATTCGTTACGGTATCAGAACTCATTTCGGGTACAAGTGTAGACAGCAAAGAAATTCACTAAAACAAAAAAAGCTGACCTTCATTGGGTCAGCTTTCTCTTTTTACCAAACGGTGCAATTGCATGACTTGCCAGACGTTACAAAACAATAGTGGAACGAGCATGGACAGAGTGGCACGCACATTATCTTCCTTCAATGCTGGAATCCATTCCAGTGCCGTCACGACAAACATAAAGAACATCGTCGGTATCCATGCAGATTTATTGGTCAGACTCACTTTTCCATATGCGGTAACAATAGCGACAATCAATAATAGCGTTGGCTCAATAAAGTACGTACCAAATCCTTTTCCTTCACCGAAGGACGTATAGCGAAGATAAATCATATCGAAAAAGACAAACAAAATAAGAAATACTTGGACGCTTTTCCACAGGGAAGCCGTTTTAAATATCGTTTTAGCGAAATAATTAATCGTCATATACGCAAAAAAACCCATCTGAGCCACAATACTAATGGTCATTCCATACAGTAGATACATAAACAAGCCGACAAAAAAGTTACCGGTGCTTCCTACGAGCAGCTTGTCCAAATCAAAGATAAGGGCAACCAGGATGCCACCTAATCCCCCGAGCAAGAGCGTGGTAATAAAAAGCCAGCCATACTTACGCAAACTCACCAAGTATTCCCTCCCATCCACATCGAATATGATTGTACCAATGGATACAAGAAAATACTAGCGTAAGAACAAAACAAAATGCACACGTTACTTGTAGGCAGAGTAAAGAAGGAGGTGTCCACCCCATGAGAAAAAAGACGATGTCTTTTTGGTTAACCGCTCTTGTCTGTCTGGTGCTAACCAGTTGCGGGGGTGGCGGACAAGCGCAAAGTTCGTCTCAACCTGATTATAAAAGCGTCAAAGACATGGTGCTGGACATATTACAGACGGACGAAGCGAAGCAATCTGTTAGCAAGATGATGAAGGATGATAAGTTTAAGCAAAACCTGATGATCGACGAGTCAACAGTGCGGACAACCTTGATTCAAAGCATGACGAATCCCAATAGTACGCACATCAAAGAAGCATTTAAAGACCCGAAGTTCGCAAGCGCCATGGCGAAGTCCATGAAAAACGAGCAAAAAACGCTCATGAAGGACCTGATGAAGGACCCTGAATACCAAAAAGAGCTCATAAGCGTAATGAAAGACCCTGAGTTTGAGAAAAATTTGATGGACCTGATGAAAAGCTCTGCTTATCGACAACAAACCATGCAAGTGATGAAGGATTCCTTGCAAAGTCCCTTGTTCCAGGCTGAACTCATGAAAATCATGACCAAAGTATCCGAGGACATGACAAAGCCTAAGGAACTAAAGTCAAAGAAAAAAGGAAAGGGAAAAGAAGGTGGCGGAGGCGGCAGCAAATCCGGTGGCGGAAACCCTTCTTCCTAAAACACAAAGGTGAGCTCTATTGCAGAGCCCACCTTTTTCATCTTCTTGGATATTATTGTTTGACAGCTTCCCCGCATTTTTCTATGACACGTTTGGCCATATCGATGTAAAGCTGACCAATTTCCGTCTTTTCTCCATAGATGGATGGGGAATAATCAGGTTCAGATGGATGATTATCCGGTTGGCCCAGCGGAATTTGAGCGAGCAGCTCACATGTCAATGTCTCGGCAAGCTTAGCTCCTCCACCACGCCCGAATACGTATTCTTTCGAACCATCTTTTGCTTCGTACCACGCCATGTTTTCCACAATACCGAGGATTTCATGACCAGTCCGCTTTGCCATAGCACCTGCGCGAGCCGCAACAAACGCTGCAGTAGCATGAGGAGTGGTTACCACAATCTCCATGCTTTGCGGAATCATGGTGTGTACGTCGAGGGCCATATCTCCCGTTCCTGGAGGCAAGTCCAGCAAGAGGTAGTCCAATTCTTCGCCCCAGTGTACTTCCGTGAAAAAGTTACGCAGCATTTTACCCAACATCGGGCCACGCCAAATGATCGGAGAGTTGTCTTCCACAAAAAAGCCCATGGACATAACCTTTACGTTTTGCTTTTCAACAGGCAGAATGGTTTCACCAATCACGGTTGGACGTTGTTCAATATTCATCATATCGGGCACACTAAAGCCGTAAATGTCTGCGTCGATTATGCCCACTTTTTTTCCTAATCGCGCGAGTGCAACAGCCAGGTTCACTGTCACCGTCGATTTTCCGACGCCGCCTTTTCCGGAAGTGACCGCGATAAAGGTCGTATTCGAATCCTTTGCCAAGATCGGGTTCAAAAGAGGAGCTTGTCCCGGTGTCATGTTATGTGTTTGCCCACCTTGGTTATTGCGAAGCTGGGCAGACAGAGCCGCACGTTCCTCGTCTGTCATCGAACCGAATTGCAGACGTACTTCTTCGGCTCCTAGCGCTTTCACAGCTGCGATAACATCGTCCTCGATCTTGGCTTTGAGTGGACAGCCCGAAATCGTCAGAACGACCGTGAGGCTTACTGTCTTGCCTTCAATATGGATATCCCGAATCATGTTGAGCTCGACCAAGCTACGATTAATTTCAGGGTCTTTTACATCACGTAGTGCTTCGAGAACCTGTTCTCTGGTCAACATTCTGGTTCACCTCATCTATGATCTTTTCAAACATTTTCATGCTGGTATAACGACAGCGTATGCGCGTTCATTATAGCATATTCGGGCGGTTGGGACACGACCACCGCCCTCTCAAGGTGTAATTGGCGCTTTTTCTCCCGAATACTGACGCAATATCCCCTGATAAATAGCATTCGCCATTGCCTTTTGGTATTCAACGCTCTGAAGTCGCTTTGCCTCCTCCGTATTGCTGACAAAGCCTACTTCTACCAAAACGGACGGGCAGTTAACCTCCCGAATCAAGAATACATTGTTCGTCTTACTCGGAACCCGATCTGTATGACCGATCACCCGTTTGATTTCATCTTGTATCAGGTAAGAAACTTCTGCGCTCTTTTTGAAGGTGGGGGAATAGAAAGTCTGCGCTCCCGACCATTTCGGAGAAGGGATAGAATTCACATGAATGCTGACCAAAAAATCTGGTGTACTGTCATTGACCAGCTTCACCCGGTTTCGGATATCCTCAGATTTTCGTTTACGTGCCTGCGCTGCATCTGGACTAGCCAAATCCTTGTCTTCTTCCCTTGTCATAACCACAAATGCACCCGACTGCTGGAGGAAATCCCGCAAGTACATGCTAATGGCCAAGGTCACTTCCTTTTCAACCACATTACCGGCTTTGGAAACAGCACCGCCGTCTAGTCCCCCATGCCCTGGGTCAATCGCTATAACCGTTCCCGTCAGTGGCAGCGACCATGCCTGCCAGGAAGAGCGATCAGGCGCTTCGTAGGTGAACAACAGCATGAGTACCGCAAAAGCCAATATCCAGCCTACTCCTTTTCGTGTCATAGTGTATCGTCCCCTTTGTCCCATTCTCGTTCCATCTTATGGACAAACATGGACAAATATACCCGTTTGTGAAAAGGAAAAACCCCCTGCCTGCGAACAGACAAGGGGTTTGTATCGAACAGCAATTAGCGCTTGGAGAATTGAGGTGCGCGACGAGCTGCTTTCAAGCCGTATTTCTTACGTTCTTTCATACGAGGATCGCGAGTCAGGAAGCCAGCGCGTTTCAGAGCGCCGCGCAGTTCCGGATCTGCTTTCAGCAGAGCGCGAGCAACGCCGTGACGGATTGCACCAGCTTGACCAGTGGTTCCGCCGCCGTTTACGTTAACCAATACATCGTAACGACCAAGAGTTTCAGTCAAAACGAGTGGTTGTTTTACGATCAATTTCAGTGTTTCCAAACCAAAGTAAGTATCCATTTCACGCTTGTTGATCACGATGCGACCTTCACCTGGAACCAGGCGAACGCGTGCTACGGAGTGCTTACGACGACCTGTACCGTAGTATTGTACTTGTGCCACGTATATTTCCTCCCTTTACCTTAACCGCGAATTTGCCAAACTTCTGGTTTTTGTGCTGCGTGTGGATGCTCAGTTCCAGCGTATACTTTCAGCTTGGTGAACATTTGACGTCCCAGGCTGTTTTTAGGCAGCATGCCTTTTACCGCCAGTTCGAACATACGATCTGGTCTCTTGTTCAGCATTGCGCCCGCAGTGGTCTTTTTCAAACCACCTGGATACAGGGAGTGAGTGTAGTAAATTTTGTCATTCAGTTTGTTACCAGTCAATTTCACTTTGTCAGCGTTGAGTACGATTACGAAATCGCCAGCGTCAACGTGAGGAGTGAATTCTGGTTTCAATTTTCCGCGCAGGATAGAAGCTACTTCGCTCGCCAGACGACCCAGCGTTTGGCCTTCAGCGTCTACGATGTACCATTTGCGCTCAACTTCGAGCGGTTTCGCCATATATGTGGTACGCATTTTTGTCCCTCCTAAATATCTTACCTAACACACTTATAACCAAAACAACCGAAACTTGCAATGGAAGATAATTGCTGTTACGGGTGAGCAACTCTTCCAGGTGTTCCATGTAATCACGATCTTGTCTTTCAATCCCGGGGCTAGAGTGGGGCTAGGCGGGGTTAAAATACCAAGGAATATCGTACTACATAGACGCCCCATAGTCAAGTGCTGCTCGTTCGTCTAATAGTTGGAAATCTGAGAACTAGTAGACAACTTCCCACATGATCAGACCCTTGGCTGGTGCTGTCTTACCTGCCTTTTCCCGATCACATGCGGCGAGGATTTCCCTCAGTTCAGCAGGGTTTCTTTTTCCTTGCCCTACTTCAACCAAAGTCCCCACAATAATTCGAACCATGTTGTACAAAAAACCGTTGCCTCGGCATGTCACCCATACCTCGTCTCCGCTTTTTTCTACGGTGACCCCGTACACAGTCCGAACCTTGTCCTCCACGTATGTCTTTGCTGAGCAAAAGGAAGTAAAATCATGTTCACCCACCAAGTAATGAGCAGCCTGCTGCATCGCGTACACATCTAACGGAAACCGGACATGATCGGCGTATCGATGTCGAAATACATCTGCCACTGGAGTGTTGTCTATACAATATCGATATTCTTTTACTTGCACGTCAAAACGCGCATGAAAAGAGGCATCGACCTCTTCGACTGTCCGAATGACAATAGAATCAGGCAACTGATTGTTCAACACAAACCGCCATTTATCCATCGGAATGTTACTTGACGTGTCAAAGTGAATCACTTGACCACGCGCATGAACACCCGCATCTGTCCGGCCCGAACCGAAGACTTGGATATCCTCTCCGGTAACCCGATTCAAAGCGGCTTCAATTTCACCCTGGACCGTTACTTGATCTGGCTGTACCTGAAAACCGCTAAAGTCAGTTCCGTCATATGCCAATACACATCGCAGTCGCTTCATGTACGCCACCATCCAATCACGATTACCAAGATCACACTCGCAATAGCTACGATTCCATCACGCCAAGTGAACGTCAGCTTATTCAGCCGCGTTCTCCCCACTCCCCCGCGATAGCCACGTGCTTCCATCGCCAAAGCCAGCTCTTCCGCACGCCGAAACGCACTAACGAACAATGGGATCGCGATCGGAATCAGGTTCTTGGCTCTGCGTACGAGACTTCCACTGGTGAAATTGGCTCCTCTGGCGGTCTGCGCCTTGATGATTTTATCCGTTTCTTCCATCAGGGTCGGAATGAACCGGAGTGCAATTGACATCATCAGGGCTATATCATGAACCGGTATGCCGATCTTCCCTAGTGGTCCTAGTAAACGCTCCAAACCCTCTGTCAAATCGATTGGAGAGGTGGTCAGTGTTAGCAAGGAACTAATGAGAATCAAAAGTCCCAAGCGCAAAGAAATGAAGATCGCCTGGCGAACCCCTTCCTCCTCTACTGTAAACCATCCCCACTGAAAGTAGACCGTTCCGCCTTTTGTGATAAAAATATGCAAGACAACGGTAAACAAAATCAGGATCCAGACTGGCTTTAAGCTTTTTAATATATAGGACAACGAAAGCCTAGAAAGAAGTGCAGCATACAGGGTAAAACCAATCAGTATGGCGTACGTTACCGTATTGTTAGCCAGAAAAATCAAGGTAGCAAAAAGAATGATGAAGAGAAGCTTGCTTCGCGGATCTGCACGATGTAAAAAAGATTGCCCTGGTACGTATTGACCAATTGCGATATTCTGCAGCATGCCTAGCCCTCCTTTGGTACGGACAGTCGTTCCAGCAGATGGGCAATCAGCTCTTCTTCCCGATAAAGGGAGCTCGGCAGACTAGCCTTGTCCGGCAGCAATTGATTCATTTGCGATACGAGAGCCACCGTTTCCGGTACATCCAAAGACATCTCTCGGAGACGATCCACATGCATGAATACTTCCTCCGGCTTCCCCTGCAAAGCTACTTGGCCTTGTGCCATCACAAGCAAATAGTCTGCATAACGGGCTGCCTCTTCCATGCTGTGCGTGACCAATAGTGTCGTGAGGTTTTGTTCCCGATGAATCCGGTAGATTCCTTCCAGAATCGTTACTCGTCCCGCAGGATCAAGACCCGCAGTTGGTTCATCCAATACCAGAACCTTCGGCTGCATGGCAAGAACACCAGCCAAAGCAACACGTCGCATTTGCCCGCCACTCAAATGAAACGGCGAGCGATCCTTGATCGTGGCATAATCCAGGCCGACAATTTCAAGGGACTCCTTTACGCGCGCTTCCACCATTTCCGTTGGCAAGTCAAAATTGAGCGGTCCAAAAGCAACATCCTTCGCAACCGTTTCTTCAAACAACTGATGTTCAGGATATTGAAAGACGAGCCCAATATCGCGCCTTTGAGCATGGGGTAATCGCCGCTTTGGAGTAATGACCGCATCACCCAGGGTGATTTGCCCTGTACTAGGCATCAGTAACCCGTTCAAGTGCTGAATCAGCGTTGACTTACCCGAGCCTGTGTGGCCAATAATTCCGACAAACGAACCGGATGGAATCGTCAGCGAAATATTGTGTAAGGCAACTCGTTCGAACGGTGTTCCCTTTGCGTAGATATGGCTTACTTGGTCAAAAGTAATTTGCATACGTGCTCCACCAGCTCCTCTTGATGCAGGACAAACGGTAAATCAATCCCTTTGGAATGAAGTGCGTGTCGCAGTCGAACGGCAAATGGCACATCCAGTCCCACCTGTTTCAAACGATCTACCTCATTAAACACTTCACTCGGCTTACCTTCCATCAGGACTTCACCTGCATTCATGACGATGACCTTATCCGAATAAATGGCTTCTTCCGGAAAATGGGTAATGTTAATGATTGTGAGTCCCTCGTCACGGTTCAGTTGACGAGCCAGATTCAGCACTTCCATTCTCCCTTGTGGATCAAGCATCGCTGTCGCTTCATCCAAGATGATGACAGAAGGACGCATCGCCATAATTCCGGCGATCGCCACGCGTTGCTTTTGACCCCCAGACAGACGATGTGGTTGTGCCTGTAAATAAGACTCCATCCCTACCGAAACGAGCGCCTCATCAATACGATCTCTCATCTCTTTGGGGTCCACACCCATGTTTTCTAGGCCAAAGGCGACATCATCTTCCACAGTAGCCCCAACAATCTGATTGTCCGGGTTCTGAAAGACCATGCCAACATGTCGTCGGATCTCCCAAAGCAGATCCCCATCTTTCGTATCCATTCCACTGATAAGTACTGTGCCGCCTTCTGGAAGCAGCAGAGCATTCATCAGCTTTGCCATTGTTGATTTGCCAGAACCGTTGTGACCCAATACGGATACAAAGGAACCTTTTTGAATGGTAAGGTCAACACCTTGTAATACCGGAACCCGTTGGCCATCCTCACCATCGTAGGTATAAGAAACATCACGCAATGCCAGCAGGTTATCTTCATTCATGAGGCATTCACAACCTCCCCAGCCTTCACAGGGAACTGACTAGCAGGATTTCGATGAGAAAGGAAAAAAGGGTTGAATCAGAGTCCAGCCTATGACCAGATCTGCCCCCACCCTTTTCGCGGTAATCTACCAGGCCGAAACCTGAGTAAACGACCAGTTTACATGTATTAAACGAATTCGATGTACGCCATTGGAGCAGCGTCGCCACGGCGAGGGCCGGTTTTCAGGATACGAGTGTATCCACCGTTGCGCTCTTTGAAGCGAGGAGCGATTTCATCGAACAGTTTTTGAACAGCATCGCGGCCTTCAGCATTCGCAACTTCTTTGCGAACGAAAGCAGCAACTTGACGGCGAGCATGCAGATCGCCACGTTTCGCGAGCGTGATCATTTTTTCAGCGATTGGGCGCAGTTCTTTCGCCTTCATCTCTGTAGTTTCGATGCGCTCGTTGATGATCAGGTCTGTTACCAAGTCGCGGAACAGCGCTTTACGAGCTGAGCTACGACGACCCAATTTACGTTGTGCCATGTGGTTTACCTCCCTCTTAATCGAGAGAACAAAAGTTTGCTTCTTGGTTTGCTATTCTAATCGTCGCTGCGCAGGGACAGGCCCAGTTCAGCTAACTTTTCTTGAACTTCTTCAAGAGATTTGCGCCCCAGATTGCGTACTTTCATCATGTCCTCTTCTGTCTTCTGCGTCAGCTCTTGCACGGTATTAATACCGGCACGCTTCAAGCAGTTGTAGGAACGAACGGAAAGATCGAGCTCTTCGATAGTCATCTCCAAGACTTTCTCTTTCTTGTCCTCTTCCTTCTCTACCATGATTTCTGCATCCTTCGCCTCGTCAGTCAGACCGACGAACAGGTTCAAGTGCTCCGTCATGATTTTTGCGCCGAGACTTACGGCTTCTTCCGGACTGATGCTACCGTTAGTCCAAACCTCAAGTGTTAACTTGTCATAGTTGGTCATTTGCCCTACACGGGTATTTTCCACTTGATAGTTAACGCGCTTGATCGGCGTGTAGATCGAATCAATCGGAATCACACCAATAGGCAGATCCTCAGATTTGTTTCCGTCAGATTGAACATAACCACGACCACGTCCAGCTGTCATGCGGATATGCAGACGACCGCCATTGGCCAACGTTGCAATATGAAGATCAGGGTTTAAGACCTCCACATCACTGTCAGCACGGATATCTCCCGCTTTGACAACGCCTTCGCCTTCTGCATCGATCTCGATTACTTTTTCTTCATCGGAATGGATCTTCAGCGCCAAGCCTTTGATGTTCAGGATGATCTCGGTTACATCTTCAACGACGCCTTCAATCGTGGAGAATTCGTGAAGAACCCCATCGATTTGAACAGTACGAACTGCCGCGCCTGGCAAGGACGAAAGAAGAATTCGTCTCAGCGAGTTGCCAAGGGTAGTTCCGTATCCGCGCTCTAGAGGTTCTACAACAAACTTTCCATACGAGTTGTCGTCGCTAACTTCCACAACCTCGATTTTTGGTTTTTCTATTTCTATCATTAAACAAACCCTCCTTCAAAACGTCGAAATCCTGGGGTGGGCCGCATACGTGCCCACTCAGGAATTTCCCCGGCGGTTTACCGTTTGCGTGCATGACAAGCTATAAATCAGAATTTACCATTCTAGTATGGACATGTTCTGAACGATATAAACCAGTTACACGCGGCGACGTTTTGGTGGACGGCAACCGTTATGCGGAATTGGCGTCACGTCTTTAATCATGTTCACTTCAAGACCAGTAGCTTGCAGGGAACGGATCGCAGCTTCACGACCAGCACCTGGGCCTTTTACTGATACTTCAAGGGAACGCATGCCGTGTTCCATTGCAACGCGTGCAGCCGCTTCAGCAGCCATTTGCGCAGCAAATGGAGTGCTTTTACGGGAGCCTTTGAAGCCGAGGGAACCAGCACTGGACCAAGAGATCGCGTTACCGTGTGGATCCGTGATAGTGACGATCGTATTGTTGAAAGTAGAACGGATGTGTGCTACGCCGACTTCAACATTCTTACGGTCACGACGACGGGTACGAGTTGCTGTAGCTTGTTTTCTTTTCGCCATGTCAGATTACCCTCCTTTACTTCTTCTTGTTTGCTACTGTACGGCGTGGACCTTTACGCGTACGAGCATTTGTTTTAGAACGTTGACCGCGAACTGGAAGTCCACGACGATGACGGATGCCACGGAAGCAACCGATTTCCATCAGACGCTTGATGTTGAGGGAGATCTCACGACGGAGGTCACCTTCCACCTTCACAGTTTTGTCGATGTACTCACGAAGTTTGTTTACTTCGTCTTCTGTCAGATCGCGAACACGAGTGTTAGCGTCTACTCCAGTAGAGGACAGAATTTTTTGAGACGTGGGGCGGCCAATACCAAAAATGTAGGTAAGAGCAACTTCAACGCGTTTTTCGCGCGGCAAGTCTACGCCTGCAATACGTGCCATGTGTCAAAAGCACCTCCTTGTTTACCCTTGTTTTTGCTTATGCTTCGGATTTTCACAAATAACCATTACGTTACCTTTGCGACGGATAACCTTGCATTTCTCGCAGATCGGTTTAACCGAAGGTCTCACTTTCATGGTTCTTGCCTCCCTTTTCTAGGGGTTTTGCTTACTATTTATAGCGGTACGTAATACGTCCGCGGGTTAAGTCGTACGGCGACAGTTCAACAGTTACTTTATCCCCCGGCAGGATACGGATAAAGTGCATGCGGATTTTTCCTGAGACGTGAGCGAGGACTTTATGTCCATTCTCTAATTCTACTCGAAACATAGCATTTGGCAAAGGTTCGATTACCGTACCTTCCACCTCAATTACATCATCTTTTGCCATGGTAAACTCTCCTTTCTTCTGCTCTTCAGTCGGACCATGAGTTTTGCGAAATGATCACACAACGAACTTATCGTCGACACGTTGGACGACAATCCCGAATCATTCGGAACTACCGTTTTTATGTCCGTGTAAAAATCTCATAGCCATCTTCCGTAATCGCGATGGTGTGTTCAAAATGAGCACAAGTTTTCCGATCCACTGTTACTACCGTCCAATTGTCCTCCAATGTGCGGACATAACGTTCGCCGGCATTTACCATTGGCTCAATTGCCAACACCATGCCTGGTTTTAACCGCGGTCCTCGATCAGGAGGGCCGTAGTTAGGAACCTGTGGATCTTCGTGCAAGTTTTGCCCGATCCCATGCCCCACATACTCGCGAACGAGTGTGAAGTCGGCAGCTTCTGCATGAACCTGAATCGCATGAGAGATATCGGATAAGCGTCCACCCGGAACAGCTTTTTCAAGCCCCTTGTACAACGACTCTTCCGTTACTCTGAGCAGCTTCTGGTTTTCTGTTGAAATCTTACCGACCGGATACGTCCAAGCGGAGTCGCCATGGTAACCCTGAAACTGGGCACCAATGTCGATACTGATAATGTCTCCTTCTTGCAACGCCCGTTTACCTGGGATCCCGTGTACGAGTTCTTCATTGACTGAAGCACAGATACTTCCTGGAAAGCCACCATAGCCTTTAAACGATGGAATTGCTCCCATGCTTCGAATAAAGGTCTCGGCAATTTCGTCTAGCTGCTTCGTCGTGACACCAGGCTTGATCGCCTTGGCCAGTTCTTGATGGGTGAGTGCGACGATACGACCAGCTTCGCGCATAACCTCAAGTTCTGCTTTCGACTTTAGGATAATCATTCGCAATTACCCTCGCAACAAAGACTTAATTTCCGCAAACACTACCTGGATATCTTGTTCTCCATCGATATCTCGCAGAAGTTCCTGTGCGGAGTAGTAGTCGATAAGTGGCTGTGTTTGAGCGATATTTACGTCAAGGCGTTGTGTTACCACTTCGATCTTGTCGTCTTCACGCTGATACAGCTTACCACCATCTTTATCACATACGCCAGCCTCTTTTGGAGGATTGAACATCGTGTGATAGCTAGCACCGCAAACAGGGCAGATCCAGCGACCGGTCAGACGTTCAATCAATTGCTCGCGTTGAACGTTGATGTTAATTACATGGTCAATTTCGCGTCCCAGCTCTTTTACTGTAGCTGTCAACGCTTCCGCCTGAGGAACTGTGCGCGGAAAACCATCTAAGAGGAATCCCTTTGCGCAGTCTTCCATCGAAAGGCGCTCCCGCACAATACCAATGACGACCTCGTCTGGGACGAGATGACCTTTATCCATGTAGGATTTAGCCTCTAGTCCGAGCGGCGTTTCGTTTTTGACCGCAGCTCGGAACATGTCGCCAGTCGAAATGTGCGGGATGTCAAACTCTTCTACGATACGTTCTGCCTGTGTCCCTTTACCGGCTCCAGGCAGTCCCATCAGAATTATATTCACGTCCATTCCCTCCGTCCCATCAAAAAAGCTACAGAAGCTTTTCTGTAAACATCTAAGTCATTACTTGATAAACCCTTGGTAGTGGCGTTTGATCATCTGGCTTTCAATCTGCTTCATTGTATCCAAGCATACCCCAACCACGATCAACAGCGATGTACCACCGATGTAAATGGATTGCGGCAAGTTTGCAATACTACCGAAGAAGAATGGCAAAATCGCAATAAGCATCAAGAACAAAGCGCCCGCCAATGTTAACCGGTTTAATGTACGAGTAATGAATACCTCAGTGTTTTTACCAGGTCGGATACCAGGAATGTAACCGCCATTTTTTCTCATGTTATCTGCCATTTGTACAGGGTTGATCTGTACGAATGTGTAGAAGTAGGTGAATCCGAGAATCAAGATAGCGTAGAGCGTCATTCCTAATGGTTTGTTGACTTGGAAGTTCTGATAAATCCAGTTAGCAAATCCTTGTCCAGATGCATCCACCCAGAACTGAGCAATCGTTGACGGGAACATTACCAGCGATACCGCAAAGATAACAGGAATAACACCAGCAGAGTTGATTTTTAGCGGAATGTGGGTAGATTGACCACCGTACATTTTGCGTCCAACCACTCGTTTCGCATATTGCACTGGAATCTTACGAAGACCTTGCTGCATAAAGATAACCCCGACAATAATGGCGAGGACCACCAATAGGATAAGCAGAACCTTGACGATGCTGAAAAAGATATTTACAGATGGATCACCAAACATCGTGGTGTAAATCGTCGTAGCTGCATTAGGCAATCCAGCAACGATCCCGGCAACGATCAGGATCGAAATCCCGTTACCGATACCCTTTTCCGTAATCTGTTCCCCCATCCACATCATGAATGCGGTCCCAGCTGTCAAAGTCAACGCAATGAGTGCATAGCTACTAACCGACGTGTCGTTTAGCAATCCAGGCGCCATATTGTTGAATCCAATTGTCATCCCTACAGACTGAATCAAACCAAGGATGATGGTAGCGTAACGGGTAACGGTGGCAATCTTGCGACGGCCAACTTCCCCTTCACGTGCCCATTGCGTAAGCTTAGGCACAACATCCATGGACATCAGCTGCATGATAATCGATGCCGTAATGTACGGCATGATACCCATGGCAAAAATCGAGAAGTTATGCAGTGCTCCACCTGAGAAGGTGTTCAACAAGCCCAGTAATTGGTTTGTATTCTGCTGAAACAACTCGACATTTACGTTAGGAACTGGCACATAGCTTCCGATCCGGAAAACAACCAGCATCATGAGCGTAAAAAGGATCTTGCGACGAAGGTCGCTAATTTTAAAAATGTTAGTTAAGGACGCTAACATTAGATCACCTCGGTTGTTCCACCGACTTGAGCGATCTTCTCAGCAGCTGCTCCGGAGAACTTGTGAGCTTTTACAGTCAGCTTCACAGTCAGTTCACCGTTAGCAAGAACCTTAACACCGTCGCGCAGCGCGCTGATAACACCTGTTTCTTTCAACAGCTCAGGTGTTACTACAGTGCCCTCTTCGAAACGGTTCAGCGCGTCCAAGCTAACAATCGCAAATTCTTTGCGGCTGATGTTAGTGAAACCACGCTTAGGCAGACGACGGTACAATGGGTTTTGACCACCCTCGAATCCTGGGCGAACACCTCCGCCGGAACGAGCGTTTTGACCTTTGTGACCTTTACCAGCAGTTTTGCCAGTACCGCTACCAATACCGCGACCGATGCGCTTACGAGTGTGACGGGATCCTTCTGCAGGTTGCAGTTCATGCAATTTCATACGTTGCACCTCCTAACTAATTGAGATGTTCAATTAAGCTTCTACTTCTTTCACTTCAACCAAGTGCTTCACTTTGAAAACCATTCCACGAATTGCAGCGTTATCTTCCTTCACTACAGTGGAGTTGATTTTGCGAAGACCCAGAGCTTTTACAGTATCTTGTTGGTCAACAGTGCGACCAATCAAGCTGCGTTTGAGGGTGATTTGCAATTTTGCCATTTTCATTCCCTCCTTATTAACCCAACAACTCGTCAACAGTCTTACCGCGCAATTTCGCGACATCTTCCGCTGTTTTCAGACGGCCGAGGCCTTCCAGCGTAGCGTTGACCATGTTGATAGGATTGTTGGAACCAAGAGACTTACTCAAAATATCGCCTACACCAGCCAGTTCGAGTACGGCACGAACAGGTCCACCAGCGATAACACCTGTACCAGGGGCAGCAGGCTTGATGAGAACCTTACCAGCGCCGAATTGGCACAGTACTTGGTGCGGAACAGTTGTTCCTCTCATCGGTACACGGATCAATTTTTTCTTAGCATCGTCAATCGCTTTGCGAATGGCGTCTGGAACTTCTTGAGCTTTACCCATACCAGCACCTACGTGGCCGTTACGGTCTCCCACAACAACCAAGGCGCTGAAGCTCATACGACGTCCACCTTTAACCGTTTTTGCTACACGGTTAACTGCGACTACTTTTTCTTCGAGCTCTAATTTGCTAGGGTCGATACGCATTCCTTACCCTCCTTGTTGTTAGAATTGCAGACCAGCTTCACGAGCTGCTTCTGCCAGTGCTTTAATACGTCCATGATAGATGTAACCACCGCGGTCAAAAATCACTTCAGTCGCACCTTTTTCTTGTGCACGCTTAGCGATCAGTGTGCCAACAGCTGTAGCAGCTTCCACGTTAGCGCCATTATTCAGGCCCAGCTCTTTATCCAAAGAAGATGCGGATACCAGTGTTACGCCAGTTGCATCGTCGATCAATTGAGCGTAGATGTGCTTAGAAGAACGGAATACGTTCAGACGCGGGCGAATGGTAGAACCAATCACGCGTTTGCGGATTCGCAGATGACGTTTTTTCCGAGCTTTGTTTTTATCAGCTTTCGTAAACATTAAGCGGCCTCCTTTCTCATGAAGCTAGAAGCTTATTTACCTTTTTTACCTTCTTTACGACGAACCACTTCATTGCTGTACTTGATACCTTTACCTTTGTATGGCTCAGGTTTGCGCAGGGAACGAATCTCAGCAGCAACTTGGCCTACACGCTCTTTATTGATACCTTTAACAATCAGAGTCGTTTGGTTAGGTACATCGATTTCGATACCCGCTTCTGGAGTAACTTCCACTGGGTGGGAGAAACCAAGAGAGAGAGTAACACCGTTGCCAGACTTGGCAGCACGGTAACCTACACCGACCAGTTCCAGGGTACGAGTGAAGCCTTCAGATACGCCAGTTACCATGTTGGATACCAGCGCACGAGTCGTACCATGCAGGGAACGGTGAAGTTTGTTATCGCTTGGACGCTCTACTACTACTTCGTTTTCAGCGATGTTGATTTTGATATCTTCATGGAAGCTACGAACGAGTTGACCCTTAGGGCCTTTTACCGTCAGCTCAGTACCGTTCAGAGTGAGGGTAACGCCTGCAGGGACCACGATCGGTTTTCTACCGACACGAGACATGTGGTGCACCTCCTGTGCTATTTACGATCTATTAATTACCAAATGTATGCGAGAACCTCTCCACCAACATGTGCTTGACGAGCTTGCTTGTCAGTCATTACACCAGTGGATGTAGAGATGATCGCGCAACCGAGACCACCCAAAACCTTAGGTACTTCATTGTTCTTTGCATAAACACGAAGTCCTGGCTTGGAGATACGTTTCAGACCTGTGATGACGCGCTCGTTGCTCGCACCATATTTCAGGAATACGCGGATGATTCCTTGTTTGTTGTCTTCAACAAACTCCGCATCGCGGATGAAGCCTTCTTCTTTCAGAATGCGCGCGATTTCCTTCTTGATGGTGGACGCCGGGATTTCCACTTTCTCGTGGCGAACCATGTTGGCGTTACGAATACGTGTCAACATATCTGCGATTGGATCAGTCATAACCATGAGAGAAAACCTCCTTCCCGTTTCAAATTACCAGCTTGCTTTTTTCACGCCTGGAATTTGACCTTTATAAGCAAGTTCACGGAAGCAAATACGGCAGAGTTTGAATTTGCGCAATACGGAGTGAGGACGTCCGCAACGCTCGCAACGAGTGTACGCGCGTACTGCAAACTTCGGCTGCCGCTGTTGCTTGATGATCATTGATTTCTTTGCCACATTCTTCCCTCCTTACGAGTGGGTTTATTTACGGAATGGCATACCCATTTGAGTCAGCAACTCACGAGCTTCCTCATCCGTTTTCGCGGAAGTAACAATAACGATGTCCATACCACGAACTTTATCAATTTTATCGTACTCGATCTCAGGGAAGATCAGTTGTTCCTTCAGACCGAGTGTGTAGTTACCGCGACCGTCAAAAGCCTTGGAAGAAATTCCACGGAAGTCACGAACACGCGGGAGAGATACGTTCATCAATTTGTCGAGGAAGTGGTACATACGCTCGCCGCGCAGAGTAACCTTTGCACCGATCGGCATACCTTCACGCAATTTGAAACCCGCGATGGATTTCTTAGCCTTTGTTACTACAGGCTTTTGACCAGCGATGATTTGCAGGTCTTCAATTGCAGTATCCAAGGACTTAGCGTTAGCTACCGCTTCGCCTACACCCATATTGATGATGATCTTTTCTACTTTCGGCACTTGCATGATGGAAGTGTAGTTGAACTTGCTCATCAAGCCAGGCACGATTTCGCTCGTATACTTTTCTTTCAATCTTGTTGCCATCTAGGATATCCTCCTTTCCAACCTGACTACTTGTCGAGTACTTCGCCAGACTTTTTCGCGTACCGAACTTTCTTGCCGCTATCCAATACTTTGTAACCGATGCGAGTAGCTTTTCCGGACTTCGGATCGATCAAAGATACGTTGGATACGTGAATAGCTGCTTCTTGAGTCACAATGCCACCTTGCGGGTTAGCTTGGGACGGACGGCTGTGTTTCTTCACGAGGTTGATACCTTCAACCAGAACGCGTTCTTTCTTCGGATAAGCAGCGAGAACGCGACCTTTTTTGCCTTTATCTTTGCCCGCATTTACGATAACAGTGTCGCCTTTTTTAACGTGCATCGCTTGGTGCACCTCCTATCGAACAAACTGCCTGAGTTTTGCCGTTCAATTAGATAACCTCTGGAGCCAGAGAGATGATCTTCATGAAATCCTTATCGCGGAGCTCACGAGCCACAGGTCCAAAGATACGAGTACCACGAGGGGATTGATCGTCTTTGATAACTACAGCTGCATTCTCATCGAACTTGATGTAAGAACCATCGTTACGACGAACGCCACTTGCTGTGCGTACTACAACCGCTTTAACTACTTGACCTTTCTTGACAACGCCGCCGGGTGTAGCGGATTTTACGGAGCACACGATAACATCCCCGATGTTCGCCGTTTTGCGACCGGAACCACCCAGAACCTTGATGCACATGAGTTCCTTAGCACCGGAGTTGTCAGCAACAGCCAATCTCGTTTGAGTTTGGATCATTTACTGTTCCTCCTTTCGGATTTATCTATCCGAAAATCTGACTTATACGATTACTGCCTCTTCAACGATACGTACCATACGGAAACGCTTGTCTTTAGACAATGGGCGAGTTTCCATGATTTCTACGATGTCGCCAACTTTTGCTGCGTTGTTCTCATCGTGAGCCTTGAACTTTTTGGAGAATTTCATGCGTTTACCGTACAATGGGTGTGTCTTGTAAGTTTCAACAAGAACAACAATGGTTTTATCCATCTTGTCGGAAACGACGCGACCTACAACGGTTCGACGCATATTGCGATCTGCGGTCATCGTTCAAACCTCCTTCCTATAATTAGCCGATTCCCAATTCTCTCTGGCGCAGGACGGTTTTCGCACGAGCAATATCCTTACGCACTTGTTTGATACGAGATGTGGTTTCGAGTTGACCGGTAGCCAACTGGAAACGAAGGTTGAACAACTCTTCTTTCAAAGAAGTAACGTTTTGTTCGAGCTCGGCAGTGGTCAAATTACGGTACTCATTAGCCTTCATGTGCGTCACCACCCACTTCTTCACGCTTCACGAACTTGCACTTGATAGGCAGTTTGTGCATAGCCAGACGCATAGCTTCGCGAGCGACTTCTTCAGGAACACCAGCAAGTTCAAACATGATCTTGCCTGGCTTCACTACCGCTACCCATTTCTCAGGAGAACCTTTACCGGAACCCATCCGTACTTCGAGCGGTTTTTGTGTAACTGGTTTGTCAGGGAAAATTTTAATCCAGACTTTACCACCACGTTTAATGTAACGGGTCATTGCAATACGGGCAGCCTCGATTTGACGGTTGGTTACCCAAGATGGTTCCATTGCTTGCAATCCGTATTCACCGAACGCAACAGTGGTACCGCCTTTTGCGTTACCTGCCATTTTCCCGCGGTGTTGTTTACGGTGTTTCACGCGTTTTGGCGTCAACATGATTACTTGCCTCCTTCCTCAGTAGCGACGTTCTTTCTCGCTGGAAGGACTTCTCCACGATAGATCCACACTTTAACACCGATGCGACCATAAGTGGTATGTGCTTCAGCAGTACCGTAGTCGATGTCAGCGCGCAATGTGTGAAGCGGAACAGTACCTTCGCTGTAACCTTCAGAACGTGCGATGTCCGCGCCGCCAAGACGACCGCTTACCAAGGTTTTGATACCTTTAGCACCAGAGCGCAGCGAACGAGTGATCGATTGCTTTTGCGCACGGCGGAAAGAAATGCGGTTTTCCAATTGGCGTGCAATATTTTCAGCTACAAGAGTAGCATCCAGATCCGGACGTTTTACTTCGTTGATGTTGATATGAACGCGTTTGCCAGTCAGTTCGGTCAAAGTTTTGCGCAGAGTTTCAACCTCTGAACCACCTTTACCAATTACCATACCAGGCTTAGCGGTGTGAATCGTAACGTTTACGCGATTAGCTGCGCGTTCGATTTCGATCGTGGATACAGCAGCATCCTTCAGACGCCCTTTTACATACTTACGGATTTTCAAGTCTTCGTGCAACAGAGTTGCGAAGTCCTTGTCAGCGTACCATTTGGACTCCCAGTCACGAATGACACCGATCCGAAGACCTACCGGGCTTACCTTTTGACCCACACGTAATCCCTCCTTATTTCTCGTTTAGTACCACTGTGATGTGGCTCGTGCGTTTATGGATGCGGCTAGCGCGACCCATAGCGCGCGGACGGAAACGCTTCAACGTAGGACCTTGGTCTACGAAGATTTTGCCTACTACCAAGCTATTTGGATCCAGCTCATAGTTGTGCTCAGCGTTTGCAATAGCCGATTTCAGGAGCTTTTCAACAACTGGAGAAGCTGCCTTTGGCGTGTGTTTCAAGATCGCCAAAGCTTCACCTACTTGCTTGCCTCTGATCAAGTCAACCACCAGGCGGACTTTACGAGACGCGATGCGAATATTCCGTGCAACTGCTTTTGCTTCCATCTTTGTACCTCCTCTCTGTCAAGAGAAAATTAGCGCTTCTTGGACTTCTTGTCGTTGTCGACGTGACCCTTGAAGGTACGAGTTGGTGCGAATTCACCCAATTTATGACCAACCATGTCTTCCGATACGTATACAGGTACATGTTTGCGGCCATCGTAAACTGCAAACGTGTGTCCTACGAAATCAGGGAAGATGGTGGAACGGCGAGACCATGTTTTGATCACGCGTTTCTCGTTCTTTTCATTTTGCTCGTCAACTTTTTTCATCAAGTGGTCATCCACGAAAGGACCCTTTTTTAAGCTACGTCCCATTAGTGAACCTCCCTTCGCCATAGGCGTTCGGTTATAGTATCAGCCTACCTTACTTTTTACGGCGGCGGATGATGTACTGGTCGGACTTGTTCTTCTTCTTACGAGTCTTGAGACCCAGGGTTGGTTTACCCCAAGGAGTAACAGGAGCCTTACGACCGATTGGAGCGCGACCTTCACCACCACCGTGTGGGTGATCGTTAGGGTTCATTACGCTACCGCGAACTGTCGGGCGAATACCCAACCAGCGGGAACGTCCTGCTTTACCGATGTTCAGCAATTCGTGATCTTGGTTACCTACTTGACCGATGGTAGCGCGGCATACGTTATGAATGCGGCGAGTTTCACCGGAAGACAGGCGTACGATTACGAATTCACCATCACGACCAAGCAATTGAGCAGAAGTACCAGCAGCGCGAACCAATTGGCCACCCTTACCAGGTTTCAGCTCGATGTTGTGGATGGTAGTACCTACCGGGATTTTCTCCATTGGCAGTGCGTTACCGATTTTGATGTCGGCATCTGCTCCGGATACAATCTGGTCGCCCACTTTCAGGTTTTGTGGAGCGATAATGTAACGCTTTTCACCGTCTGCATAGTTGATCAGCGCGATGTTAGCGGAACGGTTTGGATCGTATTCAATGGTTGCTACGCGACCAATGATACCATCTTTGTTACGTTTGAAGTCGATAATACGGTATTTACGTTTGTGACCGCCACCTTGATGACGAACGGTAATTCTACCTTGGTTGTTGCGACCAGCTTTTTTGCTGAGAGGCGCCAACAAGGATTTTTCGGGAGTCGACGTGGTGATCTCCTCGAAAGTAGAAACCGTCATTTGGCGACGACCAGGAGAAGTCGGTTTAAACTTTTTGATACCCATGTTAATACCCTCCTTTTCGGTAGTCGTCGAGGTTATACTCCCTCGTAGAAGGCCAATTCTTTGCTGTCATCAGTCAGCTTAACGATTGCTTTCTTCCACTCGGATGTGTAACCGGAGTATTTTCCGTAGCGTTTTGGTTTCGCAGGTACACGAACTGTGTTAACTGCTTCTACTTTTACGCCAAATACTTTTTCAACTGCTTGTTTGATTTCTGTCTTGTTGGCTTTGAGAGGTACTTCGAATACGTACTTTTTCTCAGCCATCATGTCAGTGGTGCGCTCGGTAATGACAGGGCGTTTAAGGACATCATGAAGGCTCTTCATTAGGCGAGCACCTCCTCTACTTTCGCAATCGCTTCTTTCGTCACGATTACTTTGTCATGCGCTACCAGATCAAGAACGTTAATGCCTGCAGCATCTACGATTTTTGCACCTGGAATATTGCGGGAAGCAAGAGCTACGTTTTGGTCGTACTCGGAAGTAACGATCAGAACTTTGCGATCTGCTTTCAAGTTGTTCAGAACAACTGTCATTTCTTTAGTTTTAGGAGCTGCAATGTTCAGAGCATCCAAAACCAACATTTCATTGCTTTGTACTTTTGCGGAGAGTGCGGATTTCAGTGCCAAACGGCGAACTTTACGGTTCAGTTTGTAACCATATTTGCGCGGAGTTGGACCGAATACAACACCGCCACCTTTCCATTGCGGAGAGCGAATGGAACCTTGGCGTGCACGTCCTGTACCTTTTTGGCGCCATGGCTTGCGGCCACCACCACGTACTTCAGAACGGTTCTTTACATCATGTGTACCTTGACGTTGGGATGCTTGTTGCATCACGATCGCATCGTACAGAACTGCGCTGTTAGGCTCAATCCCAAATACGCTGTCTGCCAGATCGATTTCGCCAACTTGAGAACCGCTTTGGTTATAAAGAGCTACTTTCGGCATGTCAGTTCCTCCTTTCCTTACTAGTTCTTCTTGACTGCCGTGGAAACCATTACGCAGCCGTTTTTCGGACCAGGCACGGAGCCTTTTACGAGAATCAAGTTGCGTTCTGCGATAACTTTAACCACTTCCAGGTTTTGAATGGTAACGTTGTCTCCACCCATTTGACCTGGCAGGGTTTGGCCTTTAAATACACGACCTGGATCGACAGCACCCAAAGAACCTGGGCGGCGATGGTAGCGTGAACCGTGAGCCATAGGACCGCGGGATTGATTGTGACGTTTGATCGCACCTTGGAAACCTTTACCCTTGGTTACGCCGGCAACGTCAACGAATTCTCCCTCAGCAAAAATGTCAGCCTTCAACTCTTGACCAACCTCATAGTCAGCGAGGTTTACTCCGCGAATTTCGCGAATGAAGCGCTTAGGAGCAGTGTTAGCTTTTGCTGCATGGCCTTTTTCCGGCTTGTTAGCGCGCTGTTCTTTTTTGTCTTCGAAGCCGATTTGAATTGCTTCATAACCGTCGTTCGCAACGTCTTTCTTCTGAAGAACTACGTTAGAACCTGCCTCGATAACCGTTACAGCAATCGCTGTTCCGTTTGGACCAAAAACTTGACTCATTCCAAGTTTTTTCCCTAAGATTCCTTTGGTCATTTGTGCCACCTCCTGTGCTTATTTCAGTAAAACGCTTTATGTTGTATCAAGTCCCCATCGATGCGCAGGGGTGCCATTTAAGGGTTTGTTGCTTGGTATAACACGCTTATCAAGACAACGTCTGCGCGTGTATCGCTTTTTGGGACCTTACAGTTTAATCTCGATGTCCACACCAGATGGCAGATCTAGACGCATCAGAGCATCTACTGTTTGTGGTGTTGGATTCAAGATATCGATCAAACGTTTATGTGTACGCATCTCGAATTGCTCACGAGAATCTTTGTACTTATGAACCGCACGCAGGATCGTGTAAATTGCTTTCTCCGTAGGAAGTGGAATTGGACCGGATACGTTAGCACCGGAACGTTTCGCAGTGTCCACGATTTTCTCTGCGGACTGATCCAGGATTTTGTGATCATACGCCTTCAAACGAATACGAATCTTTTGCTTTGCCATTGAAGTCCCTCCTTTTTCGCCCATTTTTAAAACAGACATTTCTCCGTGGAAATATCCTGCACCCCAGTCATGGCAAAGGGCCCGGGTGTGTCAGCAACCTCCCACATCATCGCAAGTCCATGACCAACATTCAATATTGTACTAAAAAGATCTGGGCAACGCAAGTTTTTTCTTGGGTTTCCGTATATTTTTTTGTACATGGTGTGCCTACTGAATGACTCACCTTGATCATCTTACAGATTTCTGCGAAGAAAGGCAAGCGGGATTACCTGCCAACTCGCCGAGCAATCTATCTATAATAGAAGGAAGACGTTATACTTATGATTGTAATCGTTATGAAATGGAGGTTTTCCTCAATGTCTGATGTGAATCAAACCCCTTATGAAATCATTGGCGGTGCAGATACCTTGACCCGTCTTGTCGATACCTTTTATGATCTGGTAAAGCAGCATCCCGATATTACCGAACTCTTCCCTGAAGATTTAACGCAAGTGAAGGAGCGACAATATCAGTTTTTGACACAGTTTCTCGGTGGTCCAAGCCTGTATTCGGACGCCCATGGCCATCCAATGCTGAGAGCACGACACATGCCGTTCCCTATTGGACCTATACAGGCAGAGGCTTGGCTCGCTTGTATGGATAAAGCCATGGATCTGACTGGACTCGAAGGCGAGATTCGGAAGCAAATCTTTGATCGCTTGCGTTTAACCGCCCACCATATGGTCAATAAGTGGGATCAATAAGAAAAAGCGTAGGACAATTACTGTCCTACGCTTTTGTTGTTATTTCAGGCGTTGCTGCCGCCCGTGTGACTTTCGCTCCCACCAGGCTACGCGATCCCAAATAAACACCGCCTACGATCATACACAGTGCTAGTAAATGTACGAGTTGAAGGCTTTCCCCCAGGAATATCGCCGCAAATACCAAACTGGCCATTGGCATTCCATTTAGGAAAACAGCCGTTCGACTCGCTCCCAGCTGACGTATCCCATAATTCCAGCCGATCGAGCCGAGCGCAGTTGATAGCGCACCTGAAGCAAATATCACAAGCCACTGGAAGGTAGAAACGTCCAAAGAAAGATAATAGGAAGCTGGTTGAACAGTCAATGCAACTCCCCACAAGAAGATGACCCCAAACATTTGCGATAAAGCCGTAATTAAAAGTACCGGTACCCCTCTTACGACCAATTTCCGTATGAGTAAACCACCCGTTACATACATGAGCATGGAGAAAAACATAATGGCATCTCCCCAGCCATTCATATGAAGGCCACCGTGCTGAGAGATAACGACAATCAATACTCCGGCAAAGCCCATTCCAATGCCAAGCCCTTTTTTCAACGACATGCCTTCCCCTAAGAGAAGCATCGCCAAGAGCGCCGTTGCCAATGGATTTAATCCAAGAATAAGCGATGCATTTCCTGCTGTCGTATATTGAACACCCGCCGCAAGCGTTATTTGATGAAGCGCGATAGAACTAGCACCGACTCCAGCCAACAAAAACCAATCTGTTTTGCTAAATCGCAAACTCTTTCTGTATAAGAAGATGAGTGGCGATAAACAGATTCCACCGACAGTCATGCGTATGGCGGCGACATATAATGGAGGGAACGTTGCTAAATATTTGACCATGACCACGTTCAATCCCCACAGCGTGACAACACCCGCAAGCATAAGAAACAATAATCGCTCATTATTTTTCATCTCTAGTATCCCCCATCCAATCCTGATGGTATTGTAGCATATTGCTACGAGAGGCAAATTGAATGATTTTGATGGGAGTTATTTAAAAATTCGATAAAAGCACATAAAAAAACCCGACAACCAAAGTTGTCGGGTTTTGTGTATCAGTAAAACCTAAGCGTCGATAGAAGCTACAACGCCTGCGCCTACTGTACGGCCACCTTCGCGAATCGCGAAGCGAGTACCTTGTTCCATCGCTACTGGAGCGATCAGTTCTACAGTGAACTCAGTGTTGTCGCCAGGCATGATCATTTCAACGCCTTCTGGCAGTTGGATGATACCTGTTACGTCAGTTGTACGGAAGTAGAATTGTGGACGGTAGTTAGCAAAGAAAGGAGTGTGACGTCCGCCTTCTTCTTTGGACAGAACGTAAACTTCTGCTTTGAACTTCGTGTAAGGCTTAACGGAACCTGGTTTCGCCAAGCATTGTCCACGCTCGATGTCGTTACGGTCTACACCGCGCAGAAGAGCACCGATGTTGTCACCAGCTTGAGCGGAATCCAGCAATTTGCGGAACATCTCAACGCCAGTTACAGTAGTTGTTTTTGTTTCTTCAGCCAAACCGATGATCTCAACTTGGTCACCAACTTTTACTACACCGCGCTCTACGCGACCAGTAGCAACAGTACCACGACCAGTGATCGTGAACACGTCCTCTACAGGCATCAGGAACGGCTTGTCAGTTGCGCGCTCAGGAGTTGGGATGTAGGAATCTACAGCTTCCATCAGCTCAACAATTTTCTTAGCCCAGTCACCAGTTGGGTTATCCAAAGCTTCTTTAGCAGAACCTTTGATTACTGGAGTGTCGTCACCTGGGAACTCATATTGAGACAACAGGTCACGGATTTCCATTTCAACCAGTTCCAACAACTCTTCATCGTCTACCATGTCGCATTTGTTCATGAATACTACGATGTAAGGTACGCCTACTTGCTTGGAGAGCAGGATGTGCTCGCGAGTTTGTGGCATAGGGCCATCAGCTGCGGATACAACCAGGATAGCGCCGTCCATTTGAGCAGCACCAGTAATCATGTTTTTCACGTAGTCAGCGTGACCAGGGCAGTCAACGTGAGCATAGTGACGGTTGTCAGTTTCGTACTCAACGTGAGCAGTGTTGATTGTGATACCGCGCTCTTTTTCTTCTGGAGCAGCGTCAATTGCAGCATAGTTCATAGCTTGTGCTTTACCGCTCTGTGCCAATACAGTTGTAATAGCAGCAGTCAGGGTAGTTTTACCATGGTCAACGTGACCGATAGTACCAATGTTAACGTGTGGTTTATTACGCTCAAATTTCGCTTTTGCCATGAGAGGAAAGCCTCCTTATAGATAAGGGTTTTATGGTTTGAAGAAAGGTTTACCTTACGAATGGTTGTCCCTTCCATATTGTAAACCTTTCTGATTGCAAGATAAAGCTGTAACCTGTAATTATTCGCCTTTAGATTTCTTGATGATCTCTTCAGCGATAAATTTAGGTACTTCTTCGTAGTGGTCGATCACCATGGAGTAAACGCCACGGCCTTGGGTACGGGAACGAAGAATTGTGGAGTAACCGAACATCTCGGACAGTGGTACCATCGCACGGATTACTTGTGCATTTGCACGAGCTTCCATACCTTCGATACGACCGCGGCGGGAGTTCAGGTCGCCCATTACGTCGCCCATGTACTCTTCTGGCATTGTAACTTCTACTTTCATGATTGGCTCGAGCAGTACTGCGCCACATTTTTTCGCAGCTTCCTTCAATGCGAGGGAACCTGCTACTTTAAATGCCATCTCGTTGGAGTCAACATCATGGTAGCTACCGTCTACGATAGTAGCTTTGATATCAACCAGCGGGAAGCCGGCGATAACACCATTTTTCATGGACTCTTCGATACCCGCTTGAACAGCAGGGATGTATTCGCGTGGTACTACACCACCAACGATTTTGTTTTCGAATTGGAAGCCTTGACCAGCTTCGAGTGGAGCAAATTCCACCCAAACGTGACCGTATTGACCACGACCGCCGGACTGACGAACGAATTTACCTTCCACTTTCGCTGCGTTACGGAATGTTTCACGGTAAGCAACCTGTGGAGCACCTACGTTCGACTCAACTTTAAATTCGCGTTTCAGACGGTCAACGATGATCTCCAAGTGAAGTTCACCCATACCGGAGATGATAGTTTGACCAGTCTCTTCATCTGTACGAGTTCTGAACGTTGGATCCTCTTCAGCCAGTTTGGACAGGCCGATACCCATCTTGTCTTGGTCTGCTTTGGATTTTGGTTCGATCGCAACAGAGATAACTGGCTCTGGGAAGTCCATAGACTCGAGGATTACAGGAGCCTTTTCATCACACAGAGTATCACCAGTTGTTGTATCTTTCAAACCTACAGCTGCTGCAATGTCACCGGAGTAAACCGTTTGGATCTCTTCACGGTGGTTTGCGTGCATTTGCAGGATACGGCCTACACGCTCACGTTTACCCTTAGTAGAGTTGAGAACGTAAGAACCGGAATTCAGTACACCGGAGTATACACGGAAGAATGTCAAACGACCAACATACGGGTCAGTCATGATCTTGAACGCAAGAGCAGAGAACGGACCGTTGTCGTCAGCTGGACGATCAACTTCATCTTCAGTGTCTGGCAATGTACCTTTAATTGCAGGGATATCTACTGGAGACGGCAGGTAAGATACTACGTTGTCCAGCATAGGCTGAACACCTTTGTTCTTGTAAGAAGAACCGCACATTACCGGCGTCAGTTTGCACTCAATAGTACCCTTACGCAGAGCAGCACGGATTTCGTCGTTGGTCAGCTCTTCGCCTTCCAAGTACTTCATCATGAGCTCTTCGTCTTGTTCCGCAGCTGCCTCAACCATCGCCATACGAAGTTCTTCGCAACGAGCGAGCAGGTCAGCAGGGATTTCAGCGGAGTCAGAAGTTTTACCCAAATCATCGGTATATACGATTGCCTTCATTTCGATCAGGTCAACCATACCTTTGAATTGATCTTCTGCACCGATTGGATATTGGATTGCTACAGGATTTGCACCCAGGCGAGATTTGATCTGACCCAAGCACATATCGAAGTTAGCACCCATGATATCCATTTTGTTGATGTAGCACATGCGTGGTACGCCATAGCGGTCAGCTTGGCGCCATACGGTTTCGGTTTGTGGCTCAACGCCACCTTTTGCGTCAAAAACGGTTACAGCACCGTCAAGAACGCGCAGGGAGCGCTCAACTTCTACAGTGAAGTCTACGTGGCCTGGTGTATCGATGATGTTGATACGATGACCAGCCCATTGAGCAGTAGTAGCAGCCGAAGTGATCGTGATACCACGCTCTTGCTCTTGTTCCATCCAGTCCATGGTTGCTGCACCTTCGTGCACCTCACCAATTTTATGAACGCGACCAGTGTAGAACAGAATACGCTCAGTAGTCGTCGTCTTACCAGCATCGATGTGAGCCATGATACCGATATTACGCGTATTCGGCAAAGAGAACTCGCGAGCCATTAGGTATGCTCCTTCCATACTCGAGTTTGAGAATAAACGGGTATCCAATACGGACACCCGATTCAATTCCTACCAGCGATAGTGAGCAAACGCTTTGTTCGCTTCAGCCATCTTGTGCGTGTCTTCACGCTTTTTAACTGCTGCACCGGTGTTGTTAGCAGCGTCCATGATCTCGTTAGCAAGACGTTGTTCCATGGTTTTCTCTCCACGGTTACGGGAGTAGTTAACCATCCAACGCAGACCAAGAGTGGTACGGCGCTCCGGTTTTACTTCGATTGGTACTTGGTAGTTAGCACCACCTACACGGCGAGCTTTAACTTCCAGTACTGGCATTACGTTTTTCAGTGCTTCTTCAAACACTTCCATCGGGTTGCGACCTGTGCGCTCCTGGATGATGTCAAATGCGTTGTAGAGAATGTTCTGAGCTACACCACGCTTACCATCCAACATCAGGCGGTTAATCAAGCGAGTAACCAACTTGCTGTTGTGAATAGGATCTGGCAGCACGTCACGACGGGTTACAGGACCTTTACGAGGCATCGTATTCCCTCCTTCTTTTCGATATAAAGTCACGCCACTTCACAGGCGTTTGTCTTATTTCTTTTTCGCTGCAGCTGCTGCTTGACCTGGCTTCGGACGCTTAGTACCGTACTTGGAACGACCTTGTTTACGGTTGTTCACACCAGCAGTGTCAAGTGCACCACGAACGATATGGTAGCGTACCCCTGGCAAGTCTTTTACACGACCGCCGCGCACCAGCACGACGCTATGTTCTTGCAGGTTGTGGCCAATACCACCGATGTAAGCTGTTACCTCGATTCCGTTTGTCAAACGCACACGAGCGTATTTACGCAACGCGGAGTTCGGTTTTTTCGGAGTCATGGTACCTACACGAGTGCAAACACCACGTTTTTGAGGAGAGCTTTGGTTGGTTTGGCTTTTCTTGAAGCTGTTGTACCCCTTTTGAAGAGCTGGGGACTTCGACTTCACAACCTTATCCTCGCGACCTTTACGCACCAATTGGTTAATTGTAGGCATGATGTTACCTCCCTTCTTAATACCCAATCTTCAAGACCACAGATCCAGGTGAGTCATTTTTAGGTCAAATAGAAAGTCCTTGTCCAGTATTACGCAACGTGTAACCACAGACAAAAACATCGTCAACCACTTTTTTTAATCGCAGCAGTAGCTGCTCCCACTTCAATTCCGCACGCTTTGCCTAGACGACGCATGGAATCTACATGGATGACTGGAACACCCTTCTCTTTGCAAAGGAGCTCGACTTTTTGGGTCAAACGCTTATCTGCATCGACAGCGATATACACTGCTTCTACCTGTTGGCTTTCAACAGCTTTAATCGTCTGCTTAATGCCGATTGTCAAGTCCTTGGCCCGCTCGACTTTTTCATAAGACATGATTCTCATATCCTCCAAAGTACAGATGTCAGGCACACTTGAATATAATATCAGGTGGGCTAGTTGTTGTCAACGCCCATTTGATATTTTTTATTTAGGAAAGCGCCCACCAATTGGTGATGGGCGCTTTTCCCGCAATTACTCTACAGAAACTGCTTCTTGCTCAGCCTTCGCTGCTTCCAGCTCTGCTTCGTAATCTACTTGGCTAGCAACTTTTACATTGCGGTAACGTGACATACCGGTACCTGCTGGAACCAGCTTCCCGATAATAACGTTCTCTTTCAAACCTAGCAAGCGGTCCACTTTTCCTTTGATCGCTGCATCGGTAAGAACACGAGTCGTCTCCTGGAAGGATGCTGCCGACAGGAAGGAGTCGGTTTCGAGGGATGCTTTGGTGATCCCGAGAAGAACCGGACGACCTACTGCTGGACTTCTGCCTTCCATGAGCGCTTTTGTGTTCGCTACTTCAAATTCTGGTACCTCTACATAGGAGCCTGGCAAGAGGTCAGTATCTCCGCTGTCGATGACGCGCAGTTTGCGCAGCATCTGGCGAATCATAACCTCAACGTGCTTGTCGTTAATTTCTACCCCTTGCATACGGTAAACTTTTTGTACCTCTTGCAAGATGTAGTTGGAAACGCCGCGCATGCCACGAACTTTGAGCATTTCTTTCGGGTCTACGGAACCTTCCGTGAGCTCATCACCAGCATTCAGCTTGACACCAACAGAAACCTTGATGCGAGAGCCATACGGTGCTGCATACACTTTATTTTCCGCTTCTCCACGTACTTCGATTTCGCGACGATCTTTCCCTTCGCGAATGTCGACGACTTCACCATCGATCTCGGAGATGACTGCTTGCCCTTTTGGATTACGCGCTTCGAACAACTCCTGAATACGCGGCAAACCTTGGGTAATATCGTCTCCCGCAACCCCACCGGTATGGAAGGTACGCATGGTCAGCTGGGTACCCGGCTCACCAATGGACTGAGCAGCGATAATACCAACCGCTTCTCCCACTTCCACCTCGGCACCTGTCGCCAGGTTGCGTCCGTAGCACAGTTTGCAAACACCATGGCTGGTGCGGCAAGCAAGTACGTTACGGATATATACGGAAGTAATACCTTCTTTTTCGATATACTCGGCAACCTCTTCAGAGATCTCCTCATTGCGGTGCACGATAATTTCTTTCGTCTCAGGGTGGCGCAAAGTCTCGAAGCAAGTACGTCCTGTCAGACGGTCAGACAGCTTCTCGATTTCTTCTTTACCATCCTTGATTGCTGTTACTCGGATACCTTTATCTGTTCCACAATCGGTTTCGCGTACGATCACGTCTTGAGCAACGTCTACCAGACGACGAGTCAGGTAGCCCGAGTCCGCTGTACGCAACGCTGTATCGGCGAGACCTTTACGCGCACCATGCGTGGAGATAAAGTATTCCAATACCGTCAGACCCTCACGGAAGTTGGATTTAATCGGCAACTCGATGATTCGACCGGATGGGTTTGCCATCAGACCGCGCATACCAGCCAGCTGAGTGATCTGGGATACGTTACCACGGGCACCGGAGTTCGCCATCATGAAGATCGCATTGAACTTATCCATGGACTTCATCAATACTTCTGTTACCTCATCCTTGGCCTTGGACCAGATAGAGATAACGCGGTCGTAACGCTCGTCTTCAGTAATTAAACCACGACGGAATTGCGTCATGACAGTTGCAACTCTCTCATCTGCCGCATCAAGGATGTCTTTTTTCTTTCCTGGCACCGCGATGTCCGCTACGGCAATCGTAATACCTGCTTTCGTCGAATACGTGAAGCCCAGTTCCTTAATTCTGTCGAGGATCATGGATGTTTTCATCGTACCGAAGCGACGGAAGCACTCGGAAATAATGGTTCCCAAGAATCCTTTTTTAACAGCACCCGGATCTGGGAGGTTTTTAATGAACTCCGAAACATTTGTACCTTTATCAAATACAAAGCACTCATCTGGAACCATCGTTTGCAGGTTAGCCCTAGTCGGTGCATTGATGAACGGCAAATCAGCAGGGAAAATTTCGTTGAAGATTACTTTACCTACTGTCGTTACGATCAGCGAGTTCTCTTGACGCTCAGTAAAGCTGGTTTTGTTCAGGCGTTTCGCTGGCAGAGCGATGCGCGTATGCAGGCTGATAAAGCCTTGCTGATAAGCGGCAATCGCATCGTGAGGATCGCGATAAATCGTACCCTCGCCTTTGTCGCCTTCGCGTTCCAGCGTCAGGTAGTAGGAACCAAGCACCATATCCTGGGATGGTGTTACTACCGGCTTACCGTCTTTCGGGTTCAAGATGTTTTGCGCTGCCAGCATGAGGATACGGGCTTCCGCCTGTGCCTCAGCAGACAACGGAACGTGAACCGCCATTTGGTCACCGTCGAAGTCCGCGTTGTACGCTGTACAAACGAGCGGATGCAGACGGATCGCACGACCTTCAACCAGAACTGGTTCGAAAGCCTGGATACCCAGACGGTGCAAGGTGGGGGCACGGTTCAACAGTACCGGGTGCTCGCGAATAACGTCTTCGAGAACGTCCCAAACTTCTGGCTGAACGCGCTCAACCTTGCGCTTTGCGCTCTTGATGTTGTGAGCGAGGCCTTTGGAAACCAGCTCTTTCATCACGAACGGCTTGAAGAGCTCCAGCGCCATTTCTTTTGGCAAACCGCACTGATACATCTTCAGGTTAGGTCCTACAACGATAACGGAACGACCGGAGTAGTCAACACGCTTACCGAGCAGGTTTTGACGGAAACGACCTTGTTTACCTTTCAGCATGTGGCTGAGAGATTTCAAAGGACGGTTACCTGGTCCTGTTACCGGACGTCCACGACGACCGTTGTCGATGAGCGCGTCTACTGCTTCCTGCAGCATGCGTTTCTCGTTTTGTACGATAATGTCAGGAGCACCCAGTTCGAGCAGGCGCTTCAGACGGTTATTACGGTTGATTACACGACGATACAGGTCATTCAAGTCGGAAGTGGCAAAACGTCCACCATCCAACTGAACCATTGGACGAAGCTCCGGCGGGATAACCGGCAGTACGTCGAGAACCATCCAATCCGGGTGGTTACCGGAGTTGCGGAACGCCTCGAGCACTTCCAGGCGCTTGATCGCACGGTTGCGACGCTGTCCTTGTGCCGTTTTCAAATCTTCTTTTAACGTTTCCACATCTTTATCCAGATCGATTTCAGCAAGCAGGCGCTTAATCGCTTCTGCTCCCATCATCGCTTGGAAGGAGTGGCCGTATTTCTCACGATAGTTGCGATACTCTTTTTCGGAGAGCAATTGCTTTTTATCGAGAGGAGTGTCACCCGGATCGGTTACTACGTAAGAAGCAAAGTAGATAACTTCCTCCAAGGAACGAGGGGACATGTCGAGCACCAAGCCCATACGGCTTGGAATCCCTTTGAAGTACCAGATGTGAGAAACTGGGGCAGCCAGCTCAATGTGCCCCATACGCTCACGCCGTACTTTGGCGCGGGTCACTTCCACGCCACAACGGTCGCACACTACACCTTTATAACGAACACGCTTGTATTTACCGCAATGGCATTCCCAGTCCTTGGTTGGTCCAAAGATGCGTTCGCAGAACAAGCCGTCTTTTTCCGGTTTCAGTGTGCGGTAGTTGATCGTCTCTGGCTTCTTTACTTCCCCGAAAGACCACGAACGGATCTTATCGGGGGAAGCCAAGCCGATCTTCATATATTCGAAGTTGTTCACGTCAATCACAGGGCGTTACCTCCCTTGGTACCGGAATCTTACTCTTCGTTCAAGCTTCCGCCTTCGAGAACGAGGTTCAGTTTTTCACCGTTACCTTCATCCTCGTCTTCCATTTCACGCATTTCAATCTCCTGCTCATCACCGGACAGAATCTTCACGTCCATACCCAAGCTCTGGAGTTCCTTGATCAATACCTTGAAGGACTCTGGAACACCTGGTTCTGGAACGTTTTCGCCCTTAACGATCGCTTCGTACGTTTTCACGCGGCCCACGACGTCATCCGACTTGACAGTGAGGATTTCTTGCAAGGTGTAGGCAGCACCGTATGCCTCCAATGCCCAAACCTCCATCTCCCCGAAACGCTGACCACCAAATTGAGCTTTACCACCCAATGGCTGTTGCGTAACAAGAGAGTAAGGACCTGTAGAACGAGCATGGATTTTATCATCGACCAAGTGAGCCAGTTTCAGCATGTATACACAACCAACTGTTACACGGCGGTCAAATGGTTCACCTGTACGACCATCAAACAAGATCGTTTTTCCGTCACGATCCAGACCTGCTTCTTCCAACGTTTCGAATACTTCTGCCTGACGTGCACCGTCGAATACCGGCGTTGCTACGTGGATACCCAGAAGCTTCGCTGCCATACCTAAGTGAGTCTCCAATACCTGACCGATGTTCATACGCGAAGGTACGCCCAACGGGTTGAGTACGATCTCTACTGGAGAGCCATCTGGCAGGAACGGCATATCTTCTTCCGCCATGATGCGGGCGATAACCCCTTTGTTACCATGTCGACCGGCCATTTTGTCACCCACGGAGATTTTCCGTTTTTGGGCGATGTAAACGCGAACGAGTTGGTTTACGCCTGGTGGCAATTCGTCGCCATTCTCACGGGTAAATACTTTTACGTCTACGATGATACCGGACCCACCATGCGGTACGCGCAGGGATGTATCACGAACTTCACGAGCCTTTTCACCGAAGATGGCATGCAAGAGGCGTTCTTCTGCTGTCAGCTCAGTAACCCCTTTAGGAGTAACCTTGCCAACGAGAATGTCGCCGTCCTGAATCTCCGCACCAACACGGATGATACCGCGTTCGTCCAGGTTTTTCAGAGCATCTTCCCCGACGTTTGGAATATCGCGAGTGATTTCCTCTGGACCCAGCTTGGTGTCGCGAGCTTCGGACTCGTATTCTTCAATATGGATAGACGTATACACGTCATCTTTTACAAGTTTTTCACTCAGAAGAATCGCGTCTTCGTAGTTGTATCCTTCCCACGTCATAAACGCAACGATTACGTTACGACCGAGAGCCAATTCACCTTTTTCAGTGGATGGGCCGTCCCCAATGATATCGCCTTTTTCAATCCAGTCTCCAGTGCTTACAATTGGACGCTGGTTGATGCAGGTACCTTGGTTGGAACGGATAAACTTGTGCATTTTGTATTTATCGAGATCGCCGGCAACTTTTCTACCGTCGATTTCTTGGTAACGACGAATCCAGATTTCGCGAGCCGTTACGCGCTCTACTTGACCCGGATTCTTGGCAACGATCGCCACGCCGGAGTCTTGCGCTGCTTTATGCTCCATACCAGTACCGACAAACGGTGCTTGTGGAATCAAAAGCGGAACGGCCTGCCGCTGCATGTTTGAACCCATCAGTGCGCGGTTGGCGTCATCGTTCTCGAGGAACGGAATCAGCGCAGTCGCTACGGATACAACCTGCTTTGGCGAAACGTCCATGAAGTCTACCTTGTCGCGCGGTACGCTCAAGATCTCACCTTTACGACGGCAGATAACCATGTCGTTTACGAAACGGCCATCGTGATCAAGCGGCTGATTTGCCTGTGCCACGTTAAACACGTCTTCTTCATCAGCCGTCAAATAGCTGATATCAGTCAACACGAAGCCTGTTTCCGGATCTACTTTCCGACGAGGCGTTTCGATGAATCCGTAATCGTTAATGCGTGCAAAGGAAGACAGGGAGTTGATCAAACCAATGTTTGGTCCCTCCGGCGTCTCAATTGGACACATACGACCGTAGTGGGAATGGTGAACGTCACGCACTTCGAAGCCCGCGCGCTCACGCGTCAAACCACCAGGTCCGAGTGCGGACAGACGGCGCTTGTGTGTCAGCTCAGCCAATGGGTTTGTTTGATCCATGAACTGAGACAACTGCGAGCTACCAAAGAACTCCTTCAGTGATGCAATCACTGGACGGATGTTAATGAGAGCTTGCGGTGTAATTTGGTTCTGATCCTGGATGGACATACGCTCACGAACCACACGCTCCATACGGGACAAACCGATACGGAACTGGTTCTGCAGAAGCTCACCCACGGATCGCAGACGACGGTTACCCAAGTGGTCGATATCGTCTGTGGAACCAACACTGTGCAGCAGATTCATGAAATAGTTGATCGCCGATACGATATCCGCCGGCGTAATATGCTTGAAGGACTTATCTACATTTCCGTTTCCGATTACTTTAATGATCTTGCCATCTTCGATCGGAGAGAAAATATTGATAGATTGTAAATGGATTGCTTCATCTTCTAGAACGCCGCCATGCGTGCGAACGTCAATAAATCCGATGCTGCCTTCCAGAGCTGGCACAATGCGTTCCAATACACGACGGTCAATCATTTGACCGGCTTCGGCGAAAATTTCACCTGTAGTGGTATCGATCAATGTTTCAGCCAAACGTTGGTTGTACAGACGGTTTTTCAGATGAAGCTTCTTGTTCATTTTGTAACGACCAACAGAAGCCAGGTCATAGCGCTTAGGGTCGAAGAAACGAGAGATCAAGAGGCTCTTCGCATTTTCGACTGTTGGCGGCTCGCCCGGACGAAGACGCTCGTAGATTTCGATGAGCGCTTTTTCCGTAGAATCGGTATTGTCTTTTTCCAGCGTGTTCTTGATGTATTCATCTTCACCCAGCAAGTTGAGAATCTCGATGTCAGAACCAAAGCCCAACGCACGCAAAAGAACCGTTACCGGGATTTTTCGCGTACGGTCGATGCGGACATAAATTACGTCTTTCGCATCGGTCTCCAGCTCCAGCCAAGCACCCCGGTTCGGGATTACTGTAGCTGTAAACGTCTGCTTGCCGTTTTTGTCCACTTTGGTGTTGTAATATACACTGGGGGAACGAACAAGCTGGCTGACAATAACGCGCTCAGCACCATTAATAATGAAGGTTCCCGTTTCGGTCATGAGCGGGAAATCCCCCATGAAGACTTCTTGTTCCTTCACTTCTCCCGTCTCTTTGTTCAACAAACGTACCTTCACACGCAGAGGCGCCGCATAGGTGACGTCACGTTCTTTCGACTCGTCAACATCGTACTTCGGCTCTCCCAAACTGTAGTCGATAAACTCCAGCACGAGATTACCTGTGAAGTCCTGGATTGGCGAAATGTCTTGGAACATCTCACGGAGCCCCTCATCAAGGAACCATTGGTAGGACTTTTGTTGAATCTCGATGAGATTTGGAAGGCCCAGCACTTCGTTAATACGTGAATACGTACGACGCTGGCGGTGTCGGCCACTTTGAATCACTTTACCTGCCAACTTATTCACCCCTCAGGTTGTGTTTTCACACATAGAAACTCGGCATTCGGCAACTTCTTTCAGTCGCATTCGAATGCCTAAAAATAAAAATGGGTTAAAGTAGTTTCAACCATTTTTAACCCAGAGAAACTCTATTTTAAAAGAATTCCCATGTTTTCACGCAAACATTCCTATCTCAGGAAAAAAGTAGAAACGCTTGACAGACAGGGAATTGCTGAAAAATAGACATTTATCCCATATTGACATTTTATAATGCTATCACATTCAATTATTCACGTCAAGAAAACTTTTCTAATGATTTCTTCTTGCTTATTTGATTGCCCTGAATATGTGATAGCCTTTTTCCCGATCAATTTCTATTACTTCGCGGTACGTTTCCTGTAGCTTCTTCAATGCGGATGGGGCTCCTTGCTTCTTCTGAATGACAACCCACATTTCTCCACCTTCTACCAACAGGTCGTATCCCTCTACAAAAATGCGATGAACGATTTCCTTACCCGCACGAATCGGCGGATTGGTCAGAATGACATCAAACTGCTCGCCTTGCACGCCGCTGTAGACATCACTCACTCGAAGCTCAACATTTTTTATTCCATTTGCTTCTGCATTACGACGAGCCAGGTTAACCGCACGCTCGTTCACGTCGATCATCGTCACCCGACCATGATCAGCAAGCTTGGCAGCCGTCAACCCCATCGGACCATACCCGCATCCCACATCCAGCACACGCGCATGACTGGGGATTTCCATGTTCTCGATGAGCAATACACTTCCAAAGTCAATCCGGTCTCGGGAAAAAACGCCAGCATCCGTTATGAAGCGAAGTTCATTACCACGGAGATTGAACGTAAATTGCTGTTCATCATGTGCAGCACCCGGTTGATTGGTATAGTAATGGTCTGCCACGTGTGATTCACCCTTCCTCATCGTTTACGAAAACCTCTATCATCAAAAGCTTATAGAAAATCCCCCTGCCGCAGGCAAGGGGATATCCTAAAGGAAGCTAACTTACTTTACTTCTACTTGTGCGCCAGCTTCTTCGAGTTTTGCTTTGAGAGCTTCTGCTTCGTCTTTGGAAACGCCCTCTTTGAGTGTTTTTGGAGCGTTGTCTACCAGGTCTTTTGCTTCTTTCAGACCCAAGCCAGTCAGCTCGCGAACAACTTTGATTACGTTGATTTTGGAAGCGCCGCCGCTTACCAGGTTAACAGTGAATTCAGTTTGCTCAGCAGCAGCTTCTGCTCCGCCACCAGCAACTACAGCTACAGGAGCAGCAGCAGTTACGCCGAATTCTTCTTCGATTGCTTTTACCAGATCGTTCAGTTCGAGAACGGACATGCCTTTAATGGCTTCCAAGATTTGGTCTTTAGACATTTGTAAATCCTCCATTCAAGGAATAGTATTTTTTTGAAATTAGCCGATCAGGCGATTACGCGCCTTGACCTTCTTTTTGTTCTGCCACTGCTTTGACTGCCAATGCAACGTTGCGCATAGGAGCTTGCAGGACGGAGAGAAGCATGGACAAGAGACCTTCGCGGTTTGGTAGGGAAGCCAAAGCTTTAATTTGCTCAGCATCAACTACTTTACCTTCGATAACGCCACCCTTGATTTCCAGCTTGTCGTTTTTCTTAGCGAATTCAGCGATAACTTTCGCTGGAGCGATGATATCGTCTTTGGAGAACGCCAGAGCGTTTGGTCCAGTCAGATATTGATCCAGTTCAGTCAGGCTTTCCTTCTCAGTAGCCAAACGAGTCAGGGAGTTTTTCAACACCTGGAACTCAACACCAGCTTCACGCAATTGCTTACGGAGCTCAGTTACTTGTGCTACTGTCAGACCGCGGTAGTCAGCTACCACTGTAGTTTGGCTTTCGCGAAGCTTAGCTGCGATTTCGTTGATCGCTTGTACCTTTTCTTCACGAATAACGGTTGGACGAATTTCTGCCATTGATTACACCTCCCGTGCTCTAATCCTAGAAAATGAAGAATGCCCTCGCAGACTCACGAGGGCATAATGCTATATCGTCAAAGGAAAACAGCGTTTCCTCATTCGTACATTACACGCCTCGGAGGGATATTAAGCGTTACTCTCACAAGCACCGCGCCTTCTGTCTACGGCATATTCTTTTCATCAACAGGGACTATCTTAACAACTCCCACAAAGGAAGTCAAGTGTCATTATTTTACAGCTACGCGTACACCAGGGCCCATAGTGGAGCTCAGGGTTACATTTCTCATGTAAACACCTTTTGCTGCAGCTGGTTTCGCACGGTTCAGTGCGTCAGTCAGAGCAGCCAGGTTGTCAGCCAGCTTGTCAGCATCGAAGGATGCTTTACCGATCGGAGCGTGGATGTTACCTGCTTTGTCTACGCGGTACTCAATTTTACCTGCTTTGATTTCGTTTACCGCTTTTGTTACATCGAAAGTAACAGTACCGGTCTTAGGGTTTGGCATCAGGCCTTTTGGACCGAGTACACGACCCAATTTACCTACTTCACCCATCATGTCAGGAGTAGCTACTACAACGTCAAAGTCGAACCAGCCACCTTGAATTTTCGCGATCATGTCTGCATCGCCTACGAAGTCTGCGCCAGCTGCTTCTGCATCTTTTGCTTTTTCGCCTTTAGCGAATACGAGAACACGTTGTACTTTACCAGTACCATGTGGCAATACAACAGCGCCACGGATTTGTTGGTCAGCACGCTTAGGGTCTACACCCAAACGGAAAGCTGCTTCAACAGTTTCATCGAACTTAGCAGTAGCTGCTTTTTTAACCAGCTCAATACCTTCTGCTACTTCGTATACTTTGTTTTTATCAACGAGCTTTACAGCCTCTTGATATTTCTTACCTTTTTTCGCCATGATTAAATCTCCCTTCAATGTGGTCGTAGCGGTTGATCCTCCCACAGACAGGGGGGCACAACGTCTGTGCCCCCTTGCACTCAAGACAATTAGTCTTCGATTACGATACCCATAGAACGAGCTGTACCTTCTACCATGCGCATAGCCGCTTCTACGGATGCAGCATTCAGGTCAGGACGCTTCAGTTCTGCGATTTCACGAACTTTATCACGCTTCAGCGTAGCAACCTTTGTTTTGTTTGGTACGCCAGAACCAGACTCGATACCAGCAGCTTTCTTCAACAGAACTGCAGCTGGAGGAGTTTTTGTGATAAAAGTGAAAGAACGGTCTTCAAACACGGTGATTTCCACCGGGATGATCATACCTACTTCGCTTTCAGTGCGAGCATTGAATTCTTTACAGAATCCCATGATGTTTACACCAGCTTGACCGAGAGCCGGACCTACTGGAGGTGCAGGATTCGCTTTACCTGCTGGGATTTGTAATTTAATTACGCGGATAACCTTCTTAGCCACGTAACACACCTCCTTACTTCACATGTGGTTATTACGGGGGAATGCCCCCTCCCACCGTTTTTTGAAAGTCTCTATGTAAAAGACTTTCGATCTATAGTGAGAGTGCAAGAAACCCCAATTAATGTTGTGGGATTGTTAAAACAAAATGAAATGTACCACATAGCGCGATACTTTTCAAGTTGAATCCTAATCCAATTTTTGAACTTGTGTAAAGTCTAGCTCTACCGGTGTTTCGCGACCGAAGATGTCCACCAATACGCGAACCTTCTGCCTGTCCGGGTGAATCTCGATAATCTCCCCGGTGCGATTGGAAAATGGACCATCTATGACGCGCACCATATCGCGGAGAGCATAATCGACTCTGATCTTGGGAATTTCGATTCCCATTTGCTTGAGAATCGTATCGGCCTCTTCAGGACGCAGCGCTGTCGGCTTAGAGCCGGCGCCCGTGGATCCGACAAAGCCGGTAACCCCAGGAGTGTTGCGCACGACATACCAAGAGTCGTCCGTCATCACCATTTCAACAAGGACGTATCCAGGAAACACTTTTTTCGTGACGGTGCGCTTCTTACCATCCTTGGTTTCCACCTCTTCTTCAGTGGGAACAAGAACGCGAAAGATCTTGTCTTCCATGCCCATCGACTCGAGCCGCTTCTCCAGATTTGTTTTAACCTTGTTTTCGTAACCTGAGTACGTATGAAGTACATACCATGCTTTTTCCATATCCAACAGGACGATAACCGTCCGTCCCTCCTAAGACTTGCATAATTACGTTCCTAGAATCAAATCGATCAAGCGCGAGATACCCAAATCAACGACGAAGAAGAATATTGCCAGGAGCACAACCGTAACGAGTACAACAAGCGTATAGGTTGTCAACTCTTTACGGTTAGGCCAACGGACTTTCTTTAGTTCGGACATTACGTCACTAAAAAAACCACCGGTACGGCGAAAACTGGCTCCGATTCGTGATAAAAAACCCACTTTGCCACCCCCTGACTTCGTCGCATCAACCATTACTTCGTCTCGCGATGAAGGGTTTGCTTCTTGTCACGGGAGCAATACTTTTTCAGTTCAACACGTTCAGTAGTGGTGCGCTTGTTCTTCGTGGAGATATAGTTACGCTCGCCACACTCGGTGCACGCCAACGTGATGTTTACTCGCATTTATTGCCACCTCCATCTCATTTCAAACCTGCTATTAGTTAAAAGTACCCCGATGATAAATAGTACGGGAAAACCGCTACTTTTTCCAGACCATTTCATTCACCTAAGTAACCATAGAACAGAGAGATAAGAGTCTATGGCTACCTAAATAAATTTATCATACCGAAATACCCATGTCAAACAAAATGACTTGACAAGAAGAAGTCCTTTTGCTTCCAAAATAAAAAGAGAGATTCTCTACAGATGAATCTCTCTTCCTTCCAAATAGCGCTCTAGCTTGCGCTTTACTCGCTGCAATGCATTATCAATAGACTTGACGTGACGCTTCAGCTCGACGGCAATCTGCTGATAGGATCGTCCATCCAAATAGAGCATGAGAACCTGGCGCTCCAAATCACTCAAGATTTCACTCATTTTGCCCTCGATATCATCGAACTCTTCCCGATTGATAAACAATTCCTCTGGATCGGTCACTTTTGTTCCCGAGATCACATCGAGTAACGTGCGGTCAGAATCTTCATCGTAGATAGGCTTGTCCAGTGACACGTAAGAATTGAGCGGGATGTGCTTTTGGCGTGTCGCCGTCTTGATCGCGGTAATGATCTGACGGGTAATACACAACTCGGCAAATGCTTTGAACGACGTGAGCTTGTCTCCTCGGAAGTCGCGAATAGACTTGTACAGTCCGATCATCCCTTCCTGCACGATGTCTTCGCGGTCAGCCCCAATAAGAAAATAGGATCTCGCTTTGGCACGAACGAAGTTTTTGTATTTGTTGATCAAATACTCCAAAGCTTCGGCGTCATTATCGCGAACCAGGTCGACTACTTCTTCGTCGGTCATTAGTTCATATTGGGCATGTTTTAACTCCTTGAGGTCAACACTCACAAATGATCCCTCCGCCAACCGGTTTCTCCAATAGATAGCGCTATTATACATGATGCCGTAAAAAAGCGTCAACCGAATCCAAGTTATTCCCTTCTCCATTTTTCGAATATTTTCGCTATTTCATCATTCAGCGTAATCCGCCTGGAGAAGCCGTCTTCTTGCGTTTTTTCGACTTGTTTCTTGATTTCTTTCCCCGCATTTTCCATATCGAGCAACAACTCCCGGGCAGATTTGCGCAAAGCTCCCTGCCCAAATATGACACGTTGTGACGTATAGTCAGAAGTTGCCACATAAATTTGTCGATTTTTATTGTGAAATTCGGAGACTAACTGCTCTATTTTTTCGTCAGCCGTCTCCTTTTTCTTCGTGAAATAGACTTCAACCTGGAAGTCTTCCATTTGACGGCCAATGCCAGGAACGTTGTACGCATCGAAAACGATGATAACCTTCGTCCCTGTGTAGCTCTGGTATTCTGCCATTTTTGCGATCAACTGATCACGCGCCTCGTCCATCCGCTCTTGATCCTTCAGCAGGCGCAGATCGGGCCAGGCGCCGATGATATTGTATCCATCTACGATCAACAGCTGCTTGGCTTTTCGTTTTGACATGTCATTTCACCCGCGTTGGAATTGGACTCCTGGAGCGATAGACTTCATACATCAACAAGGCAGCTGCTACAGAAGCGTTGAGTGAGGTAACATTGCCCGCCATCGGAAGGCTGTACAGAAAATCACAGTTTTCCCGAACGAGGCGACTCATGCCTTTTCCTTCGCTGCCAATGACAATCGCGAGCGGCATCGTATAATCACCCTGGCGGAAATCTTGTTTGGCACTCGCGTCTGTTCCTGCGATCCAAACACCGCGTTCTTTGAGCTCTTCCATGGTACGAACCAAATTCGTCACTCGCGCTACCGGCACGTAGTTGATCGCCCCTGCCGAAGCTTTTGCCACTGTTGCCGTAAGACTGACAGAACGTCGTTTTGGAATGATGACACCATGAGCACCGACTGCATCGGCTGTACGCATGATCGAACCGAGGTTATGCGGATCTTCCAGCTCGTCCAACAGCAAAATGAACGGCGCCTCGTTTTTTTCCTCTGCCCGCTTCAAAATATCGTCTACTTCTACGTAATCGTAAGCAGCAACAGAAGCCACTACACCCTGATGGTTGTCCGTCGACACGAGCTGATCCAGCTTTTTGCGGTTCGCTGTCGTCACAATGACACCCTGTTCTTTTGCCAAAGCAAAGACAGGTCCCATCAAATTTTTATTCGTTCCCTCTGCAACCCAAATCTTATTGATCGTACGCCCCGATCGCAAAGCCTCGATGACGGGGTTTTTCCCCAGAATCCACTCTTCACTCATTTCACGATTCTCCTTCCACTATGGCAAAAGCCTGCTGCACAATTTCAGCGATCCGCTCTTCTTTTCCACACAAGTACAGGTACCCGATCAATGCTTCAAAAGCCGTTGCATGACGGTAGTCGATAATATCGGCGTTTTTGGCACTGGAACCGGATTTGGCATTCCGCCCCCGCTTCACTACATTCAATTCTTCCTCCGGCAATGTGGGCATTAACGTCAACAACACATTGGCCTGTGCTTTCGCTGAAACATAGCGGTTGGCCGCCTTGTGGAGCTGGTTTGGTTTAACCAGCCCCTTGGCGATCAAATGATACCTAACACAATGCGAATAGGTAGCATCCCCGAGGAAGGCAAGCACGAGTGGATTTGTCAGATTAGGATCTCGGGTTAGTTCTTCTTTTTGCATCTATTTTCTTCGGCCCCTTATTTTCGACGCCAGCGAACACCTTGTGGCGTGTCCTCCAGCACGATTCCTTTTGCTGCGAGCAGATCGCGGATTTCGTCAGAACGGGCAAAGTTTCTTGCTTTGCGAGCTTCTGTGCGCTCTTCGATCAACGCATCAATCTCACTATCCAACAGTTCCTGCTCTTCTGCAATTTCAAGACCAAGAACCTCCGTCAACTCCACCAACAAATCCATGTACGCACGAACTTCGGTTTCGCCTACATTTTGATGACGCAAATACAGGTTGGCTTCCTTCACGACGTCAAAAATAACGGTAATGGCATTCGCTGTATTGATATCATCATCCATCTCAGCAATGAAACGCTCACGAAGCTCTCCAATGATTCGTGCCTGCTCCTGTGCCTGATCATTCGGCTCTTCTGCGCGCACGGTATCCAGACGATGAGACAGATTCGTATGCGCGGTCTTAATTCTATCTAGACCATTAGCCGCCTGTTCAATCAACTCTTCGCTAAAATTGATCGGGTTGCGATAGTGCCCCTGAAGCATAAAGAAGCGAATTAATTGACCACCGAATTTCTCCGAAAGATCGCGTGCAAGCAAGAAATTCCCGAGGGATTTGGACATTTTTTCGTTATCGATATTGAGCATGCCGTTGTGTAGCCAGTAGCGAGCAAAGACTTTACCCGTAAAGCATTCCGACTGGGCAATTTCGTTCTCGTGGTGCGGGAACACAAGGTCTGTTCCGCCCGCATGGATATCGATTTCCTCACCCAAAAACTTCAGGGCCATCGCCGAGCACTCAATATGCCATCCCGGTCTTCCTTCGCCCCACGGACTGCCCCAGGTAACTTCTCCGGTCTTGGCCGCTTTCCAAAGGACAAAGTCCAGGGGATGTTCCTTTTTCTCGTTGATTTCTACACGAGCACCTGCCTGCAAATCATCCAACGGTTGATGCGAAAGTTTTCCGTATTCCTGAAAACGTCCCGTGCGGAAATAGACGTCACCTTCACTCTCGTAGGCAAAGCCCTTTTCAATCAGCCCTTGCACGAATTCAATGATCTCCGGAATGGTCTGCATTACTCGCGGTTGAATATCAGGTGGCAGTACGTTTAGTGATTTCAGATCAGCGTTGTACGCATCCGTGTATCGATCCGCCACTTCTTTGACAGTGACACCTTCCTGATTCGCCACACGAATCAGTTTGTCATCTACGTCCGTAATGTTTTGCACGAATGTCACTTCGTAGCCACGATATTTCAAGTAACGGCGAAGTGTATCAAATACAATGGCAGGGCGCGCATTTCCAATGTGGATGTAGTTGTACACGGTCGGACCGCACACGTACATTTTTACCTTCCCTGGCTCCAATGTGTGAAACGGTTCCTTTCGCCGCGTCATCGTGTTAGTCAGCTGAATGCCCATCGTTCTTTTTATCCTCCCTCAAAAGCTCCAATTCTTTGCGTAACTGATCAATTTCCTTTTGCATCATACGAATCGTATCCGCTACCGGGTCTGGCATATTTACATGGTCCAGATCATTTTTGACCCGCTTGCCATCCTGGATGACGATGCGTCCCTTGATTCCTACTACGGTCGAGTTAGGCGGTACCTCCTGCAAGACAACGGCACCAGCCCCTATCTTTGAATTATCGCCAATTTTGAAGGAGCCCAACACCTTTGCTCCCGTAGCAATAATGACATCATTGCCGATTGTAGGGTGACGCTTTCCTTTTTCCTTACCTGTTCCCCCGAGTGTAACCCCTTGATAAATCGTTACATTGTCTCCGATTTCGCACGTCTCTCCGATCACAACACCCATGCCATGGTCAATGAACAGGCCGCGGCCAATTGTTGCGCCCGGGTGAATCTCAATTCCCGTGAAAAATCGGGATACTTGAGAGACAATTCGGGCGAGTGTACACAGCTCAGACTTCCAGAGCCTGTGGGCAATCCGGTGCCCCCATATCGCGTGCAAACCGGAATAGGTCATAACGACTTCCAGCGTACTTCGCGCAGCCGGGTCTCGTTCAAAAACAGCATGAATGTCATCTCTCATCTGTGCTAACATTTTTGGGTGGCACCTCCTGCCTGATTTACCTGCTCACGTTCAACCTCAATGTCAGGGTTCAAAAAGTTGTCTTTTCAGCATTGAGAAAATAGCGAGAACCACTTTTTGAACTACCTTTTCAAAAAAATAAAAAACGTCCCTATCCCCTCAAAAAACACGAAGGGACAGAGACGGGTTTACCGTGGTTCCACTCTGCTTAGATCGTCATCACTGTCACAAAAAACTCACAACAGTCATGAGCAAATCTCGCTCATATCCCGATAACGGCGGGAAGCCGATGGCGCCTACTGATATCTTTTCAAAAAGATAGGTTCAGCTCATTGCTCACAGGGGCATTTCCATACAGGGCACACCAGATGGCTCTCACCTATCCATCCTCTCTGTAGATGTGCAGACTGTTGTACTTCTCCTGATCGTCGCATTCATTATTTATAAAAGAAAACCAGCCAATACTTACTGACCGTTTGCAATTACTTGCTCTGCACGTGCAATCACCTTGTCGCGTCCAAGCAGATACAACGTCTCCGCCAGGTCACGACCATGCGCCTGACCAGTTGCTCCTACACGGACCGGCATGAACAATGCCTTGCCTTTGTGACCCGTTTCCTTTTGCACGTCTTTGAGTACCGCTTTAATAACATCCACATTATATGCATCTTGGGCAGAAAGGTGTTTCACAAAGGAAGCAAGCACTTCCGGCAATTGCGGTTCTTTTAGCACCAGAGTTGCTTCTTCATCGTACACCACTTCGTCGAGGAAGAAAAGAGCTGCCAACGGAACGATTTGCGCACAGTAGGACATTTGCTCTTGGTACAGGCCTACGATACTGCGAACCCATTCGCGCTTCTCAGCAGACAAATTCTCTTCGATAAAGCCTGCTTTTTGCAGATGCGGGATACACATGTCTGTAATCATATCCAGCGGTTGACGCTTCAAATAGAAGTTGTTCATCCAGTTCATCTTCGTTGCATCAAACACAGCTGGCGACTTGTTCACGCGGTCCATTGAGAACAGCTTAATCAGATCTTCCATTAAGAAAATCTCTTCTTCGCCACCTGGAGACCATCCCAAAAGAACAAGGAAGTTCACGATTGCTTCTGGCAAGAAGCCGAGGTCACGGTACTGTTCAATGAACTGAAGAATGCTCTCATCGCGCTTGGACATCTTTTTGCCATCTTGGTTGAGGATCAGTGCCAAGTGAGCAAAGTCAGGCGCTTCCCAGCCAAACGCTTCATAAATCATCAATTGACGAGGCGAATTGGACAGATGCTCTTCTCCACGAATGACGTGGCTAATTTTCATCAAATAGTCATCCACTACAACAGCGAAGTTGTATGTAGGAATTCCATCCGGACGGCAAATAACGAAATCGCCCATCTCGTTGGAGTCGAATGTTACCTGGCCACGAATCAGGTCGTTCACGACATACTCGCGATTATCCTGAACGAGGAAGTGAATGGATGGCACTCGCCCTTCTGCTTCGTACTGAGCACGCTGCTCGTCCGTTACATGGCGGTGCTTTTCCAAAATGCGCGGTGTTTCTCCACGCGCGAGCTGTTCTTCACGTTCTGCATCCAGCTCTTCTTTTGTCGCGTAGCAGTAGTACGCTTTGCCTTCTGCCAGCAGTTGATCGATATATTTCCGATAAATGTCCAGGCGTTCTGTTTGACGGTACGGTCCATATGGTCCACCAACGTCTGTACCTTCTTCCCATGTTACGCCGAGCCATTTCAGGTTTTTCATTTGCTCTTCGTCCGCATTTTCCTTATTGCGCGTTTGGTCCGTATCTTCAATCCGAACGATGAACGAACCACCGTGATGTTTCGCAAAAAGATAATTAAAGAGCGCTGTTCGCGCACCGCCGATGTGTAAATGCCCCGTAGGACTCGGCGCATAACGAGTGCGAATTTCTTTCGCCATTGGTAGCACCATCCTTATGAATGTAAAAGGCTATAAACCTTGACCTAAGTAAAAACGTATCTAAGGCTTTATGTTACACCTTGCCCTTCTACTTGACAAGCAAGCATACTGCCTGTGCAGCGATTCCTTCCCCTCTGCCTGTAAAACCGAGTTTCTCGGAGGTAGTCGCTTTCACATTCACTTGCGAGAGATCTTCTGCCTCCAGCACGCGTGCAATGACTTCACACATTTGCGGGATGTATGGCGCCATCTTCGGCGCTTGGGCAATGATCGTTGCATCCACGTTTCCTAAACGGTAGCCGCGCTCCCGAACCAACTTCCATACATGCTCCAACAGCTTCACGCTATCCGCATCCTTGAAAGCCGGGTCTGTATCTGGGAAATGACGGCCAATATCCCCCTCACCAATCGCTCCAAGAATCGCGTCACTAATCGCATGGAGGAGAACATCCGCGTCAGAATGCCCTAGCAAGCCTTTTTCATACGGGATGGTGACGCCACCGATAATGCATGGACGCCCCTCTACTAGTTGATGCACGTCAAAACCTTGTCCAATACGCATGAGCTACTCTCCCTTTCGTTTCCGCAATATCTCTTCACCAAACCACAGATCGTCTGGCGTAGTAATCTTAATGTTCTCATAGCTTCCGTTCATAATCGATACCGGATGACCCAGCCACTCAACCAGCATCGCATCATCCGTACCCAGCTTCCCCGCTGCCTCTGCTGCCTGATGTGCCTCTCGCAATAAAGACATACGAAAAGCTTGTGGGGTTTGAACCGCCCACAAGCTTTCCCGTGCTGGGGTTGACTCTACAAGTCCTGTTGCCCCCACCACTTTAATCGTATCTTTGACAGGTACTGCCATGATCGTTGCCTGATCTTGTTGCACTTGTTTGATCATGTCACTGATCTGTTTGCGAGTGACGAAAGGACGGGCAGCATCGTGAACTAGTACATAATCGCAATTTGCGGATAGTGATGCCAAGCCATTTCTCACACTGTCTTGTCGCTCTGCTCCACCCAGAGTAACCACAACCGTCAGCTTTTCAGCCGAGATCAAGGTCGTTACTTCTGCGTGGTCTGCTTCACTCACCACTAGCACGACTTCATCAATGTCGGGATGAGTGGCAAAAAGACGTACCGTATGAGCCAAGATCGGCTCGCCCGCAAGCGGTAACCACAACTTGTTTCGTTGTCCACCCATTCGTTTACCCGAACCGGCTGCAACGATCACGACACCCGTACTCACTGATTCATCCCTCTCCTGTTGTCTTTTCTATAACGCTCGTTCCAGCAACTTTGGTTTGGCGAAGATCATGCGTCCCGCAGAAGTTTGCAGCACACTCGTTACGAGAACATCGACGTCATTTCCGATGTATTCTCGTCCACCCTCTACAACAATCATCGTGCCATCGTCCAGATAAGCGACACCCTGACCATGCTCTTTCCCATCCTTGATGACTTGAACGTTCATCTCTTCTCCAGGTAAAACTACAGGCTTAACTGCATTCGCCAAATCATTGATGTTCAATACCGCAACACCTTGCAGCTCACATACCTTGTTCAGGTTAAAGTCGTTTGTTACGACCTTTCCGTTAATGAGCTTAGCGAGCTTGATCAGCTTGCTGTCCACCTCGGATACTTCTTCAAAATCGCCTTCCCAAATCTGGACCTTTACCTTCATTTCTTTTTGAATCTTGTTCAAGATATCCAGACCACGACGACCGCGGTTTCTCTTCAGTACATCGGAGGAATCTGCGATATGCTGCAGTTCCTCTAGCACAAATCCCGGAATGACCAGTACCCCTTCCAGAAAGCCAGTACGGCAAATATCTGCGATGCGTCCGTCAATGATGACACTGGTATCGAGAATTTTATTTTCCAAGTTAGCGGCAGTTGTTGCACTATCCTTTTTCTTATCCTTACGTCCAATCGAAAATACCGACATAATCTCGTCCCGCTTGCGAAATCCTACCTGGAAGCCCAAATAACCGAGCAACCCGGAAACAATTAACGGCAAAAGATCTCCTACAAATGGAATCGGAATTTTACTGATGGGCAGGAATAATAAGAATGCAATAATAAGACCACTAATCAACCCCATCGCTCCGAACATCACATCGACAACCGGCATTTTGACGAGTGTCTCTTCACCCCATCGAACGATGCGCAGAACATAATCCACAACCCAATTCGCTAAAAAGAAAAACAAGATGGCACCTAGTACAGCTCCAATATATTGCGATCCGGCTACTACACCAAAGTTTAACAGTGGATCGAGCAACGAAAACAGTTCGTCACCAAAGCGATACCCTAATCCGCCACCAATCAAAACAAAAATGAATTTTCCTACTCGGCGTAACATGCCTTCACCTCCTTTTACTAATATAGACAGAAGCCTAAGAGTAAAACCCTATTTTTTTCCAAATCATTATAATGCTTCATTTTACTTTCCCTCACTATAGCAAAAAAGATTTTGCCATGTCAAATAGCCAAAAATTTTAACATAGTTGTCATTTTCTCGTCAACCCGGGAACACTCGTTTCCTTCGATGTTAAATTGACAGGGAGCTGACTCCCTTCTTATAATGTCAGTATCGTAATGAGAGAAAATTATGACGATACCAACAGCCTAAAGCAGAGGTGAACCAGATGGACAATCGAAACATAGACGACTTTCAAACGCAAGTATCCGAGCTTTTGATCAGACATCGTAGCGTACTGGACGTCATGTCCAAAGTTCAGGAAACGGCATCCCGCATTAACCGTTCACTGACCAAAGCCATCACCGAATGCGGCTGTGTCGAAGTGGTTGCCAAAAAACAGACGTACGATTCGAACAAGAATCTGGAGGACAACAAGTCCCATTTGGACACCCACTTTAACGGACCGCTGTGCGAGCATTGTCGCGATGTAGTTACTGCTGAGCTTGGCAAAAATCTCTTTTACCTCACTGCCCTGTGCAATATTACTGACATTAAGCTAGAAGATGTGCTTCAGAAAGAATCCAACCGACTGAATACTTTGGGTGTCTTCAATCTGTCTTAAAAGTCCGTTACTCGTATTACGAATGAACCCTAAAAAAAGTTGCATACAAAAAAGAAAAACCCGCACATTGAAGTGTGGGTTTTTTTATGCCGTAACTATTCAAACGGAACGGATTCTTCCTCTTTGTTTTTACGCTTGCGTAATTTTTTGACGAGAAAGTCAACGTTTTTTTTTATTCCGTACAGTGCATAAAAAGCAAGTGGCAGGAAGACGATTTTTGGAAATTGCTGCGGATACTTAATCGCTACAACAACCACAATCGCGATGATAATGGGTGTGATCCAGTAAGCAGACTTTGGAATCCCCACTTTTTTAAAGTTAGGATACTTGACTTTTGATACCATCAAAAAGGCAAGCAGCAACATACTTACGGCAAGCAATACCGGAGTGAATACTTGGTGATAGAGTGCGAGCGTAGCCAGTACGCCCCCCGCTGCCGTAATCGGCAAACCGATGAAATACCCCGGAACCCCGGCCTGTACGTTAAAACGCGCCAAACGCAGCGCACCACAGATCGGAAAAATGGCTGTAATGAGAATCCCAAGCAAATCAAAGTGTTGCAAGACGACAACATACATGATGAACGCTGGCGCAATCCCAAACGTAATGACGTCAGAAAGTGAATCCAATTCCTTTCCGAACTCGCTTTGGGCATTCAACATACGAGCTACACGTCCATCCAGCCCGTCTGCCAGCATACCAATGATCACTGTGATCGCTGCATATTCGACGTATTGATCGCCTCGAAACGCAAGAATAATTGCTAAAACTCCCAGAAACAAGTTGCTTACGGTTAGTATGTTCGGTAACGATTTCACGAACATAGACTACCTCCTGATTTCTTTTGCGTAAGGAGCAGGTTATCCTGTCGACCTTGTTTTCATCCAAGTCCCCTAGGCAAATGTTGAATACAAATAATGCCTTTATCCTATTCTACTTTAAATGTGTCTGTCAATGAACACTTGTTCTTGAATCCGTTTCAGCCCCTCTTTAATCGCTCTCGCTCGTACCTCGCCAATGCCTTCCACTTCGTCTAATTCCTGAATCGTTGCCATCATGATTCGCGGCAGATGATGAAAATGCTCTACCAGATTTGAGATGATCGTAACGGGCAAACGCCGGATCTTGTACAGGATCCGATAACCTCTAGGGGAAACGGATTCATCCAGCATACTGGCATTGGAGGAATACCCCAGCGTTCGCAAAAAAGAAGTAAGTTCCAGCATTTCCTCCGAGTTTAATTTTTTCATGTCCCGCAACACGAGATCAGGTGAATAGGATGGATCTCGGGAATAATCCCGAATAAGCATGTGTGCCTCTTCCTCAATGTTTGAAACCAATTCCTCCAACTGCATACTGACGAGCCTTCCTTCTACCCCTAGCTCACATATGTACTTGGAGACCTCTGTCTTAATACGTAACACCATCTCAATCCGTTGCAAAACCGAGGCAACTTCGTGTAGAGTAACGAGCTCCTCAAATTCTAACGCACCAAGATTCGTCAATGTTTGATCAAGAACGGCCTTGTATTTCTCAAGGGTAGATACAGCCTGATTCGCCTTGGCCAAAATGACACTGATTTCACTTAAGACATACCGGAAATTCCCCTGGTACAACGTGATCACATTGCGGCGCTGAGAGATAGCAATGACCAGATGATTCGTTTGAATGGCTGTCCGTTGCGCTGTACGATGCCGTGTCCCCGTCTCGCTCGTGGGGACTGAGGAGGGTGGGAAGATTTGCGTATTCGCGTACAGGATGCGTTTTGCGTCTTCACTTACTATAATCGCCCCATCCATCTTCGCTAATTCATACAAATGGGCAGGAGAAAAATCACAATTGATGGAAAAACCGCCATCGACAATCGTCTTCATCTCTGGACCGCACCCAATGACGATCAAGCCCCCGGTTTTGGCCCGTAAAACATTTTCCAATCCTTCACGAAGCTGTGTGCCGGGTGCCACGAGACGAAGCACATCACCGAATTGCGGAGCTCTTTTGATGTTCCCCTGCATGCCCACTCCTACCTCCTTATCACCTCGTTCAACGCATCGGCAATATTGCTCACACCAATCACTTGAATATCTGCTGGCGCATCCAGACCGCGGATGTTTTTCTCCGGAATGATAACACGCTTAAAGCCTAACTTATGTGCTTCTCGTACTCGTTGCTCAATACGAGAGACACCGCGCACCTCACCAGTCAAGCCAATTTCTCCGATCACGACATCATGCGGATTGGTAGCGTGATCACGGAAACTGCTTGCAATGCTTACGGCAATCGCCAAATCAACCGCTGGCTCATCCAATCTGACCCCACCTGCTACGTTTACATATGCATCCTGATTTTGTAGCATCATGCCCATGCGCTTTTCCAACACTGCCATGATCATCGCCACACGCTGATGATCGACCCCTGTTGCCGTTCTCCGTGGGGTTACAAAGCTGGTCGGGGCAACGAGTGCTTGCAGCTCAACCAAAACGGGACGTGTGCCCTCCATGCTGGCTACGACCGTGGAACCCGCAACACCAAATGGACGCTCTGCTAAAAATATCTCAGACGGATTCGCCACTTCCTCCAAACCGCGATCCTTCATCTCGAAAATACCGATTTCGTTTGTCGAACCAAAACGGTTTTTGACGGCGCGCAAAATCCGAAACGTATTGTGGCGCTCCCCTTCAAAATAGAGAACAGCATCTACCATGTGCTCAAGCATACGCGGACCGGCGATGGAGCCTTCCTTGGTAACATGACCGACAATGAAGGTACCAATTCCTTTCCCTTTTGCAATCCGCATCAATTGGGCAGTCGCCTCCCGCACTTGTGCGACACTTCCAGCAGCCGATTGGATCGTCGGGTGAAACACGGTCTGGATCGAGTCAATAATCAGTACATCCGGGTCTACTTGATTAATATGCTGTTCGATCAAATCCAAATCATTTTCTGCCAATACAAACATCGGCGGCGTTTGCAAATGGAGTCGATCCGCGCGAATTTTGATTTGTTTTGCCGACTCCTCTCCAGATACATAGAGAACCTTTGCCCCTTGATGAGCCAAGGCAAAAGATGTCTGCAAAAGCAATGTCGATTTTCCGATTCCGGGGTCTCCTCCAACCAAAATGAGTGAACCCGGAACAAGTCCTCCACCAAGAACACGATTCAATTCACCGATCGTGGTATCCATGCGTGGCTCTTCTTCACTGGCTACCTGAGTCAATGGAATCGCAGATTGGCGCTGACCGCCGCTCATCCCTTCGTGACGATGTGGATTTTTTACGGTCACTTCCTCCACCAAGGTGTTCCAACTGCTGCACCCCGGGCATTTTCCCATCCATTTTGGCGATTCATAGCCACATTCTTGACACGCGTATTTCGTTTTATACTTTGACATAGTCGCACCCTCACTTGGATTTCTTTCTCTACTTTTATCATAATTACGCACCCAAAAAAAGAATACCTCCCGAATCAGGAGGCATTCTATTACTTTTCAATCCAGCTTATGATTTCGTTTTTTCGAGGCGCTTAACAACCAGCTTGCCTTCTTCGGCTTCGATATTGACGGTATCGCCTTTACTGATCGTGCCCTTGAGCAATTCCTCGGACAAATTATCCTCGATGTGGCGCTGGATAGCACGACGCAGAGGACGCGCACCATAGGCCGGATCAAAGCCTTCTTTTGCCAATACTTTCTTGGCCTCTTCACTCAATTGGAAATCAATGTCTTGCTCTTTCAAACGTTTACGCAGATCTTCTGTCATGAGAGATACGATTTGCTCGATATGCTCTTGCTCCAAAGAGTGGAACACGATGACTTCGTCGATACGGTTCAAGAACTCAGGACGGAAGCTCTTTTTCAGCTCATCCATGACTTTGTCCTTCATATCCTGGTACTTTCTTTCCGAATCGTTGGTCGTGAAGCCGAGCGTCGTATTTTTCTTGATCATGCTGGCTCCGACGTTGGAAGTCATAATGACAACCGTGTTGCGGAAATCAACGGTACGTCCCTTGGAGTCTGTCAGACGACCATCATCCAATACTTGTAGCAGGATGTTGAATACGTCTGGGTGAGCTTTCTCGATTTCGTCCAGCAAAATGACGGAGTAAGGCTTGCGACGCACTTTTTCGGTCAGCTGACCGCCTTCATCAAAGCCTACATAGCCAGGAGGGGCACCGACCAGACGAGCGGTGGAATGCTTCTCCATGTACTCGGACATATCTACACGAATCATGGCATCCTCGTCACCGAAAAGCGTCTCTGCTACGGCACGAGCCAATTCAGTTTTACCCACACCAGTAGGTCCTAGGAAGATAAACGAGCCGATCGGGCGTTTTGGATCTTTCAAACCAGCACGGGCACGGCGGATTGCACGCGAGATGGATTTGACTGCTTCATCTTGACCAATGACGCGATCGTGCAAAATCTCTTCCATCTTCAGCAAACGCTCTGTTTCTTCTTCCTTCAGCTTCAATACAGGAATACCCGTCCAGCTCGCCACTACTTGCGCGATGTCTTCTGGCGTAACCTCCATGTTCAGCTGGCCTTGGCGCTCTTTCCAGTCTTTTTTCGTTTTATCCAGTTCTTCACGCAGTTTTTGCTCCTGATCGCGAAGTGCTGCTGCTTCCTCGAACTCTTGTGATTGTACGGCAGCGTCTTTTTCCTTGCGTACCTCTTCCAGACGTCCCTCCAGCTCTTTGAGGTTTGGTGGAACCGTAAAGGATTGCAAGCGAACTTTGGAGGCCGCCTCGTCGACCAAGTCGATAGCCTTGTCAGGAAGGAAGCGTTCCGTAATATAGCGGTCAGACAGTTTTACTGCCTGCTCGATTGCTTCATCGGTAATTTTGACACGATGGTGGGCTTCGTAACGATCACGAAGGCCATGCAGGATACGAATCGCATCCTCCGGTGTCGGTTCATCAACCTGAATCGGTTGGAAACGACGCTCCAGTGCCGCGTCTTTTTCGATGTACTTGCGATATTCATCCAGCGTAGTGGCACCCACGCACTGTAGCTCGCCACGTGCCAGAGCAGGCTTCAAAATGTTGGAGGCATCAATTGCGCCTTCTGCTCCACCAGCACCAATCAAGGTGTGCAGCTCATCAATAAACAGGATGATGTTTCCTGCTTGGCGAATTTCGTCCATGATTTTTTTCAGACGATCTTCGAACTCACCACGATATTTGGTTCCCGCAACAACGGTTCCCATATCGAGTGTCATGACGCGCTTATCACGAAGGGTCTCTGGAATTTCGTTGTTCACGATTTTTTGGGCAAGACCTTCTGCGATAGCTGTTTTCCCGACGCCAGGCTCCCCAATCAAAACAGGGTTGTTCTTAGTACGTCTACTAAGTACTTGGATCACACGCTCGATTTCTTTTTGGCGACCAATGACAGGGTCCAGTCCGCCATCACGAGCGATTGCAGTCAGATCCCTTGCCAAGCCGTCCAATGTCGGCGTATTCGCCGCTGGGTTCCCTCCAGACGGTTGATGAGATGCCATCATTTCCGAGCTGCCAAGGAGCTGGAGCACCTGTTGACGTGCCTTGTTCAGGCTAACGCCCAAATTGTTCATGATTCTCGCAGCAATGCCCTCTCCTTCACGGATCAAGCCAAGCAAAATATGTTCAGTCCCCACATAGGTATGACCCAGTTTGCGGGCTTCGTCCATTGACAGTTCAATAACCTTTTTGGCGCGAGGTGTATAGTTTGGTGTGTAATTACTACCGGACTGCTCTGTTCCTCGCCCGATTAACGACTCCACTTCACTCTGGATTTTATCGAGGCCAAGCCCAAGTGATTGCAATGCCTTCGCCGCAATCCCTTCGCCTTCTCGAATGAGTCCCAGCAGCACATGCTCTGTCCCAATATCTTTGTGTCCGAGACGAACCGCCTCTTCCAGGGCAAGCGCCAGTACTTTTTGTGCTCGTTCTGTAAAACGTCCAAACATCATATCGTACACCTCCGTATAACCGTGTTTTTTCTCTATATGGTTAACAATTGCGTGATACCATTACGATTACTCTTGTGATTCTACTACGCGCAGACGTTCGCGAATCAGCCGTGCCCTTCTTTCGTCGCGTTGGTCCGGAGTGAGCTTTTGTCCAGCGTGGTGTTGTAAAAACCCCGGCTGTGTCGTGACCAACAGTTCGTTTAGGACGAGCGGAGATACATTTGGAATAATACCTAGATCAATCCCCAAACGTACATCGGACAGGCGCTGAGCCGCCTCCTTGGACTCTACTGTGCGAGCGTACATCAGGATGCCATACGACCGAAAAATCCGATCCTCTAAAGAAACCCGGGTATGCTCCAGCAAATAAGTACGTGCGACACGCTCTTGCTCAATAATCTGTCTGGCTACACCGTAGAGATTGGAAAGGATATCTGACTCAGACATCCCCAGTGTGACCTGATTGGATAACTGAAAAAGATTCCCTAGAGCTTCGCTGCCCTCTCCGTAAATTCCTCTAACAACTAGACCAACTTGATTAATTGCCTGTAAAATTCTGCTGATCTGCTGCGTCATCACCAGAGCCGGCAAGTGCAGCATTACAGATGCACGAATACCCGTACCCACATTGGTTGGGCAGCTTGTCAGATATCCTCGTGTTTCGTCGAAAGCGTAGTTCAAGTTTTTCTCAAAAATGTCGTCTATCTTCGTACCTAATTCCCATGCCTCGTTCAAACGAAACCCGGGTAATAGTACCTGTATTCGAATGTGGTCTTCTTCATTAACCATAATGCTGACAGACTCATCTTCACGAAGTAATACAGCACCTTTGCGAGATTCCTCTGCCAGATGAGGGCTAATCAGATGCTTTTCTACGAGTACCCTTTTTTCTAATGGGTTAATTTGATCCATCTGGATGACCTGAAGCTGATGCCTTTTGCGCATTGCCTCCGAATCGCTTACTTCCGTTACCTTTCTGACGACTTCCTCGCCCTGCGAGTCCGTTGCCAATAACGGAAAGGGGTGCTGGCGCAGGTTACGGGCGATACGCAGCCGTGTACTAATGACAATGTCGGAATCAGGACCTTCTCCTTTCATCCAATTGCTCCACGGGTTTTGCATAAACTGCTTTTGGGACATAACCAGCTAACCTCCCTTGCTACGATTGGGCCATTTTTTGTTCCAATGCTCGAATTCGATCACGCATTTCTGCTGCCTTCTCGAACTCTTCACTGGCGACATGACTTTGCAGTGCTTGCTTTAGTTGTTCCAGCTCTTTACGGATCTTCAATTTGCCACCGGTACGCTCTGGTACTTTTCCACTATGCTGTGTGTTTCCGTGAATCCGGCGGAAAAGGGGGTCCAGTCGGTCACCCAAAAAGGTGTAGCAATCACTACAGCCAAATCGTCCACTTTTACTAAATTGAGAATATGTGAGTCCACATGTTTCGCATTGAAGCGGCTTATTCGTTGCCGTTTCGCGTCCATTCTTTTGCATGGGATCAAATTTTAAAAGTCCTGACAGGAGATTGTTGATGCTGAAGTTGTGAAAGCCGGTAAAGACGTCCCCTTTTTCATGAGCACACTGCTCGCAAATATGGTATTCGGTTTTTTCGCCATTGACGATTTTCGTCAAATGAAGTGTCGCCGGTCGTTTTCCGCATTCCTCACAGTTCATAACATCATACCTCCTTTTACTTCAACAAGATTGCTGCGATCATCTGCTTTAAAATATTTGCCCGCAAACGATCCCGCAATTCAGCTTCTAGCGTCAATACATTTCGCGAGGTAGCGATTTTCATCAAGGTGGCTTCTCTGATGTTGACTAATCCTTCTTCCATTAGTCTTTCTACGATCGCATTTCCCACGCTCTGACTGATGCTCTCACCAATCAGTTCTTCTGTTAGCAATTCCTGCAAACGTGCTTTGCTGACAATCTGCACCTTGCGTATGCGAATATACCCGCCGCCCCCGCGCTTACTCTCTACAATGTATCCTTTTTGAACGGTAAAACGCGTATTGATGACGTAATTGATCTGAGACGGCACACATTGAAAATGGTCGGCAAGCTCACTACGCTGAATCTCGATCGATCCATTGGGACTGTTTGTAATGATGCTTTTCAAGTGATGTTCAATGATGTCCGAGATGTTACGCAAGTCATCGCCTCCTATTCCTCTGTGTATGTTCTTATGAGGTTACCTATTGACTTTGACTATCTTTGACGTTAATTATAATGGGTTTAGTGCGTGCCCGCAAGTGTCCCTTACACATTCTAGTGTGGGCAAAAGAAGGTCGCTTGAAACTTGGACATGATCAACAAAAAAACCACTCCCTGAGGAATGGTTTATGTTTGTTCTTGTGTATTGGTGTCGATTGCTGGCAAATGATTCAGTAGCTGAGTGAAGCTGGTGATGATGACATCTGCCCCATCAAGCTCCCCTGGTTTGGCGAAACCGAAGTCGCATCCAATGGTAAATAAACCGTTTGTCTTGCCTGCTTCCACGTCGGAGTGACGATCTCCTACCATGATGGCCTGCCCGATTTTGTAATCAGACAACAATTTTGCAACCAGGTCATTTTTGGAATGCGTACGGAATCGGCCGGCTGAGTACAGATCGGTCATCAGCGGCTTTAACTCGTATTCCTGACAAATGGCATCGATGTACTCTTCTTGCCCATTGCTTGCTACAAACAAAGCAAATCCTTTCTCACGCAGTGTTTCCAAGGTTGATTTTACATCCGGATATAGCTCGGTCACTCTTTCTTTGAGTAACTGGATTTCATTATCTAGCAAGAAAGCATCTGCTGAGCGAATGGCTTCCTCACTCGCGCTCGGCAGCAATTTGTCCCAGATCTGCTCGATCGTCATTCCCAGTACATTGATCAGTTCACGCTCGTCAGGCGTTTCCCCTTGCCATAGCCCTTGTTGACGAAGCTGGTCAAACGTTCGAATAAATGCGGGGGTCGACAGCTTTTCTGTTTGCAGTAACGTGCCATCCATATCAAATAATATGGCGAATGGTACAGTCATGGGTTCCTCCATTTTGTCTGGCTAGGCAGCTATTCTACTTCTCTTGACAACATATTCATATCATCCATGATAAACTCGGTAATTCGTTGTGCAGCATCTGGCTTTGAGATTTTCTGTCCCATTCTACGCATATAGTCCACCTTGGACGGGCTATGCAATAGTTCATCGATAAAGTAAATCAATTGCTCCGAGAGATTGGCATGTACCGCACATCCATTATTGAGCAAAAAGTGGCTGTTCCTCTCTTCTTGTCCAGGCAGAGGGTTGTAAATAATCATGGGTACCCGTTTACTCATTACTTCAGCTGATGTAAGTCCGCCTGATTTGGTGACAATTAAATCAGCCGTCTCCAAGTATTCATGGAAGTTATTGATGAATTTTAGTGGAACGACTTCATGGCGATACGTACGATTTATCACTTTATTGTACAGCTTGTCGTTTGTCCCTGTTAACACAAAAGTTTTCAGAGGAATGTTAATCTCTTCTAGACCATCTAATACCTTTTCCATCGAGCCGAGACCCAATCCGCCCCCTGAAAGAATAATGCTCTTTTGTCCAGGAGCGAGGCCCAGCTTTTGCCGAATCAAATCAGGGTCCAATGGTAAACTGAATTTTTTCATGATGGGAATGCCCATCGGAATGAATTTTTGATGGTCCTGACGATAAACGTCTAACAGGTAATACAGTTGTTCATGGCCGATGAAGTAATAATTGATATGGTGATTAATCCACGAAGGATGGATGGTATAGTCAGTAATGATCGTATAGATTGGTTCCTTCCAATCATTTCTCCCTTTCAGGACGGAGAGCATACAGCTTGCAAACGGATGCGTAGCAATAAAGGCATCAGGCTGTACACTGTTGATCAGCTTTTTCAGTTTGTTTGCCAATAACTTATTCATCAGCACATTCATATCGAAGAAACGGGTTTTTTCCGTATTATGGTAAATCCTTCCCCACATCTTGGGTGACAGCCTTAACAGATTCATATAGCTTTCCAGCAAAATCTTGTGAAAGGTGGGGCTAATATATTCCAACGTATCGATGATCATTGATGTGCAACCACTCTCGGCCAAGCTTTCCTGCATGGCCCGCGCTGCCTGGTTGTGTCCGTTACCGATGGAAGCGGAAAAGATTAGAATTTTTTTCATGAACGATTCTCCTTCATAACCTCGCCTACTCCAACGCCTGGATCAGGTACCTTCTCATGTTAGTCTACCCCAAGACCCGTCTGCAAGAGGGAACTTGTCGGTCATTCGGCCTAACTTATCGACAAAATAATCGCGAGTTTGACTTTTTGCTATAAAAACGAAAAACCTCCTTACCCATTCTGGGGTAAAGAGGTTGGTTTCATTCCCTGAAAACTGAATACGCATGATTGCTAAGAA
>NZ_JABMIU010000020.1:0-70572 GCF_013332495.1 Brevibacillus sp. HB1.2 | reverse complement strand
TTAATGCCTCTAGGTCAAAACACCTAACTCAATGTACTATGAATACTATAAAATTGAATATAGATATCTAGTATTTGATGAAATAAAAAGAATGGGCAACTCTACATTGAATACTGTAAAGTCACCCATTCTGACTAGTTAAGTTAACTGCGTTTTGCTGGCGGTACCCCTCTATGAACTTCTCCTATACATATTCATGAGCCAACATCAAAAACACACTGGACGTCCAAGTAAATGCCCGGTCTCTCAGTCCATCCCCTGTCAGCGCATCGAAATTTTCCGCCATTCCACTGCGGGCTGCCATTCGACAAAAACGTCTGGCAATCTCCTGAGAGAACGCGACTTCGCCAGCTCGCCGTAATCCATCAACTACGAGCATCGTCACTGGTGCCCAGATCGGGCCTAACCAGTAACCATCCGCACGGTAGAAGGAACTAGTTGGACTCTCCGTAGCCAGTCCATTCTCGGTCAAAAACCGCTCCTGCAAGTCCGTAATCAGCTTGGCTCGGATGTCCTGCGGCAGCTTTTTGCCAAGCACGAGAGGCATATAGCGAATCAAGCTGTCTCCTTGGGTAGGCTGATCGCTGCCGGAGTGAGTCGCGTAGAAATTCTCCCCGTTCCAATGCTTCTCCATGAGCCGTTGCAGCGTCATTTCGGCCTTTTCCAGCCACCTCGCTGCCTCTTCATGACGTCCCAATCTCTTCGCCAAATCCGCCAACACATCCATTTGCAGAATCAAATACGCAGGCAGGTCCGGGCTTTCGATTGGCGCCCCATCGAGGAAAATCGTGCTGTTGTCCCAGCCGCAGTCATAGCCGTGATTGTACTGCGGAATCCCGTCCTGATCATCATCGCGGTAACGGAACCACCAATTGGTCCAGCGACAAAGCGGCTCGTACACCTCTTCTAGCATCTCGTTCGTAATCGCGTCGTTCCGATCGAGCATCCAGCGCAGCGTCCAGCCGTGAATCGGAGGCTTGCAGCAATTCCACAACGCATACCGATCATTGATAAAATCGGGGAAGACACCACTTTCGTCCTGCCTGTCGATAAAGATCATGAGCTGATCCCACGCCAGCGGCAAGTTTGCTCGCGTCAGAGCCATCGCATTGAAGCAATGATCCCAGCTCCAGATATTCGTCATCCAATTTTTGGACATATACATCGCAGACCGTGGCAGATAGCCTTCTGGTCTCACCACACAAGACCAGGTGATGTACGCCGCGAGTTCTCGTGCTTCACTCAAGCCTTCGCGATGCTCCTCAGATACAGAAAGTGTCCGTTCCAGCCAATCGTCGTACTCTTTTTTCACCTGCTCCCAAGCATCGGCAAAGGCGGGATAACTGCGCTCCTTCCAGACGGTGTGGAATTCCTCCAGTACGCCTTCCAGTACACCTGTTTCCTCATCGGGATGAAAGGTTACGCTTACTTGCTGTTCACGCGATGCCTTCGTAGGGTTGACCACCAGCGCTCCAGCAAGCGGAGTCACTCGCAAGCGAATCTCCGTGGAAAAATGATTGATTTCCCAGCATCCGGCTCCTGCTTGAATCGCATAAGCAGCTGCCGTCGATTCCAGCACCAGTCGCAATCCAACACCTTGACCACGTACCTGCACCAGCTGCGGCTCGCTCATGCACAGCTTCACTTCGCCTTTATCCCCGTAAAGACGCAGCAAGGTTGGTGTAGCCTCCGTCTCAAATGGAATCGCCACACCATCCGCTACCATTTCGATTCGAAAAATCGCGCCATCGTGGTTGTCACCTCCACGAATATTGCGTAAATACAGCCCTTCTGTTCGCTTGGCGTTACCTAGTCGCGAGAGTACGAGATACGACCCGTATCGGCTAAAAGGAACGATTCCTAAATCAAACTGCATATGTCTCACCTCGAGGTTGCTTCGTCGATCGTTTACGATCGCGCTTTTCCATCAGACGACTGAATCTGGCGTTCATCCACCAGACGGGCAGACTCGCTCCCAACAAGATCGGCAAAACAGGAATCGCCAGCAAGAGAATCATGAGAAGGAGCAAGCCTCCCATCGTGACGAGCGAATGCAACGGAAAGGCCGCGACCAGCCAAAACGATTGCTTGAGCGTCCTCTTTACGTCTGCATCCTCCCGAACAAGCAGGGAAAAGGCGTGGCAAGAGGTAGCCGCATGCAAGAATCCAATCCCCGCAAAAACGGCCGCAATCGAGAGCCCCCACAGGGAGCCCAAGCGCAGGAAGAACACCACATCGCCCCACAGAATTGCCCCCGTTAGCACCGTCCCTGCGCCAAGCCATTGGCTCCTCCAGAAGTAGTGGCGAAAAGCATGCCAGAAGGCGGACGGAAGCCCACGGTCACTCCACTTGCCGCTCAGTACGTCGTGCAGAGCAGCTGTCGCTGGATAGATTCCAAAGACGATGCCTCCCATGAGCGTGCACACCACCCACATGAGATGCGCTGCCGCCATCCGCAACAATCGCTCACCAAATTGATGAAATGACCATGCCCAGCCTTCCCACTTCGCCCGATTCCCCACTTCTGCTCCCTCCTTACTTGATAGCCTCTTACTTAATAGCAACGCCAGCTGAATTGTCTACGATATATCGTTGTGCGAGGAAAAAGAGGAGTAACGGCGGAAGCGAGATCAGGAATGTTACCGCCATCAGCCCGGTAGCCTCTACTTCATACATCCCTTTAAATTGCGCCAGTCCCAGCGTCAGCGTGTACTGACTTTGGTCATTCAAGAAAATGAGTGGACCCAAATAATCGTTCCATGTGCCCAAGATGTTGAATACACTCACCAAAATCAGAGCAGGCATCATCAACGGCATAATAATCCGTGCGTAAATCTGAAACGAACCCGCACCATCAATACGCGCTGCCTCATCCAGCTCACGAGGAATGGTCAAAATAAACTGTCGCATGAGGAAAATATAAAACGCTGACCCGAAGAACGAAGGAACAATCAACGGCTTGAGCGTATTGATCCAGCCCAGGTAGTTGAATTCCATGTACAGCGGGATCATCGTCACTTCCCACGGAATCATCATCGTAGCCAGAACGACCATAAACAGAAAGTCTCTCCCTTTAAACGTAAACCGAGCAAAGCCATATGCGACCAGCGAAGACGAAATCAACTGACCAATCGTAGTCAGGATCGTCACCGTCAACGAGTTTTCCAAATAGAGATGAAACGGCTGCGACATCCACGCATTCCCGAAGTTCTCCCAATGCAGCACATCCGGAATCCATTTTGGTGGATACTGCAAAATCTCATCGTCCGACTTGAGCGCAGTAGAGATCATCCAGTAAAACGGTGCGAGAAAAAGGAAAGAGAAAAAGATCAAGCTCGCATAAGCGATCGTTTTGCGTATCACGCTTCTTCCCCTCCCTTGCGATTGTCGCCCTCGTAGTACACCCATTTGCCAGACGTTTTAAATACAATGAAGGTCAATACCAAAATGATCGCAAACATAAACCAGGAGTTCGCCGAAGCATATCCCATCTTGAAGTATTTGAAGGCGTTGTCGTACGCGTACATGGCATAGAAATACGTAGACTGCAACGGTCCGCCTCCTGTGAGCAGGAGTGCTAGACTCAACTGCTGGAACGCACTAATGATCGTCATAATCAGGTTAAACAAAATCGTTGGGCTCACCATCGGCAGTGTAATGCGGAAAAACTTTTGCACTGCCCCTGCCCCATCAATCGAGGCCGCTTCATACAAGCTCTCCGGAATGCTTTTGAGCCCCGCCAGGAAAATCAATACCATGGAGCCTTGCCCCCACAAACTGGCGATTACCATGGCAATGAGCGCCCACGTCGTATCGTTTAGCCAATCGGGACCTGTAATCCCAACCAGACTGAGCAAATAGTTGAAAATACCGTATTCCCCGTCGTACACCCACGCCCAAATCATCGCCAGCGCCACACCGGAAATCACGCTCGGCAAGTAAAATACGGTGCGGAAAAAGCCGCTGCCTTTTACCTTCTGATTCAGCATCATGGCCAAAAACAACGCGATGAACAAATTCAACGGTACAAATAACAACGCAAATTTAATCGTGATCCAGAGCGATTGCCAAAACAATGGATCGTCCGTAAACATATTGACGTAGTTGTCCAAGCCGACAAACGTAACCTCACCAACGACAGGCCAATCAAAAAAGCTCATGACGAGTGAAAACAGCATAGGTCCCAGCGTAAAAGCGAGAAAGCCGAGAATCCAAGGCAAGATAAAAAGATAGGGCGTAAGAAACGCCCTTCCCTTGAGTTTTTTCGGTTGAACGGTCATGGCAGGCTGTTTATGTGTCACAACACTCTCTGTATTCAATTCCCTGACCCCTTCCCGTTATTTTTCTAAAAACTTCTGGGAGTCTTTGACTGCCTTGTTCAGTAATTCCTCGGCATTTTGTCCCATCATGATCGCATTGACCGCTGCGGAAAGGTTCCGGTTGATTTCGTTCCAGTGCGGATTCAACAGGAAGGCAGGCGTGTCAGTCGATTGTTCCAATGTCTTATAGAACGGCGCGTAGAGTGGGTCCTGATCGAGCTTCTTTTCTTGTACGACACTAATACGCACAGGCAAGTCAGATGTACGCATCTTGATCGCATCACTGGAAACGAAGAACTTCAAAAACTCCCAAGCCAGTTCTTTGTTTTTGGAATCCTTGGCGATCGATACAGAGGAGGTTCCGATGACACCCTTACTAGGCTTGCCAGGGAATTGCGGCATCACGACCGTACCAAAATCGACATTCGCCTTCTTGTACGACTCGAGCGACCATACGCCGTTGTCATACATCGCGAGCTTACCCGCTTTGAACAAGTCGTTCCCGCTCTGCTGGTTTTTTCCACCGACAAGCAAAGCGCTCTTGTCTTTCGTCAAATCACTGAAAATTTGCAGGGCTGCTGCCGTTTCCTTGCTGTTCATGTAGCCTTCGATGGCTTTTCCATCAGGGCTAATAAAGCTACTGCCGTTGCTCCACACGAACTGCTGCAAATCGTACGTATCCGGCTCCGAACGAACAGCGAAGCCGTACTGCTTCTTATCGCGAACGGTCAGCTGTTTGGCAGCCGATTTGAAGTCATCCCACGTCCATTCGTCTGTCGGAAGTGGTACATTTGCTTCGTTAAACAGCTTTTTGTTGTAGAATACGACCCGCGTCGAGAAGCCCGCTGGGAGACCAAACAATTTTCCATCGAATCGATTATAGTTTAAGAGGCCTTGGTAAAAGTCGTCGATTGCCACTGATGGGTCCTTCTTTACGTACTCATCCAATGGCTCGAGCGAGGCGTGGTACGTTGGGAAATCCCACATGTACATGACATCCGGCGGGTTTTTCGCTCCGAATGCCGCTACCAGCTTCTGATCAAAACCATCTGCATATGCCTCGACTTGTACCTTCACACCCGGATTTTTCTGTTCGAATTGTTTCGCGATATCTTGTTGGATCTTCAGCATTTGGTCCGTATCCCATGTCGCGAAACGCAATGTAACCGTTTCCTTTTTATCAGACGATGCTGGTGTTGTCGTACCTGTGTTACTAGATGTGCCGTCTGATCCTGATGGCTGGGCTTGTGAACAACCAGCTACGACGGCCAAAAGAAGTGCCATACCAGCTGCCATCCATTTTGACGCAACCTTTTTCATCTGTGATCCCCCCCTAGATTTACCCCTCATTTTTCTTTATTTTAATGAAGGGAAAAAAACGGTGAAACCGCCAACTGTTCGCAATAGTGCGTCAATTTGTTTCCTTTTTTTCGCTTTGTTCAGGTTTGCGCGGTGGAGTGGACGATTGTTCGACTGGACCCCTCCTTTTGTTTGAAACGGTAGTGGCTCGGGGTCATCCCTGTACATTTTTTAAACCATTTGCTGAAGTATTTCGCGTCAGGAAGACCGACTCGCTCCGCTACCTCCTGAATGGACAGCGTTGTTTCATCCAGCATCGCTCGGGCCATTTTTACCCTGCGCTTATCGAGAAACTCGCCGAAGCTCTCGCCCACTCCCTTTTTAAACATCACACTAAAATGACTACGGCTCAGTCCCACCTGCGATGCTACCTCACTGACCGTCAATGGCGTATCCAGACGATCGAGCGCATAATGAACAGCCTGCTTGATCGGTTCCTGCCACGGATCTTGAATGACGCCGTACTTGCGCGCCCGCTCCGTGCGCTGGTAGAGCATTCGTACCGCCTGAATCCACGGTTCGAGTCCAGCAAACGGACTTGTTGTCTCCCAGCTCGTCACCTTTCCAGCCAGCTTCCATTCCACGAGCAAGGATTCTACCTGTCTGCTAATACTTGCGGGAGTCAGTAAAAAACGGATATCGCCACATGCGATCCACTCCCATTGGCTGTCCAGCTCCCGTGAAATCCATGCCCGCTCCTGTTCCTCGCCATTTGCACTGCTGCCCATCCCTTCCAAGAGCCATACACGCATGGAATCGTTCATCCACGACCAGTGTGATTGCAGGAGGGAGGACAAGCTTTGCTCGAAATCCCGGCTCAAACCAGTCAACCACGCACCGAATTCCCGCTTCCATTCATCAGGGCGTTCCCTACTTTTATCGGGTCGCGCGCTCTCGCCTGCCAGCTCAGACCGCAGCTTTTCCAACAACGTCCCCCATTCCTCATCCTGAAACTCGGTCTTCAACAAATATCCGGACACCCCGAGAGAAATTCCTTGCTGGGCAAAAGCAAAATCGCGGTGACAGCTGAGCAGAAGCATCTTTGTTTGGGGAGCGTGCTCCTTCACTCGCCTGCACAGCTCCAACCCATCCATTTCCGGCATGACGATGTCCGTAATCACCAACTCGGGCTGTATTTGCAGGAATGCCTCCCAGCCTTTCCGACCATTCGGTGCATCCGCTACCACTTCCATCCCGTAGCGACTCCACGGCACCATTGCCTTCAGTCCTCTTCGCACCAGCACTTCGTCATCCACAATCATTACCTTGATGTTCATCAGGAATTTCCTCCCTTTTCGGCCATGTGATTTGAATTGTGGTTCCTTCTCCTCTGACAGATGAAATTTTCATGCCGTGCTCCATACGGAAATGAAGCTTGAACTTCTGATCGACGTTGTACACACCGAGCCCTCGTTTGCTAGAACGCTCCAGATCAGGATCGAGAAGTTTGGACAATCGCTCCGGCACAATTCCTGCACCGTCATCTTGCAACAGCAGCGTCACAAGCCCTTCTTTTTCACTGACACGGATCCGGATCGTTCCGTGCCCGTCTTCGAATGCGTGGAAAAAGATATTTTCCAAAAGCGGCTGGAGAGTCATTCGCGGGATCAAATAGCGACGGCAAGCCTCTACTCCCGTCTGTTCAAATTGAAAAACGGGCCCATACCGCAGCTCTTGGATTTGCAGAAAATGCTCGACGGTTTGCAGTTCCTTTTCCAACGGGACGAGCTCCTGCGTGATGTCGAGGTTGCCCTCTAGCACTTTGATGAGATGATAGAGCATATTGCCAATTTCATTGGCGCCAGATAATCTTGCCTTCCACTGGATAGAATTGAGTGTATTAAACAACAGATGCGGATTGATCTGGTAGTGAACGGCTCGCAGCTCTGCTTCCTTTTTCAACTGCTCGGTGCGACTCACCTCGGCGATTAGCGTCTGAATCCGCCTCACCATTTGATTGAAGCTCACCCCTAACCTCCCCAGCTCGTCTTCCGTGTCTACCTCTGCGCGCGTCTGCAATTCGCCTGTTCCTACCAGCCGCATCGTTTCTTGAAGTCGTTTGATTTTGCCTGTAATCCGTTTGGAAAATAAATACGCCAAAAGAAGTGCCAGCACGGCCGAAAGAATCAGCGCTGCGATAAAAAAGGATTGAATCACTTCCGCAGAGCGGTTCATTTGCTCGTAAGGCAAGCGCACCTGAATCATCCAGTTGTTGGACTCCAGTGGCTTGTTCCAGACGATATCGCTCTCTTGCTGGACGAACGTACCCGCAGTCTGGTAAATTAGCTCGCCATTTTTGGCTGTAATCGTTACATACGCACTCATGTCCTCTTCCAGCTGTTCAAACAACTGAAACAGCTTGCCTGCTTTCATCTCGATCAAAATCCGGCTATCCTTCAATACGCCATAACCGCTGAGAACAGGAACGACCAGACCGAGTACCTTTTCCTGATTTCGCAGCTCCGCCTCCTCCTGAAATCCGACATAATGCCGTGGTGTGTAAAAACCGATCCATCGCTCCTCATCCAGCTTGGCGGGCAGCCCCTTCCACCACCATTCCCGCATCAGATCCTTTCCATTGATCACATTTTCCCCGAAAAAGTAACCGGAGGGCGTCACGATAAAAATGCCTTTTGTATCAAGGTTGCGGTGCGCCCCCAGGTATCGCTCGAAGTTTTTTTGTTCCAGGAAGCCTGTGTACGTCTTCGGCTGTTCCTCCCGCATGACGACCAACGTCGGGTCTGACACGTACGTATTGATGTCATAAGCCATGTATCTCATTTGACTCAGGTAGTTGTCGATCTGGATTTGCAGCTGCGTAGCGATATACTCGCCTGACTTGCTAAATTGCTCGCGAACGACCATCGACGATTTCCAATACGCCATACTCCCTAGCGTAATCAGCGGAATAATGGCTGCAATCAGCATAAAAGCGAGCAGCTTGGCATGAATGCTTCTGCGCGGAAAGAGCGACCATGACTTCATGTGACAGAACCACCACCGGATTTTGATTAGTTGCACTATTCAATCTTTAATTAGATTGTACAACGTTTCGGCGATGCCTTCGAGAACAATCAGCGGTTAGTCACACAAATTCCGCTTAGACAACTGAACCGGAGAAATCGTATCCTTCGAAAAAGGCGTTAGCCTCATCTGGAAGAAAAACTCCTCTGGACGCAAGGCATGCTGCTCCGATTGCTTAGGTCCGCAGCTATTGCTACCCAGCCCGTTTTGTCGATAATCGAGATGCAGTGTGACATACTCTCTTTTTACGAGATCTGTCGTGTGTTTCGCTTGCTCCAGATCGTCCGTATCATAGCGAAGTGCGCTAAATTCCAAGGTCGGTTGACCCATCGCGAAAAGTCCAATGCCTCGCTGATCCGTGATCGACATCCATTTGACGTCCGTGCGATTGCCATTTTCCTGCGGGAACACGTACGGCGTGTACAGCTCATCCACGCTCGCGTGATACACCCCGATGCGATTGGCTTCCTTGCTGTCGATGTACGCCTCTCCCGGGCCACGACCATACCACGAGACACGCTCCATATCTTTGGCGACCAATAGCTTCAAGCCGATTCGTGGCAGCATTGCTGGCGGGGTGCCTTTGGGTGTGCCTTGAACATCTACTTGCACCTCGCCATTTCCGAACACGGTATACGTGTAGCGGCACGCAAACCCCCAGTCGTATACAGGTGGAGCAATCCGTACATCGCAGGTAATGACCACACGATCTGCTCGATCCTGCTGGATGCTTACATCCTCCACTCGATTTTGCAAACGATCGAGGTACACCTTGCGCCACTCTTCCACTACGTACATGTCATTGTCAATCGGAGCACGCCAAAACGTGAGACGAGGTCCTGCCACCAACAGCTCCTTGCCTGCAAATACCCAGCTCGTCGGCACACCGCTCACTTTGTCAAAAACGAACTGAAAATCTGCTCCTGTAAGGGTGACGTCCGTTTTCGTTTCTTTCGTATCTACTCTGCCTAACACAGCCTGATAGGGAGCGACCGTAACCAGTTGGGCAGCGGTCACTGGCAAGACAAATTGTGCCCACGCCAGCTCATGTCCTGCCTGTACCCAGCTCTCATCTTGGGCCAGCACAAAGGAGAGAGTCAGCCAGTAGTCGGCCCGATCCTGTACCTGCGCGGGCAAGGTATATGGAACAGCTACAATGGTACGACTTCCTGCTTCTGTATGTGGCAGCGACAGCGTTCCGCTCTGCACCACTTGTCCGTCTGCTGTCACACTCCAAACCATTTTCACGTGCGCAAGCGTGCGGAAATCATAGCGATTCGTAATGGTGACGAGCCCGCTTTCCAAATCAGTCGCTTCGACGACGATCGGCTCAATCACTTTTTTGTATTCGAGTAATCCAGGGGATGGGGTGCGATCCGGACGAATCAGGCCGTCGATGACGAAGTTGCCATTCGTCGGGTAGTCCCCGAAGTCTCCCCCGTAGGCATAATACTCTCGCCCATCCGGCGTAAATTGACGCAAGCCGTGATCAATCCATTCCCACACAAAACCGCCCTGCAAGCGTTGATATTTGTCAAACACATTGGCGTAGTCGCGCAAGCCACCGGGTCCATTTCCCATGGCATGAGCATACTCGCACATGATATGCGGCTTTTGCAGATGTTCATTTTCACCGTGCTGGATCATTTTTTCTACCGAGGAGTACATGGTGGAAAATACATCGCACACTTCTGCTTCGCGATCCTCCTCGTAGTGAATGAGGCGAGTCGGGTCGGCTTGTCGGCACCAAGCAGCCATTGCCCGGAAATTGCAGCCGAAGCCGGATTCGTTGCCAAGCGACCACATGATGATCGACGGATGGTTTTTGTCCCGCTCTACCATGCGCTCCATGCGCTCCACGTACGTCTGCTCCCACTCTGGATCATCGCTCAGCCGACTAATATTTCCAGTTAACTGGAAGCCATGTGTCTCCAAATCGGTTTCGTCCATGACATACAATCCGTACTGGTCGCACAAATCGTAAAAACGCGGATCGTTCGGGTAATGCGCGGTACGAACGGCGTTGATGTTGTAGCGCTTCATCATGAGCACATCTTCACGCATCGTTTCATACGGGACAGCACGCCCGAGATCGGGATGATGATCATGGCGGTTCACGCCGTTGAGGCGAATCGCTTTACCGTTTACGAAGAAGTTGTTTCCTTTTACTTCGATCTGTCGGAAGCCCACGCGAATCGGGATGACTTCTGTCTTTTCGCCCGACTCCTGCTCAATCGAAAGTAGCAGATGATACAGGTTCGGCTCCTCCGCCGACCATTTTTTCGGCTCCTGCACCGGAAGCTCCAAAGTCACGACCTTTTCTTGTCCGGCTGCCAGCTCTCCTGCCCCAGTGTCCGTCAGCGAAGCGATAGGCATGTAGGATGAATCCAACAGTTTTGCGGTCACGTTCACCCCATCATAGGAAGCTGCGGAACTGTTTTCTACATGGACACGTACCCGCAGCACGCCATGGCGGCATTCATCATCCAGATCAGTCACGACTGCCAAATCTCTCACATGCAGCTTCGGTCTGCCAATCAGGGAAACATCCCGGAAAATCCCGCTCAAGTACCACATATCTTGATCCTCAACATACGTACCGTCCGACCATTGGTACACTTGAACAGCCAAGCGATTACTGCCTTCCTGCAACAGCTCCGTCACATCAAACTCAGATGGCAAGCGGCTTCCTTGGCTATAGCCGACTTCCTTCCCGTTCAGCCACACATGAAAAGCGCTGTCGACCCCTTCAAACCGCAGGATCACCTGCTGATTTTGCCACGCAGACGCTACGGTAAACTCTCGTAAATAGCAGCCTGTCGGGTTATCTGACGGGACATGCGGCGGATCTACCGGAAACGGATAATACAAGTCCGTGTAATGCGGTTTTCCGTACCCTTGCAGCTGCCAATGCCCCGGCACCTGAATCCGGGCCCACTCCGTCGCATCATAATCGGCGGCAAAAAAGTTTTCCGGTACACGCAGCGGTGATTCTGCGTATGCAAACTGCCAATGCCCATTCAACAATTGAAACCACGGTGTCGCGCCTCTTTCATATGTCAGTGCTCCCGATTCTTCCGGGTAAGACAAAAAGTAAGCCCGCGCCGCCAAGCGATTTCGCTCAAGCAGCTGATGATTCGCCCAGTCATACCGTTGTTGCATCGATGTACACTCCTCTTTTTACAATTTCACGGTTCCTTGTTCCCTGTTCATTGCTTGCAGGGCCAGGGCGCCAGCACCGAGCATTCCTGCATCTGCACCGAGCTCGGCCAAAACGATCTTTGTCTGTTGATGAACAACTTCCATGGCGTACCGTTGTACACTCGCTTGTACCGGGGCCAGCAATAGCTCCCCAGCCCGGCAAACCCCACCACCGATCACTACGAGCTGCGGGTTGCACACGTTCACCAGCACAGACAAAGCCCAGCCCGTTACTTCACACACTTCGTTCCAGGCGCAAATCGCCACCGCATCACCTTGTTCCACTGCCGTAGCCACCTGCTCAGCCGTAATCCGCTCAATCTGTCCATCGCACAGAGTAAACAGAGGAGAGGCTTTTGCTTGCCGCGGATTGGCATCGAGCTCCTTGTCTAAGCGTTCACGGGCCAATCTGGCAATACCTGTGGCAGATGCGACCGTCTCAACACAACCGAGTTTGCCGCAATTGCATGGAGCAGTAAGCCCTGGATAGCGCACATGACCAATCTCTCCCGCGAATCCGTGACTGCCCCGAACGAGCTTGCCTTCGTTTACAATCCCTGCTCCCACCCCTGTACCAAGCGGCACGAAAACGAGGTGACTTACCTCACGACCCGCACCGAAAATGGCTTCTCCGAATGCAGCTGTCCGTAAATCGTTTTCAAAAAAAAGCGGCAGCTCCACCAACTTCGCGAGTGGTGTCCGCAAGTCTGCCTGGTGCAATTGAAAGTTGGGCGAGTGAACCGATATCCCCTTTTCCGCATCAAAAGGACCAGGAAATCCGATCCCTACTGCCTCTATTTGAACGGGTGATTGATCCCGCAGTTCGTTAATCAAGGCAGCCATTCGCTCGATCAAGATGGGCAAGTTGTTATGAACTTTTGTCTCCTTGGCAGCCCGGAGGAGAATTCGCCCATTCTCGTCCATGACCGCCCCTTTCATTGTCGTACCACCGACATCGAGGCCAATTACATGGCGCATGCTACTCCTCCCTTCTGAACCAGTCATTCTACTCGACTCGCTCCACATGCATCGGTTGACTCCTCAACCTCTGCACATCGTCGGGCGCGATCATGCCCGCTCCTAACGACCGTGTATTCGCGGCGCCGCATGCCATCCCCAGCCAAATCGCATCTGGCCAAGCCAAGCCTCGCAGCCTTCCGACAAGGACACCCGCAAGCATCGAATCACCGCAGCCCACTGTATTTTTCACTTCGGTATCCGCTAACCGGATCGCGGAAATACGCCACGTCTCCTTGCCATCGCCAAACCACGCACCCTCCTCTCCTAACGAGAGAAGGACTCGCTGGGCACCGTGCTCATGCAGTTCGCGTATGGCTCTGCATCTGGCATCGTCGCTATCCAGCGAAAATCCGAGAATCGCTTCCGCTTCCGGTCGATTGGGCTTGATGAGCGAGGGGGTTGCTTTGATTCCTTCCAGCAGGGCCTGGCCGCTCGTATCGAGTACGCATGCGGTTCCTTTCCCAGCGACACCTCGGATGAGCGCAGCGTATGTTTCGGTTGGAACGCCACCTGGCAAGCTTCCGGAAAAAACCATGTACTGTGCCTGGTCCGCCAGCTCGATCAAACGCGTTTGCAAGCGACTGATCTCTTCTTCACTGGGCGCAGGACCTTGCTCTAGCACTTCTGTCACCGTCTTTTCCTGTTCATCGAGAAAAGCGAGACACAGTCGGGATTCTCCGCTCGTTTCGATAAAGGAGGACGTAATCCCCTCACACTCGCAGCCTTCTGCGATGAATCTCCCGTTGTGACCAGCGACAAAACCGCTTGCGACTACACCCTGCCCCAATGCTTTCGCTACACGCGCTACATTTAGCCCTTTTCCGCCGGGTAAGCTCAGTACATCAGTCGAGCGATGCAGCTCTCCAGAACGAAAATGCGAGAGGCGATACGTCTTATCGATGGCCGCGTTCAGTGTTACCGTTACGAGCATGCTATCTCACCTGCACAGTAACGAGCGGCTGCCCCATTTTTTGTTTGAACAAATTGATCACTTCTACAGGGGTTGGATCGACGCCGCGAATCAGAGCAGCGTACAGCGACACGAAGTCAGCCAAGTACACGATGGAAAACAAACGAGCCATTCGGGACACGCCGTGGGAGTGAACCACCCTTACCCCACCAGCGCGCTCACGCAAAATGTCAGCGCTGATCTCTACACGTTGGGTCGTCTTCTCGCTATCCTCCTGATCGCGGATGAGTGTAAAATGAACGCCCTTCAGCAGTGCAGACGGCGAATCCCAGCCCACAGCTTCGTCGTGGTGAAGACTCGGAATGGCGTTCCAAAATGCCATCAGCTTGCTGTTTTCCCCGAGCTGGTTTTTCCAACGCCATGCAGGAGCATCGAAAAACGGTAGCGTTCCGTACACAACAGGTATCAGTCCATCCATCTCGATGGCGATTTGCTTGGCTTCATTATTTTCGATTGGAGAGTCCGTTCCGTAGATGTGCTTCCACTTTTCGAACAGGGCAATCGTCTCCTCGACCTCCGCACGTTTGTCGGAAATCAGCCCGAGTTTCGTCAAGATGGCGAGAATCGGCAGGAAAATGTAGCCGAGTACGATCCGAGGCATCATTCCGCCTGGTACAATCAAGCACGCATGATTGTGTTCACGAGCCAGCTCTAATACTTTTCCGCCCGCCGTAATGACGGCGATCTGTGCTCCTTTGGCGATGGCCGCTTCATAGCCGCTGACGACTTCTTCTGTATTGCCGGAGTGGCTAACGACGATGACGAGCGTCTTCGCATCTACAAAAGCCGGGAGGGTGTAGCCTTGATTTAATTGAAGCGGCACTTGCAGCTCGTCAAACAAATACGACTTGATCAAATTAACGCTCGCAGCCGAACCGCCACCAGTGCCAAGCACCACAATATTTTCAATTTTAACAGAAATATTTGATACATCTAAAGAATCAGATAATTGTAAGCCTGTTTTAAACTGCTCATCATAGCTTTCCGTATCTTGCAGTGCCCGAATCGTATCCAGTTCACGCAGTGCTTTTGTATCATCGAGATTCATACGCATGTAAAATCGTCCCTTTCCCATTTTTTTGATTAACGTCCACTAGCTTTCCCGATACAACCACACATCTCCATCTTGGCGAGAGCCACTTCTTTGACCGCCTGCTTGGCCTGCTTCATATAGGTGCGCGGGTCGTTTTCCTGCGGGTTGTTGTCAAATACGCCCTTGATCGCTTGTGAAAACGCGATACGCAGCTCTGTCGCTACGTTCATTTTTGCCATGCCGAGCTGAACCGCCCGCTTCACCTGCTCCTCGGGAATTCCCGAACCGCCATGCAATACAAGCGGCACAGAAACACGACGAGCAATCTCTTCGATACGAACAAAATCAATGCGTGGCTCCCCCTTGTAAATCCCGTGGGCCGTACCAATAGCCGGAGCCAACGTATCTACGCCAGTCAGCTCGATAAATCTCTCGCACTCGATCGGGTCAGCCAGTGCAGCATCTGCATCGTCCACGACGAGATCGTCCTCCACGCCCCCGACCTTGCCGAGCTCTGCCTCCACATTGACACCGCGCTCCCTAGCCAGCTCCACTACACGCCGGGTCATCGACGCATTTTCCGCAAAAGGATGCATCGACGCATCGATCATGACCGATGTATAACCCGCTTCAATACATCGCACGATCAGCTCCTCTTCATGACAATGATCCAAATGCAGCGCAATTGGTACCCGGGCCTCTTCTGAGGCTACCCGGGCGATTGCTGCTACATACTCAGGTCCGAGATGCCGGACCGTTCCGACTGTGGTCTGTAAAATGAGCGGTGCGTTTGCTTCGCAAGCCGCCTCCACTACTGCTTGGAGCATTTCCATCGTGTGTACGTTGAATGCCCCCACACAATATCCTTGCTCCCTTGCTGTGCGCAGCATCTGTGTCGATGATACCAACACCATATCGATCCCTCCGTTTCCTTTCTGATCTGGTAGTTTACCTAGTCACGCCCTGCAAGCTCGCCAGCTCCAGGTTGATGCCCAGCTCCGCGTACTTACTGACAAGATGCTGTGCCGCCGCATCCGTAATAATCCGATCGACATCGGACAACCCGGCGAACTTCGCCAAATGCGTCTCTCCGAACTTGCTGTGGTCGGCCAGCACGTAGACTTTTCTGGCGCGTTCCATCATGACTTGGTTGATTTGCGCTTCTGCCAGATTGAGCGTCGTCAGCCCATTTTCCGGATGAACCCCATCTGCCCCGATAAAGCATTTGAAGACAGAAAGTCCACGCAGATTGTCCGCTGCGACAGAACCAACGAGCGCAAAGGATTTGTGGCGCATCTCTCCACCGATCAAGATAACGTGATGCTTGCCTTGACTGTTCAGCTCCATGGCGATGTTGACCGCATTCGTCACGACAGTCAGATCATTCAAGCCGCGCAGCAGCTTGGCGAGCTCCATCATCGTTGTCCCTGCCCCGAGAATAACCGTATCCCCCGGCTGTATGTGCGACAGCGCTTGATGGGCAATCGCTTGCTTCTCTTCGCTTTTCTCTTCCAGCTTCTCTGTAAAACTGCGCTCCAATGGCAAGAAATTCGTAATCGTCGCTCCCCCGTGAATGCGCGTCAAGAGACCATCGTTTTCGAGCTTGATCAAATCTTTTCGGATCGTTACTTCCGACACATCCAGCGCCAGACTCAATTGGCTGACGGTTACGCTCTGTTCTGCTTTCAATTGTTCGAGGATCTTGCTGTGCCGTTCGGCTGCCAGCATAAGACTTCACTTCCTTACGATCATAAATAATTTTGTTTCGTTTTATTTCTATTTTCCTTTCGTTTACTTTCACTTCGATCTTAGCATTGTAGAAAAACCGATGTCAAACAAGTTATGAAATTTTCCGAAAATAAAACCAGCCTGCTCTGGTTCTAGACCAAAACAGACTGGTTGGTTGCCGCTTTACCCGATATCCCGACTTTCCAGCATGAAATCAATAAACTTCTTATGTGCCCGTGAAAGCCACTTGTTTTTATGGTAGGCAATTTGCGCATAGAACAACAGCTCTTCCTCGCACGCTATCATTTTCACTTTTTGCTCATTCAACAAGGCTTCGACGCTGATAGAGGGCATCAAGCTCACGCCTAGCCCGTTCGCCACACTCTGCTTGATCGCTTCCATACTGGAGAATTCCAGGTGATGCTTCGGCTTGATCTCCCTTTTTTCCAAGAATCGTTGAAAAAACCGCCGCAGAGCACAATGCTCTCCGCTGAAAATCATACATTCCTCGCCAGCATCCTCTATTTTTTCAAATGAATGATCACGCCCCCCGATAAAAACCAGCCGCTCGGTAGAGAACTGCTCCACGACCAGATTCGGATCATCGAGCTTTGGCTCCAGCGTGATCACGATATCCAATAGACCTTCATGCAGCTTTTCCCGCAAACGAATACAGTCGTCCATCACAAATGAAATATTTACGCCTGGGTAGCTCGCTCTGTACTTGGACAAAATGTCGCCCAGTCGATAGATCGTAAGCGTCTCCGAGGCTCCGATGCGCAGCTCGCCTTGCAGTGATTGCTCATTCGCCGATATATCCTTGATCTTCGCATACGAAACCAGCAGCTCCTCGACATACGTGTACAGCTCGCGGCCATAAGCGGTCAACTGAATTTTCTTTCCCAGTCGATCAAACAGAGGGACACCCATTCCTTCTTCCAGCTGCTGAATATGGGAGGTAATCGTCGCCTGTGAATATTGCAGTGCTTGTGCCGCTTTTGTAAAGCTGTTGAAATCGACGACTGCCTTAAAGGTTTGAAATTGGCGAATCTCCATGCCCGCTCCCCCTTGCCCGCCTATTTATTATCAGAAATCCTGAAGATCATCTTCAGAACTTTCATTTTTACTAATAACCAATGATAGCATATGATTCTTGGTAAGTACCGGTACGGCTTGAACGATTCGAACATAGGAGCTGATTTTCGATGAAAAAAGTGTGCTTGTTATTACCGAATGGTTTTGAAGCAGTAGAGGCTAGCGTATTTACAGATGTAATCGGCTGGAACAAGGAAGAGGGCGACGGAACAACGGAGCTGGTGACGGTGGGAACGCGCAAAGAGCTGAAATGCACGTGGAATTTTACCGTAATCCCCGAAATGGTGATCGACGATGCGGATGTAAATGACTTCGATGCACTGGCACTGCCTGGCGGTTTTGAGCAGGCGGGGTTTTATGAAGATGCCTATCGCGAGGACGTGCTCGCTTTCATACGTGAATTTGAAAAACAAGGCAAAGTGATTGCCTCCATCTGTGTCGGCGCACTTCCCCTCGGGAAAAGCGGGATTTTGCAAGGCCGAAAAGCAACGACCTACAACCTGAACAACCAGTTGCGGCAAAAGCAACTAGCTGCGATGGGTGCCACTGTCATCCCTGACCAATCCATCGTCATCGACAACAATATTATCACCTCGTACAACCCTTCAACCGCTTTTGATGTGGCATTCACCTTACTGGAGTCGCTGACATCCCGCGAAAACACCGACAATGTGAAACGCTTGATGGGGTTTCTTGTATAATAAAACCGGCATTCTGCCCAGTGCTCTTGGGTAAATGCCGGTTTCTTTCTGCTATTTAACGAACAAGCTTGCCAGCGCTCACTGTGTCTATATGAATGAGAATATCAAATGTTTGCCCAAGCGCAGTTGTTACAGTGTTTGGTTTGCTTGGATCAGCAGAACCGAATCCGTTCAAAAACGGTCGTTCTTCCTCTAACCATTTTTTGGTGAGACCTGTAGCATTCCGTAAATCAACAAAGTATTGATCCTTTGAGACTTGATCCAGGGTGTGATTGAATGTTTTTGGATCATTCGATTCAATGGTAACGGGAACAATTTTATTTTCTAGGTTATACGCGTTGTAATCGCCTTTCCCGAATGAAGTTCCAATCGTTACATATTTCTTACCATAATGCTCCAGTAAGTGCTGACCGGCGAGCTTCGGGTATACATCCGGCAATATATTGTTCTTTGCGATGTGCCCATTGTGACCCCATACGATTGTTTTTCCCAGCTGTTCATGAGCCCACTTCGCATTCTCAAACATCGCGATATCATGCCTCAAAAATACTTCTGATGGATTCTCCGAGAAGTTGAAATACATGCCAGTAAATTGCTCAATGACCTTGGCGTGTTGCTTGATCTTTGCAAACTCCTCGGATTGGCCGTTCAGACGCTTTTTGTTTTGTTCTAATATTTTCGTGATTTCTTTCGCTTGCTCATGATGTTTTTTCTGAATGGCATCTGGCAAAGATGTATAGGTTTCCAGATCCTTCGTAACTTCGGCAAGTTCCTTCATTTTTTTATCCACACGGGGCAGCAGGTCAGGCTTATATTCTTTTATATACTGTCTGATCTCATCGTATACATTTTCGCTGACGTTTTGTACATCCATCCCGACCACCCGCAGTTTCTCTTCGTTCTCGGGATCGGCATTGTACTCACGCATCCATTCCAGCATGTCTACGATTTCTTGTGTTTGAAATAGGGGCATTAGATATTCACTCGGATTCCCTTCTCCTGTGAGAACGTAATGATCGAGTTCCAATGCGTTGCCCCAGTTTTCTTCTAATACAAGGGTGGTAAAGCCCATTTCCATAACGAGAAATTCAACAATCCGGTGTTTCATCGTAAAAATTTCACGACTGCCATGATTTGCCTCACCTAAACCGACGATTGAAGCAGAACCGATCATGTCGCGCAGCGGTTCAATATCTTCAAGATCAGTCCCAGGCTCAGCGCTATTCAATTCAAAAGATTTCAGCTCTAACCATTCTTTTGGACTTAGATTTTTTGCCTTCTTCCCTTGTTGTTGTTCGCTGTCCGCCTCGGTTAATGGAGCTGCATACGTGGCATGGGCTCCTGTTAAGAGGAGACTACAAATCGATACCGCGGCGATGCTACTTTTGTAAAAGTTCATTTCTCTTTCCTCCTATTATCTTCGTTTGCCCAAAGTATGGCCCGAGCACTGCCTGTACAACAAGTAACGTTTTGTCATAAGTATCAAACGCCCAGCTGCCAACGGTTTCCCCCTACCCCATATGACAATCTGTCATCAAAAAAAGCACCGGATCTTGAAGATCGGTACTTTTGAAATAACATTTCCAATGTCATATGCTGCAATCGGGGATAAGAATAGGCCAACCATCACACCCTACCTTCTAAAGGAGTGGTGAATCATGGATAATAAAAAGCGTTCCTCTGAGCACGATCCAACGATTGCGCCAAGTATGTACGGTCATGATCCATTAGAAGAAAAAGCGACGGAAGAAGAAGTGGAAAAAGGGGATTACACAAAGGTAACGCGGCTGTTCCTGGATCAAACGCCGGAAGAGTAAAGACGGGATTTCTCCCGTCTTTTTGTCATCTATAAGATACTCTTGGTTCGAGCCAGTTCAACTGCTTCTTCCCGGTTGCTGGCACCGAGCTTCGAATAAAGAGTGGAACAGTAATTCCGTATCGTTCCCTCCGATAAATATAGTTTGGTGGCAATCGATTTGTAGCGAAGCCCATCCGATAAAAGCTGTAAAATCTCCCGCTCCCGTTTCGTCAATCCATACGGATCATTCGGGCTGAACCTCTCCAACTGCTCACGTTGGCGCTTCATCTCTTCGAATACGCGCGTGGCGATCGACTGATCAAGCCACGTTCCCCCGCTATAGATGAGCTTCATCGCTTCCATCATCTCTTTTGGACGAGTAGACTTGAGCATATATCCTTCCGCCCCATGCTCCAATGCTGTTGCTGCCTGTACCGAATCCTCAAACGTTGTCATGACCACAACCTTCATGTTCGGCCAGCTTTCTTTCATTTGAAGGAAGGTCTCCAGTCCGTTCATCCCTTGCATGTGCACGTCCATTAACACGATATCCGGCTGGTGTCGTTCACACTGTTCTAAAGCTTCTTGCCCATCACTGGCTGTACCCACAACGATAAAGTTGTCCTGCTGGCTTAAGATTTGCTGTAAGCTGTCGGCAATCATCACCTGATCATCAACAATAAGCAGGCGGATACTTCCCTGTCCAGCTTCTGCCTGTATGGGAACATTACAAATGACAACGGTCCCTTGCCCTGATTGTGAATGAACGGACAGCGTACCTTGCTGTTGCTCAAGCCGTTCTTTTATTCCCTTTAGTTCTAAGCCGAATTCGATGGACTCTAGTCCGTTGCCATTATCTTCGATTTGTAAACGGAGTTGCTGACTTTCGAAATACAGATCAACAGCTATCACACTTGCTTGGCCGTGACGAACCGCATTTGTGAGCGATTCTTGCAGGCAACGATATAAAGAAATGCTCATTTTTTGCATAACGAGCGTCTCACTGCCGATCACACGGAAGTTGACCGTTACACCTGTTGACTTCATAAATTCTTCCGTCAGTTCCAGGAGTGACTCACTTAACGACTGGTTGAAGCGAGCATGAGCATGAGAGAGCTGATGCAAATGCTTTCTGATATCATCCAGGCTGCCTTGTGCTATGGAGACAAGTTTATCAACTCGTTCGACCTGTGAATCAGGAACCGAAGATCGGAGCGACTCAACGCCAACAATCAGAGAGGTTAGCGAATGGCCAATCGTGTCATGTAACTCATGTGACAACCGATTACGTTCCTCGATCAGTGTCAGCTCCTCGATTTGCTTAATATGCTGCTCCAATAATTGCTTCTGTTCTTGAATGATGCGGCCTTGCTTATGAGACTCAATTAATATGCTAAATGCCATCCCAATCGCAAAACCAAAGCTGCAACTAAACATGAACTCGTACGGGAGACGATTGGTAATCAACCCGTTCAAAACCGGAAAAATAATCCCACTAGTGATTCCCGTCCACATATACGTTCTGCGACTACTGGCCACACCAATAATGATTACTAGTAAAACGAAAGGCCAAGTCAATCCAGGCGCTACAAAGGCCACAAATAGATAAAAAAAGCCTGTCATTACGACTTCGACTGCCAGATACCAATCTTTTTTTCTATATTGAACGATCAATGGAATGGCATAAACCAAAAGGGCACTAAGGATGATGACTCCGAACGGAACGGCTATCATTGCCGGATACATAATATCTGCGATGACGATGATACCTAGCCAAATCGTTCGCAAGGCAAAAATCACCCAATTGTACCAGAACCATTTTTTTATCATGAATAACATTTGTCATGTACTCCTGCTCATTTGAATGGTAAGGAATTTCCCGAATGTTTCTGACTCATCATGCATCATCATTTCCCGATTCGTCAAGCAGAATGAGCCGTGTCATATAGCTCCTATGACATTTTATCATGCCGCAAATATGAACGGTTAGCACGATGTCATATATAGATTGAACGGTATTGTCACTATGTGATTTTACAGCCCTGAGAATAAGGTGGATGTGTAAAGACAACACATTTCAACTTACAGGAGCGATGAGAAATGAAACCATTCCCTATGCAAAAAGGAGCGTCCCTTACGTTATCTGCATTATTGATAGGAACGCTGATACTTCCTACTTACGGTTGTGCGGAAGCAGGTTTGGACCAGGCAATCACGCAACAACAGAAAACGGATCATACCAAAATAAAAGAAGCGATTGATAAAGCTGCTGCCAGCGAAAACATTCCAGGTGTCCTCTTTGCAGTAAAGAAGGGAAATGATTTCTGGTCGTATGCTTCCGGCGAAGCGAATATAGAAAGTAAGAAACCGATGGAAGCTGACTTTTCATTTCGAATCGGGAGTTTAACGAAATCGTTCGTCGGTGTAGTGACCCTGCAACTAGCTGAGGAAAAGAAGCTAAGCCTCGATGACTCGTTGGAAAAATGGCTCCCAGGTGTCGTCCAAGGAAACGGATATGACGGTAACAAAATTACGATTCGTCAGTTATTAAATCATTCGAGTGGAGTGGCAGACTACTTAGATGATGAACTCAAGGAAAGTATAATCCAGAACTCCACTCAAACGTTTACAGCAGAACAACTCATTTCTCGCGCATTAAAGCATACACCGACCACGGGTGGCTATTCGAATACGAATACAGTGCTGATGAAACTCGTTATCCAAAAGGTCACAGGAGAAACGGTTGCCGAACAAATCAAGAAACGAGTGATTGAGCCGCTTCAACTAACAGAAACGTTTTTCCCGGATCACTCACAATCCATTCCGAAAAACAGTCCGAATGGATACTTTAACAATGCCGGTACATTAATGGATATAACTGACCTTAACCCTTCGTTTGCAGACGCAGCAGGGGCTATGATCTCGACTACGAAAGATTTAACAACGTTCTTTAGCGCTTTATTGGGCGGAAAATTGTTAACACCTGAGATGCAGAAAGAAATGTTAACCACTGTTTCTAATCCATACGGAAAATTCGGACTCGGTATTCAGGAAGTAACATTGCCGGATGGCACTACCATATGGGGCCATCAAGGCGGTATTCCTGGATTCACCAACTTCGCAGGTGGAACAAAAGACGGCGAGCACGTGATCGCGATGAGTATCAATGCATTAGGAGATACTGTTTCTCATATGGAGAACATCCAGATGACTGAATTCTCGGGACAAGCGATGCAACCATCCACCCCGGATCAAGCAGCTCAAAAACATGGGAAAGAAATGAAGGACTTCATTGATCAGAAAGCAAAAGTTGAGGGAGTCCCTGGAATAATTGCTGCTGGGTTAAGAGACGGAGAATACTGGTCTTATACAGCCGGTGTAGCCAACCTCGATAATAAAAAACCGATGGAGCCAGACTTTACTTTCCGTATTGGTAGTGTCACAAAGGCGTTTGTTGCTACCGTTGTCTTACAGTTGGCTCAGGAGAAAAAGCTAAATCTTGAAGACTCGGTAGAAAAATGGCTCCCAGGTGTGGTAAAGGGCAATGGGTATGACGGCAACAAAATCACGATTCGTATGTTATTGAACCAAACGAGCGGGATTGCAAGCTATACGAGTACAGACATGCGGTACGCTACCTCATTCCCTCAATATACCGTTGATGACCTTGTACGTATGGGACTGGCTAAGCCGCCAGTATTTCAACCAGGGGCAGGCTTTGACTATTCGAATACAAATACCGTCCTAGCTGGTCTTGTTATTCAAAAGGTGACAGGAGAAACGTACGATGTGCAGATGAAGAAACGGATCCTCGACCCGCTTCAGATGACAAATACATCCTTTAGTGGCAGTAATCCAAAAATCCCGGGCCAGCATGCCACAGGCTATAGCTTGAATCGGGAAGGGAAACTGTTTGATTTCACAGAGTATAATCCTTCATTCGCGAATGCTGCGGGGGAAATGATTTCGACAGGGAAAGATTTGACCACCTTTTTTAGTGCGCTTTTGGGTGGGAAATTATTAAATGACGAGATGATGAAGCAGATGACAACAGGTGTGGAATCGCCTTTTGGCAAATATGGATTGGGAATTTACGGGGTGACACTGCCGAGCGGAAAGACCTATTGGGTTCATGGAGGCGGCATTCATGGGTTTGAAACGTTAGCGGGTGGTACCTTAGGCGGGAAGGATATTATGGTGACGAACATCAATGCGGTCGGTCCAGAACCTGTCGTCACTAACCAAGCCATGTTCGAAAAGGAATTTAACCGTTGAGTTAAAAAGGAAAAATGATAGAAGGCTTTTGCCTTGGGAACTCCAAGAGCAATAAGCCTTTTTCCTTTTCAGTTTTATCCATAAATATATTTATGGATATACCAATAAAACACAATTTGTTTTATCGATAACTCGATCTTAGAATAGCAACTGTACCCCAATCAAAAAATACAGGAGGCAATATAGATGGCAAAACAAATCTTGATGGTAGTCACTAATCATACAGACATGCAGGAAGGCAAAAAGACAGGAATCTGGCTGTCCGAGTTTGCGGAGGCTTATCTGGCCTTCGAAAACAAGGGCTATGTAATCACCGTAGCAAGTCCATTGGGCGGAGTTGGTCCAATTGACCCTGGCAGCGTGGACAACCAAACACCGCAAGAAATCTTGGACGCCGCCAAGCATCTGGAAAACACCAAAAAGCTGGACGATGTAACAGCAGACGGCTTCGAGGCCATTTTCCTCCCAGGTGGTCATGGCACGATGTTTGACCTGCCAGATAACCAAAAGCTCCAGCAATTACTGCGAGATTTTTATGAAGCAGGAAAAATCGTAGCGGCTGTTTGCCACGGTCCTGCCGGGCTCGTGGGTGCGACCTTGTCAAATGGTCAGCCGCTAGTCGCAGGCAAGCGCGTGAATGCTTTCACAGACAGAGAAGAAGCAGCGACAGGCTTAGGCCCCTACCTGCCTTTCCTCCTGGAGAGCAAAATCCGTGATCTCGGTGCCATTTTTGTGGCGGCACCAAACTGGAACACACATGTAGAAATCGACGGCAACCTGATTACCGGACAAAATCCGCAATCTACACTCGCTGTCACAGAAGCAGTAGTAAACAAATTAGGCGAATAATACACGTGAGGCTGATAGACGAAATACCTATCAGCCTTTTCTTTCAACGAAAGGAGGGCTACTCACTACCATGGCAACAGAAAATATGGCCGGACACTATAAACCAGCACAGGCCACTCGCAAAGGATCGACTCTCGCCCTGTACGCTCTGACACTCGGAGCATTTGCGATCGGGATGACAGAGTTCATCATTATGGGACTACTCTCTGAGGTAGCCACCAGTCTGAACGTCTCCATTCCGATGGCTGGATTCCTTATTACCGGCTATGCATTGGGTGTCGCTATCGGCGCTCCCATCATTACGATGGCTACCCACAGAATGCCGCGCAAAGCACTTCTGCTGTTTCTTATGATTCTATTTATCGCGGGAAATGCGCTAGCAGCCCTCGCACCGAACTATATGGTTCTGATGCTGGCTCGCATCCTGGCTGCTCTTACCCACGGATCGTTCTTCGGTGTGGGTTCGGTCATTGCTGCTGAGCTGGTTCCCAAGGAAAAACGCGCGGGTGCCATCGCGATTATGTTTACCGGACTGACACTGGCCAATATTTTGGGTGTACCGATTGGAACGTTTCTGGGGCAAGCGTACGGGTGGCGCTCTACTTTCTGGGCAATCACGATGATTGGGATCATTGCATTGATCGGAATTGTCATGCTCGTTCCGAAGGTCGCCAACGCAACGTCCAGTCTGCGACAAGAGCTCGGCGTGCTCAAACGCCCAGCGGTTCATATCGCGCTTTTGATGACTGTATTCGGATTTGGTGGCGTATTTACCGCGTTTACGTACATTTCGCCAATCCTGGTGGACATCACGGGCTTCTCACCCAGCTCTGTTTCGTACATCCTCGTCTTATTCGGCGTAGGGATTACAATCGGGAATATTTACGGTGGAAAATTGGCAGACCGCAAGCTGTTTCCTTCCCTGCTCGGGATACTTGTCGCACTAGCGCTCATTCTCGCTGTGTTCAGCTTTACCGATCAAAATAAGCTTCTCACCTTAATTACCGTATTCATTTTGGGGATTGCCGCATTTGGTACCGTTCCTGGCTTGCAGCTCCACATGCTCAACACAGCCAAGGAAGCACCTACTCTCGCCTCGACCCTGAACATCGCGGCCTTCAATCTGGGTAATGCACTTGGTGCCTATATCGGGGGCGTTGTTATCGATTTTAACTTTGCAGGCGGTCTTACTGCCGTTCCTTGGGTCGCTTCGCTCGTGACGGTCATCGGAATTTTGTTTACGATATGGGGAGCACAGCACCAGAAACGTCTCAGTTAAGAAAGGATAGCCAACATGGTGGACTTTGAATGGTACCGAAGCTTTATCAGCATTTATAAGCATAGCTCCGTATCGGAAGCTGCCAGAACGAGAATGATGACCCAACCAGCCATGAGCCAGCATTTGGCCTCCCTGGAAGCAGAAGTGGGTGAGCCGTTATTTACACGAGCTCCCCGAAAAATGATTCCTACCGAGAGAGGCAAAGCGCTCTATACACAGGTGGTTCCGCTCATCGAAGCTTTGGAAGAAACCACGCAGACCCTCCAGACGAACGCGGCCACGTCTTTACCCGTGATTCGAATCGGGTCAGCGCATGAGTTTTTCCGTGAAAAATTAGCTCCGCATATCGGAAGCTACCAAATGCGCGTCATCGCCTATCTCGGTGTCGCTTCCAAGGTACTCGAATTATTACTGGAGGAAAAAGTAGATCTCATCGTCATGTCGCAAAAGCTTTCCGCGCCAGGCGTCGAATATATTCCGTACATGCAAGAGGAATTTGCTCTGGTGGCACCTCCCGATTACAGTGAACCAACGTTTGACGACAAGGAGTCTTTTGAATCGTGGCTATGCTCCCAGCCGTGGATCAGCTATGATTTGGATTTGCCGATCATCCGCCGCTTTTGGCGTGAGCATTTTCAGAAGCGACCACAAACGCATCCGACACACGTCGTACCGGATTTGCACAGTGTGCTGAAGGCTATCGAGCACGGCGCTGGCATCAGCCTGTTGCCCACGTTCATGTTGGATGACCATTTGTCCATGAACAAAGTAAAAATCATGTATCCGTCCTGTACTGTTTTTAATGATTTGTACTTGGCATATCATATGAAGAACCGAAATTTGCCCCTCTTGAAAGCATTAATTGAAACGATGAAGAAGACGGTTGAAAAAAAACAATAGATAAAAATAATGCCGCTCCTAATAATGGAGCGGCACATTCATACAAACAGTTTAAAGTTTTAACATCTCGTTTATCCAAGATCTAAAGTTTTCTTGCATATTTGGATATGTTCCATCAATATTTTTCCTCAATGTCACCCACTGTAAATGCTGAGGGAGATTGCATATTTTTAATCTGAGATCATTCAACTCTCCCGTATAATCTTCTAATAGAAGCAACCGTTCACCATCTAGCGTTTCCTTTCCATATGCTTCATATTTTACTTCATTGATTACTGCAGTCGTATGCCAGTGTTTGTATGTGCACCAACGGAAGTTCCCTGGTAGCCCTTTTAATTTCAAATTCAATTCTTCTATGTCTTCTTTTCTTACATAAGACCCAATTATTTCAGCATCTATTTCAATTCTTGGATCGAACTCTTTACAATCAATGGTAAGCTCATAATCTGCATTTTCTTCAGTATGATAGTGAAATAGGATATCTCTCAAGTTGTTTAAGACAATTTCTTTGCCAAAGTATACTCCTGATTTTTTCTCCATAAATGATCCCCTATTTCATAAATAGTGTGCATTACCTTTTAATCCGTACCCCACTTGGGCAAAGTTCCATTCCGAGTAATTGTGTATATCTCATAGTGTTCTTTTATAAAAATACCAAATAATCGACACAACATCATACTTGGATGAATAAATGGGTGTGGAAGGAAATTAATAAACGCTTGCTATTTTATCAGTTGAGTAGTAAAGTGATAATAAGCTCAGCGAAGGGAGGCAAACTAACATGCGTAATAACACCATAGGCTCATTAATCTGGTTACGCTTGATGCGGTTTACCACCCAAAGCAACCAGCTGTCAAATGAGTTCCTAAATAGATTTGATTTAACAACAGCTCAATTCGATGTCCTGATGCAAATTAGCGTCTATCAGCCTCTTACCCAATCGGAGTTAGCTGAGAGGGTAACCGTTACCCAAGGTGGTATTTCTCGAATGCTCGTACGTCTTGAAAAAGAAGGCTACATTGTACGCAAGCAGGATTGGAAAACAAAAACGATCAGCCTTACCGAAAAAGGGGAAGCAGTACTGGAACAAGCCTTTCCTGAACAACTGGCTTTCCAATCGTCTTTCTTTGACGAAGTACTCAGCGAAGAAGAGCAAAAAACGCTATACACCCTCATGACACGCGTTCATAAGAATAGCCAAAAAAAGGAATTACCGCCAGTGTAATTTTTTTACACCATCACTTGATTAGTCAAGTTATATAAGGAGGGCTACCATGTACACCATTCCAGGCCATCACCATGTATCTATGTTAACCAAACACGCTCCATCGAATAATCACTTTTATCAAAACGTATTGGGACTGCGCAGAGTGAAAAAAACCGTCAACCAAGACGATCCGTCGATGTATCACCTGTTTTACGGAGATTTGACAGGCAGTGCCGGAACCGAGTTGTCATTTTTTGAAATGCCGATGGTAGGAAAAACCGTACGCGGCACGAACGCGATCACTCGAATCGGACTGCTCGTTCCGTCACTGGAGAGCCTGACCTTTTGGAAAAAGCGCTTTGAACAACTGAATGTTCACCATGGCGAGATTACCAAGTACGCTGGCCGCGATGCCCTGCATTTCGAAGATCCAGAAGGACTGCGAATGATCCTGATCAATAACAACGGCGAAGGAGTTCCATCGAGTTGGGCTCCATGGGACGAATCCGTGGTCGAAGAAAAGCATCGCATTTTGGGAATCGGCACGGTTGAGATTACCGTCCGCTCCTTGGACAAAATAGCCAGTCTGTTAACAGACACATTCGGTTATACCGAAGTATCACGCTCAGAACAAGAAGCCATTTATCAATCCGTCCCTGGGAAATCCTTCGGAGAAATTGTCATCAAGCAGGAAGAGGGTACACCTGAAAAACCAGGACGAGGGAGTGTCCATCACTTGGCGATCCGCGTGAACAACGATGAAGAGCTACAATATTGGGATGACGCCGTTCGAAAACGCGGCTTCCGTTCAACAGGAGTGATCGATCGATTCTACTTCAAAAGCTTGTATTTCCGTGAATCAAATGGAATTTTATTCGAAATCGCAACAGACGGTCCTGGCTTCACAGCAGATTCAACCGTCGAGGAGCTCGGGAAAGCGTTGGATTTACCTCCATTCCTCGAAGGCCGTCGTGCAGAGATTGAAGAAAAATTGACACCTATAGACTAAAAGGAGTGAATGAACATGGAACAATATCGTATCGACACCAAAAAGGGACTGGAATTCGGCCTGTATTCAATTGGCGACCATACCCCGAACCCACACACAGGCTCAAAGATTTCTGCTGAACAACGTATCAAGGAATTAATCGAGGCAAGTAAGCTGGCAGATGAAGCAGGTATTGATGTATTCGCTGTTGGCGAAAGCCACCAGACGTATTTTACGACGCAAGCGCATACCGTCATTCTGGGCGCGATCGCACAAGCTACAAAAAACATTAAAATTGCCAGCTCTGCTACGGTATTGAGCACATCCGACCCAGTCCGCGTGTATGAAGACTTTGCTACGTTGGATTTGATCTCCAATGGTCGGGCTGAAATTGTTGCGGGACGCGGTTCCCGTGTAGGGGCTTATAGCCTCCTCGGCTACGATGTACGCGACTATGAAGAATTGTTTGAAGAGAAAATGGATCTGCTTTTGAAGCTGAATAACGAGGAACGCATTACGTGGGAAGGGCAATTCCGTGCACCGCTACAAAATGCTACGATCCTGCCGCAGCCATTAGACGGACGCCTGCCTATCTGGCGAGCAGTAGGGGGACCACCTGCGAGTGCGATCAAAGCCGGTCAAGCAGGAGTACCCATGATGCTGACAACACTCGGAGGTCCTGCCATCAACTTTAAAGGCTCCGTCGATGCCTATCGGGAGGCTGCGAAGCAAAATGGCTTTGACCCAGCTACCTTGCCAGTAGCGACAACAAGCTTGTTTTATACAGCTGACAAAACTTCTGATACGCTTCGCGAGTACTATCCGCATCTAAACGGTGGTTTTATCGCTTTGCGTGGTAGTGGATATCCGAAGCAACAGTTTGCGCAAGCTGTCGATTATCGAGATGCGTTAATGATTGGTAGCCCAGATGTCATCGTCGAAAAAATGCTCTACCAATACGAAATGTATGGGCAACAGCGCTTCATGGCGCAAATCGATTTTGGCGGCGTTCCGTTTGATAAGATTGCCAAAAATATTGAGCTGATCGCAACGAAAATCTTGCCAGAAATTAAAAAGCATACAGCAAAATAAGAACAAAAAAGGAGTGACACCTATGAAAATCGTCGGCATTGCAGGCTCTAACGTAGGCTCGAAAACAAGAACAGCGATGGATTGGACACTCAAAAAAGCACGGGAAAAATACCCGGATGCAGAAATTACGCTGCTTGACCTAGCCGAGTACAATCTCGTCTTCAGCGACGGACGGAATTATACGGATTACGAAGGCGACACCAAGTTCGTGACCGAAACCATCATGGGAGCCGATGCGCTTATCATTGGAACACCTACATTCCAAGCATCTATCCCAGCCACATTGAAGAACATTTTTGACCTGTTGCCCGTCAACGCATTCCGAGATAAAGTGGTCAGCGTATTGGTCACAGCAGGAACATCCAAGCACTATCTCATGGCGGAACAACAGTTGAAGCCGATCCTCTCTTATATGAAGGCACATATCGTACCCACTTATGTCTTTATCGAAGAGAAGGACTTCAACCGCAAAGAAATCATCAATGATGATATTCATTTCCGTCTGGAGCGTCTCGTCGAGGATACGGTACTACTCGTCGATGCCTATGCACGGATTCGGGAGCAAAAAGATGCGGAGTACGATTTTTAATCGAATCAAATTTATCTCAAATTAAAGAAACTCTACACAAAGACATTTAGGAGGAATTATCCAATTCCAAACACGGCAACCTATCGAAATCTAACTGGCATACAGACTTTTCAAATTTTAGCTAAAAAAGAAAAGCTCTCCCCATTTTGGGTGAAGAGCTTTTTTACTTTCGTGCTACTTCTGCTTCTGTCCAACCAAACCAAAGAAAAACATATCCACCCATTGCTCCATACTCAACGTTACTCGCTCACGATTCGATGCTTCCCAATGCCGTCCCAGCTCATTTTTGTACATCGTGAAGTACATCATCATCATTTCTTCTGTCAGATCACGCTGAATATAACCTTCCTGCTTCCCAAGCGCGACGAACTTCGTAAAAAAGCGCCTGATTTTTTGCTCGTATTCGCTTTCGATTCGTTGCAGTAAACGACTTAGTTCAGAAAAGGGGGCGTTCTGAAACTCGTCCGTGAGGGTATGCAAATTCTTGGCTTCCAACAGCATGATGTCCTTTGTCTTTTCAGAAAAAGAACTCCCCGAATCGAGAATCCTCTCATACTGCTCCAACTGCTTGTCCATCCAGTTCATTAGCATGTCCGCGTAGAGCTGTTCTTTTGTCCCAAAGTAGTTATAAATGGTCGCCGGAGAAACCTTCGCGTTCTGCGCAATTTCATTTACGCTGACTTTTTGAAAGCCATGCTTGGAGAACAATGGAAAGGCGGCGCTGTATATCTGATCGATTTTGTTCTGTTTTCGTCGTTCGAATCCGTTCATCTTCTCCACCTCTTTCTGTAGTGTAGCTCAGGTTTTAGAGTAATTCAATGAATACACTACAAAATTATTGAAATGGACGGACCTCGATAGTTATAATTGTTTTGTAGTAAATGAGTATATTTACTACATATTTTTTCGAGAGACGGGAGTGTATTTATCATGAAACAATTACGGATTCCTGCTTTTTTGCATGACGTCTTCGGTGAAAAGCAGAGCATTGGCTCGATCTCAGTTATCTTGCTGTTCGGTGGAGTGCTCACAACTGCTCTCTATTTGCGATTCCCTGAACTCACGGAGAGCTTGCCCATTTGGCGCAGTACATTGGCATTGTTGCTTGTATTCGATATATTTTCTGGCTGCCTAGCGAATTTTACGATCTCAACCAGCAATTTTTATGCCGCACGTAAAAAAAATCGCATCGTCTTCATCGCGATTCACGTCCATATCATCCTGGTTGCATTTCTCTTACAGCAAAGCCTCGCGTATTCCATAGGGGTATGGGCTTATACGATTGTAGGAGCTTTTGTTGTGAATGCTCTTTTTGGGCATCGTTCTCAGCTGTTTGTCGCAGGCATTCTCCTGTCTGTTGGCCTTGGCTGGATACCTTTGCTTCCAAGCATGCATCCGTTTCTGTTGATCACCTGCTTATTCTTTATGGTAAAAGTGTTGTTTAGCTTTGCTGTCAATCATTATGGGAAAGTAATCAACGACACAGGTACAGAAAAATGAAGACTTCCTACCGCATATCCAAACTCACAAAGTCGGATAAATCCGCATTCGTCTCACTCATGAGCAGGGCATTTTCGCGTGATCCACTCTTTCTGCACGTATTTGGGGATTCAGAGCTCGACCATGCAGCAAGAAAAAGCGTGACAGCTTTTCTGTCTTTTCTGTTTGATAAAAGCTTTCTATTTCATGAGGAAGTATGGGGTATTTTTGACGAAGACAGCTTACTCGGCACATACGTCGTCGAGAAGCCACAAACCAGCAAGCTTCCGCATATAAAAGGGGGCTTGCTGTTAATCGGTATGCTAATTCCTTTAGTATTTCAACTGTCTGGAAAAACGCTGATACTCCTTAATTCATATATGCGCATCACACGTTCTGCCGCTCCTCCATGGAAGCATCACTACCTCATTATGATTGGCGTAAAACCGGAGGCTCAAGGCAAGGGAGTCGGCAAAACCCTGATGCAACACCTGTTTCAAACCATAGAGGATGACCACGAATCGCAGGGAATCGCGCTGGATACGGAAAAGGAAGAGAATGTCGGTTTGTATCGCAAACTAGGATTTACGTTACGAGAACAAACCAAAATCGATGATGTACCTGTATTTTGTATGGTCTATCAAAAAAATCGCTAGAATGACGGATGCATGCTGCCGCCACTTCGCATTATGTTACAATTATTGTAAGAAATACGCATACAGAAGGAAGCGAGTTGATCTTATGAAAAAGAAAGTCATCCTGGCCGGCGGCACTGGCTTTATCGGCAAGTATCTGGCAGACAAATTCAATCAACTTGGCTACGAAGTCATGATCATCGCAAGAACTTTCCCTCATATAATGTGGGACAATCACGCAAAGATCGTGGAAGCTTTGGAAGATTCCGAGCTGCTCATCAATCTGGCGGGCAAATCCGTCAATTGCCGTTACCATGACAAGAACAAGGAAGAAATCCTGAAATCTCGAACAGAGACCACTCACATACTCGGCAATGCTGTTTTGGCTTGCAAAAACCCGCCACCGCTTTGGATCAACTCGAGCACAGCCACCATCTATAGGCATGCGGAGGATCGCCCCATGACAGAAGCGAGCGGGGAGATTGGAACAGGCTTTTCCGTTGATGTCGCCCAGGAGTGGGAGTCTGCCTTCTTTTCCTTTGATTTGCCGCATACGAGACAAGTTGCCTTACGTATGGCGATCGTGCTGGGGGAAAACGGCGGTGTGATCGAGCCTTACAAGAATCTGGTTCGCTTTGGTCTTGGCGGTGTCCAAGGATCGGGCAATCAGCGTTTTAGCTGGATCCATGTTGAAGATGTGTATCAAATTATTCTCTTTTTGAAAGAACGGGGAGATTTAAGCGGCGTATTTAATTGCTCTTCTCCACATCCCGTCACAAACCGTGAGTTCATGCAGCATTTTCGAAACGTCATGAATCGAAGCTTCGGACTACCTTCTCCCAAATGGATGCTGGAAATGGGAGCGGTCATGATCGGAACAGAAACAGAGCTGGTCTTGAAAAGTCGCTGGGTCATTCCAGAAAGGCTTGAGCGTGAAGGGTACCCGTTTCGCTTTGCCCATATCGATAAGACGTTGCAGGATATCGTGAAATGACCGGCAAAGCCTCAACCAACTATGTTCTGCATGCAAAAAGCAAGCAATTTTACTGGGAAGGGGAGGGGCAACTCTCTATCAAGACATTCCGGAAAGGAAGGGCACATTACAAGACGAGCAAAGGCTTTTTTGCTGTGGAAGAAAATCGGTATCTGTTGCTGAACGAAGGGAATTACACCATTTCGATTGATGATTCCGAGGAAGTTGAATCGTTTTGTATTTTCTTCAAGCATGGTTTTGCAGAGGAGATTTTCCAATCGCTCAAGGAATCGACGGATAGACTACTTAGCGATCCTTATAAAGACACAGCTTCTATTGGTTTCTTTGAAAAAACCTATGCTACGAGCCATACACTCGCTTCCCAGTTAACGACTCTGAAAGATGGTCTCACCTTCCTTGATCGGGAATCCATCGGTTATGAAGAACAATTTCACCAAATTATGCGGACCATATTGCTCGGACACCTCGATGTAAGAAAAGAAATTGACGCGTTGCACGCGCTTCGACAATCGACGCGCGAAGAACTCTATCGAAGAGTCAGTACCGCCCACGATTATATACGAGCTTTTTATGATCAACCAATTAGGCTCGATGAGATCGCAAAGATTGCTTGTCTGTCCCCCAACCATTTATTGCGAGCGTACGCCCAAGTGTATGGCAAAACGCCCCACCAGCATATTTCGGAATACCGGATACAACGAGCCAAGCTACTGTTAGCTAAACTGGACTTCAGTATGACAGACATCGCCTTTGCCCTTGGATTCCATAACCCCGTTTCCTTTAGCAAAATGTTTAAGCAGCATATCGGCATTTCTCCTCTGTCATTCAGAAAAAAAGTGATTTTGGATAAGAATTAATCAATGAATTCGTTTATGCTGATGAGGAGACGCGAACAAAAGGGGGATTTTATCATGAAAACGAACCTGATTCAAAAAGTAGGGCAAATCGGCATCCCTGTCAAAAACATGGAAAAAGCCATCCATTTTTACAAAGAGCAGCTCGGGCTCCCTCTTTTGTTTCAGACAGACAATATGGCGTTCTTTGAATGTAACGGACTTCGTCTCATGCTGAGCTTACCGGAAAAAGAGCAATTTGCACATGCCAGCTCCGTCCTTTACTTTCAAGTGGATGACATTCAAACTGCTTTTGAAGATTTGAAAAAAAGAGACGTTACGTTTATCGACGAGCCACATCTCGTAGCCAAAATGGGGCAAACGGAAACATGGATGACCTTTTTTAAAGACACAGAAGAAAATACACATGCCTTCGTGAGTGAAGTACAAGGGGAGACCGTTTAAGTTTGAACGGTCTCTTTTTTTATTTTCCCAAAAATCCCGCGACCTTTTTCCAGTTTCTTACGACTAATAGGTGAGCAATATATTTCGGGGTTTAGGGGGAGCCTTTTTGCATGATATAGAGCAACAGATATTGTCCATCCATAAGCAGTACCATTTGGATATTTATCAGTTCCTTCTCTACTTTACTGGAAATCACACCGAAGCCGAGGACCTGACTCAGGAAGTTTTTATTCGTCTGTTAAAGGCTCTTCCCACCTATGACGGACGCTCTGAAATGAAGACGTGGCTCTTTTCCATTGCCAAATATACAGCGATTGATGCGTACCGCCGAAGAAAAATGTACGAGCTGTTACCGAGCGAGTGGCTGAAAAGACTTCATTCCAAAGAGGGCATTCCAGAGAGCTCTTGGGAGAGCAAAGAAACGCAGCATGAATTGATGAATGCGATTCGAACGTTAAAACCCGCGTACCGTATGGCTGTTTATTTACGTGGAATCAAGGAATTCAGCATCAAAGAAACAGCAGAAATCCTCGGATGTACAGAATCCAAGGTGAAAACTGATTTTAGCCGCGGATTACAGATCTTGCAGCAAAAGCTTAAGCCTCATTACTATCCGGGAGGGTTGCAAACTGAAAATGTTAAATGATAGCGACAAAGAGCTTCTCGACCAACTAAAGGAGATGTCCCTTTCTGAACAGCCCCGGGGAGATTTCGTGACGTATCTGCAAAACGATTTGCAAAAGAGGGCACGAAAATTAAAGCAACAGCAAAAGTTGCTGGTGCTTTCTAAAGCAGGCGGAGTCGCAGCGGCCGCTTTTTTGGTCTTTGGTCTTGCGAATATGCATGACATGGGAGTGGAAAAGCCGCAAACCGTTTCTCTCCCACCAGCTGAAGTCGTGGAGCTGCCTAAAACCGAGCAGCCGATATTGCCCAAGCATCCAGAAAGTAAGGAACCGACCGTACAAAAGACGAATCCCCCTGCAAAGACTACTCCAAAGGAAACAAGTAAAGCTCGGACTGAGCAAGCCGACAAAAACAAAATCAATACGGAACAGTTCAGCCAAACTCCGATTGGAGAAAGCCAAATGAGACAACCAGTAAGTCCGCCAATAAGTCCACCATTCAGCCCACCTGATATTCCCGCTCCTGTTTGGACTCACTTTCAAAAAATTGCGGTCGGAAATGTCAACCAATACCAGGTTCACTCCTCTCTCTCCAATGAGAAAACAGGGCAGTATTATTTCACGAGGATGGTAAATGGTATTCCTTACTTGGATAGCGGCTATCTCGTGCAGGTTCAAGGAGAGAAAACGCAATCGTTGGCACTCAGCGGAAATAAACAATGGAATACACAGCTGTTTCCTGACCCAGCTAAAGCCATTCCTATGGAACAGGCTCAACAAGCTTTTGCGGATTCAGTGGAGCTCGCTTATGTAAGAAATCAATCAAAGCTCGTCTATTTTCCCGGTTTATTCGGAAACATCAATGCCATAGACGGAACGGTTAGAAAAGAAGAGCAAAAGCAACTCATTCCGATTACACCACATGGGAAGCAATTTGTACGTGATGAAAAAGAGGCTGCTACATTCCTCTCCAAGGAGCTCCAACTCCCCATGAATGAAATGACCTTTAGATATGATTCATCCAATAATAACGGCATGCGACCGCAGAAGATTACTGTTTATCAATGGTATTCTGCCAATCAGCAGAAAAGTGTTTCAATGGATGTGATCGCCGATACAGGCCAAGTCGTCAGCTATTATTTTCATGAAGCAGAAGAGAGCAGTAAAAAGATACCCGATCCGAAGCCGACAGAGGCTTATATTGAATCAGCTTCTCTCTTTTTACAGAAGTTTCTCGATAAAAGCATTCAGCAATTACGTGTCAAAGATATCATCCGTAATTCATCTAGGTCTGAGGTAACCATCCAATTCCAAGCTATGCACCATAACATCGCCATTATTGATCGTACCTTCGAGATTTCGATAGACCTTGAAACGGAACAAGTGGTTCGTATGGTTGGAGATTTGACTACAAGCACGGATACCTTACCAGAACCTGTTAACGTCATTCTGCAAGAAACAGCAATCGAGCGTCTTTTGGAAGATAGTCCGCTGGAATTGGTGTATGCGAACAATCCCGGGCTATCAGGTGCAAATCAACCTCCACAATTGATTTATACGATCATAAAAAAAGAGACAACACGAACCGGGATTGATGCGAGATCAGGTAAAAAGGTGATCTGGTGAATCTACCTGACAAGAAGAAAGCCTCCGAATCATGATCGGAGGCTTTCAGCTATGATTACTTCTTTTCTCTAGCCAAAGGTTGTTCTAGATCTTTATAGTGTTGTTCAAAATCAAAAGATTCTTCTTCTACATTAGCTCTTACCGATAGGATTTTTCCATTTTGAGCTACATACACTTTCAAATGTTTTACATACCGTTCATCCTCTGGCAAAGGTGTCGTAAATCCAACGGCCGTCCCCGAGTCATTTGCTTCCGAATACGGCGTTCCAAGCGCCACAAATTTGTACTTCTCACTGTCCTCGATAACCTGCTGTATAAATTGCGCCGCTTTTACCTTCGCTACCTCTTTACTAATGGGATTATTGGATTTTTCATCCATTCCATGAATGGTTAAATGGTTCAATTCCCCGGTGATGTTGTCAATAACAATGTCCGCATTATCGCTACTATAGAAGATCTGGTCTCGCATTATGCTAAGCTCTGGTCTTTTAAACCTCTCGTCATTTCGATCCCTTCTCATCATTTTATATGGCCCCTCTTTCAACTCAGGAATTGCCTCAAATACCCGATCGACACTTTTTCGTATTTTTTGATCCAACTTCTCTTCAGTTAAAAAAGGTAATACGCTATGAATGGTACCTTCTGTGTCCACCACCACTCCAAGATTCAACACGTTGTTATTCTCTGTAGTGAATAATACCCGTTTGACATCACGCTCAGCATCGATTTGGCTCCCATCTTCATTATCATTTCTAATGTGAATGGCATCTTCTTTGATACTATCAAATTGGTATTGCTCAAACTTATCATCGAGCAATTCTTTCAAGAACTCCGTTGCTTTTTCTTTTGCTAATTCATCAGAAGGAGGATTCGATGATTGCTCGAGATTGGAAATGTGCTCGAAATAAACGATATCGCCTGTTTTCTTATCAATTTCAATCGTTGCTGATGGATATTCCCGCTTCTTTTTTTCCAGGGTAATGGTATAAATTCCATTATAGAATTCTACCTCCCTATTTTCGTATTTCTGTATTTCTGGCACCAGCTCGAGCACTTCCTCATACGTTTCTTTCACACGATTCGGCAGTTCGACGCTATCCTTGTCTTTAGCCCAAATTGGTGTGCTTGACATCAATGTGGCTGCGATCAGCACAGCCAAAGTAGAACTCATTTTTTTCATGTTGTTCCCTCCATTTTTTTAAAGGAATTTTTTTCCTATAAATAAGTCGTAATCACGAGTCTAAAGGTCGCAAATTTTATAAAGAAACCTCCAAATCACTGTACTAGTGAATGTGGAGGTTCCTATCTAGCCTTTCACCGTAGCAATCGGTGCCACCTCAGTCACAATCTCAGCCATACCATGATCGACATGCGACTGAATCACGGGTGTAATATCTTTATAGGCATACGGCGCCTCTTTTTTCAGCTCTTCTTCCCATTTCTTCAAAATATCGCTCCGTCCACGCAAGTCCGCCCGTTTCGGGTCAATCGGATTGATCACACGGAAGTTGGCAAGAAACTCGCGAAATCGGTCGTCGTCTACTTTCACAGCATCCCCGCGAGAGAGTGCACGACCGGCGCCATGACTTGCGCTATACAAGCTATCCCGATTGCCGAGCCCCGCCAAAATAAAGCTGTGCGAGCCCATGGAACCGGGGATAAACACAGGTTCGCCCGTATACTGAAACGGCGTGCCCATCATTTGCTCGGCCGACTTCGCCGTACACGACCCTTTCCGATGCAAAAATCCACCCACCTGCTCCAGCTGCTCTTCCCACAAATAATTATGAGGCGCATCGTACAACAGCCTATGTTCAAAATCGCCCAACACATCGGAAATCGATTTGTACATCATCAGGCCCAGCATCAATCGATTGGCAAACGCAAAGTTCGCCGCATTGTGCAGGAGACTCCAAAACATTTTCCACTGCGGCAGGGAACGCTCCGAAAGAGGCAGTGGATACATCCCATTATCCGGATGCTTCAAGGAAGTCGGGTACATCTTTTTCAGCATCTCTTTGATCCATGCTCCACTGTTATACCCAATAGAAACGGAGCCCGTATGAATCATGAGGACGACTTGCCCTTCCTTCAGCCCCCACTGGCTGGCGATAGCACCCTGATGCACTTTTTTGACCACCTGAATCTCAAAAAAATGATTCCCTCCGCCAAGCGAGCCGATTTGTGCATCCCGGGAAAGCTCGGCAGGACCGAGAAAGTCATCGAGACCAATCGTCGATTCTGCGATAAAAGAACCCATTTTATTAACATGGCTCAAATCGAGCTCCTGCTGCTTCTCGTTGTAATAACGCCAAATTCCCTCGCCATTCGCTTCCTTGTGGCTGTCCAGTATGCCGATCAGGCCTTCCTTGAACATTTTTTCCCGCATATGCCGCGTCATGGGAATATTGCGGCCCCCTTCGAAAAAAACATGGCGCACATTCCGTTCAATGGCATCCAGATTTGTGCGAATCTGTTCCTCGCACAAGTCCGTGACATACAGACGCATCCCGCAGTTAATGTCGTTGCCAATCGCTTGCGGCAGTACAAACCCACGTGTAAACAGCGTCGTGCCTACAGGGATGCCGCTTCCTTTGTGAAAATCGGGCGTAATGGCTACTTCCAAAACCCCTGTATTGGGATCGTCAAAATAATCGGGCGAATGCTTTTGCAGCGTTGCAATGGTTTCATTCACCTCTAAAAGCCGATGAAGCTCCTCTACCGCATTGTTTTCCACTTTTACTTCCGGATTGATGAAATATTTAATCGGAGTGTTGCTCAATGTAAAACCACCTTTATTCGCTTTTTAAGAACATACGTTCTTTATTTGTCAATAGAAAAAGCCGCTTCCAAGCACATCTTTTCATTCTGGGATGAAAAAATGCAGCCTTGAATCGCAGCCTTTACGCTTAGAGCTATTGTGTTATCACAAGGGCGTTATCCGCAATCTATGGGAAACGGAATTGGCTCACCCTTAAACAACACGATTGCGTAAAAGGCATACCTATGGAGTTGGATTTTATCGCTGCATTGTTTTGTTTCATGCTTAGTTACGTATGCGAACATGTTTCAATCCTCCTCCTTTCGTTTCTTGCTCACGATCTTACCATTGGATATTTTTTACTGTCAAGCCCCCGAATTATCGAGGGCCCGTGTGATATTTCCCTTTACATCGAGTCTAATTCGCCTTCCATAAACTTGATCAGATACACTTCCGGCTGCGCGTGGAACTCCGCAAAACTGCACAAGTCCGCATACTCCTTATGCTCCTCATCATAGCAGCCTATGAGACCTTTTTTCTTCGGATTCCACACAAGATGCAGATGGGAGTAGTTGTCGATTTCGGCAGACAAACGCAGCAGCTTTTGCCGCCCGACCTTCATCTCAATCGTATCGGTCAATGTGAAAAAATCGATGTATCCGATAGCATACTCATTTTCCGCCAGCTCAAGACGCAGCTCTTCTCCGGTAAGGAAGCCAATCAGTTCTTCGGTCAGTTTATATTTTTGCAGCTCGTACTTTCTGTTCTCCACATCATGTAGCTCGGCAGGCTCCAGCGATTTCAAATACGCAGCCAACACCGTATCTTTATTGCTGACCGCGATGGTATAAGGCCGCTCGCCACCCTTTTCCGCTATCATAACGTCCGCACCGCGTTCAACCAAATACTTGACCATGGCGACATTCCCCATGCGCGTGGCTACTGTTAATGGGGTCGCTTGATACGGATACACCATATTCGGTTTGTTGTAATTGATGTCCACCCCATGATCGAGCAAGTAGGCCGTGGTCGTAAGGTCATGATCCGACACGGCTTCACGCAATACATCGCCGCCATGCAGTCTTATATCCAGTCCCAGCTCTTGAATGAGCGGGATGTTCTTTTTGTTGCCGTAGTAAGCCTCCGAATAAGCGCCTGAGCGCACCTGATTGAGCATGTCCAGCTTGGCGCCTTGCGCTACAACATAGCGAACGATCTCTTCCTTGCCATAACGTACGGCCTTCAAAAAAGCCGGTTTATTTTTGACATTCAGATTAACGCCATGCTCTACCAGCAGCTTAACAACTTCTAGTTTCTCCGATACAAGTGCCAGATCCAACGGACTTATCGTCGTATATTCGCTAAGCACGATGCCCTTTTCTATATCCCAGCCTGCCGCAATCGCATCTTGCAAAGCCGTGACATTTCCTTGATAAATATGCATCGCGATTTCTGGCAGCTCTTCAAATCTCCCGATACCTTTCAACGTGATCATTGATTACCCTCTCCTAACCTATGTCTTATGAAAAATATAAAAAATTAATTGGCAAAAAACAACAAATTTTTACATTATCCCTCTTGATTCGTTTGAAAATACATGCAATTTTGTCTATTTTTGACGAATTTGCTCGATAAAAAGTTTTTTCCCAATAAAAGGAGTAGTCTTACGGGAAGAGAAATACTTATGCAAATCGTCTTATACATAATTTTTTAAGGAGAGTGGACCGATGAAGAAGATGCGTACTCTCGCTTCTCTTACGCTTGCAGCATCACTCATGCTGAGTGGCCTTCCTTACAATGCACTGGCAGCGGCGGAGTTTAGCGAACAGGATTGGGAGAAAGTAAACGAATATACCAACGCGGAAGTAGAGCTTGGCTCCGAAATCTCGAAAATATCCCCCCTGCTGAACACCAGTTCCAGCAAAAACGTCAGTGTCATTATTGAGCTGAACAGCGAACCTTCGATCACAGCTAAACACGAAGAAGGTTCAGAATCTTCCGTTAGATCGTTGCGAGCAAAAGTAGAGGAGGAGCAAGAATCTTTCCTCGATGAGGCAAAAGACAACAAGGTCAAACTGAAGGTAAAGCGCAAGTTTGAGCATGTATTCAACGGTATGGAAGTAACAGTGTCAGCCGACGAATTAGAAGAGCTGGCTGGATTGCCACAGGTGAAACGCATTTATCAAAATACGTATTATGAGCTTCCCGAAATTGATGCCGTCAGCGAGAAAGCATCGTCCACCAAATGGGATCAGGCCCCGCTCCAACAAATCGGCGTTCTCGATATGTGGAAAGATGGTTTGACAGGGAAAGGATTGAAGGTCGGCGTCATCGATACGGGGGTCGATTACAAGCACCCTGATCTCAAGGATGCTTATAAAGGCGGATATGACTCCTTCGACAATGACAAAGACCCTTATGAACAAGCACCAATCCCTGTGGAAGAGGATCGCGATGGAAAAGGATATGAAGGCTCCAGCCATGGAACTCACGTCTCCGGCACCATCGTAGGACGCGCCAAAAACAAGACCTCAGATGTACAGGTAAAAGGGGTTGCCTACGGTGCAGACCTCTACGTCTACCGCGTATTGGGCCGAGGCGGCGGTAGCTCCGCTCAGGTCATCGACGGTATCGAAAAAGCGGTGAAAGACGGCATGGATGTCATTAACCTGTCGCTTGGCTCCGCTATGGAGAAGGACTCTGACTCCCCAGATGCCATTGCTGTGAATAACGCGGTGCTGTCTGGTGTGATCACGGTTGTATCGGGTGGGAATTCAGCCGACGATGAACGCGGCAGACATTACTACACGGCAGGATCACCTTCTGGAGCGAGGCTGCCGATCACGGTTGCAGCGGTAGACTCCCCTACCGTGCAATATGACGGCTCAGCAACCTCATCCTTTGGAGCCAATTACGAATTCCCTGTGATGGCATGGCAGGTCAGAAAAGATAACTTCTCCTCCATCATCGGAACCAAAGCGCTCCCAGTCGTCTATGCCAACCTTGGCTCTCGCAGCGATTTTGAAAAGGCAAATGTAAAAGGCAAAGTCGCTCTCGTTTCCCGTGGTTCTCTCGGCTTCACGGAAAAAATCGAAAACGCCCGAAAAGCTGGTGCTGTCGCTATCGTGGTCTTTAACGGTAACGACGTCGACGGGGATGGCCAAGCCGACCTAGATATCCGTGATCGCGAAGGCTATGTTAACACGATCCTGGGTGACCAGATCGAAGCGATCCCTACCTTTGACATGAAGGGTCTGGAAGGCCGAACACTGGCAAAAGAGCTGCTGGCTGATCCTGAAAAAGCAAAAACACTGACGTTTACGTTCTCAGGAAACTACCCTAGCACAAATGATCCGGGAGACCGCATCGCTGGATTTAGCTCTCGTGGTCCAATCATGGGCGACGATTACAGCATCAAGCCGAATCTAGCTGCGCCAGGTGTAGCCGTTCTGTCCAGCTATCCATCTTGGAGCAAGCTTATCCCTGACGCCAAGTACGACAAGGCATACGCCCGTCTAAACGGTACAAGCATGGCAGCTCCGCATGTTTCCGGTCTTGCCCTGCTGTTGAAACAGGCACATCCGGACTGGACACCTGCCGATATCAAGGCAGCGCTCGCGAACACTTCAAAACCGCTGTATAGCCCAGACGGCTTACTGTACGATGTGTACTCCCAAGGTGCTGGCCGTGTGAACGGCTACGCCGCAGCGAAAACACCTGCTGTCCTGACAACGGTCGAGCAGCTCACCATTTTGGGCGAAGATTTTGAGCCGAAGACCATTCCGTACTATGCGGATAACGTTTCCTTTGGCTTGCTGAAGGCTGGCAGCAATACCGTCACGAAAACGCTCCAGCTGAAAAACCTGTCCAAGAAAGAAGTTTCTTACGAAGCAGAAGTAATCATGCATCCATCCGTCACGACAGATCCGTACAAGCCTGGCTCCAAATCGCCAGATGTCGATGACATCGATGTGGAAATCTCCGATGATTCCATCTCCGCTAAAAAAGGCGATGCGACCACATTTGAGCTCAACCTGTCCGTTGACTCCGATGCAAAAGACGGCGTGTATGAAGGGGAAGTCCTGCTGAAAGCGAAAGGCAACCCTGACCTGCGCCTGCCGTTTGCTGTACACGTGGGAGACAAGCGTGAGGATACCAACTTCGGTTTCGACAACCTGAAGCTGTCCGATACGACGATCACGCCTGATGGCGATGGCAATGAGGATTCCTTCACACTCGAAGCTGAGCTGCAAGCAAAAGACGTGAACCAGATCTCTGTTGAAGCATGGAACATGGACGATAAATACATCGGTACCCTCGCATCCGTGTTCAACAATTACGCACTGATTGCACCAGGCCCTATCACCTTCTCTAATCTCGATGGTACCTACTACGATGGTGGCCAAGTAGCGAAGAAGCTCGATCCAGGAAAATACAAGCTGAAGCTCGTCGGTCGAAGCGTTGACCAAAACAAGCCGAAGGGTGAGCAGATTGTAAAAGAATACGAGGCTTGGAAATCCTTCATGATTAAGGCATCGAATAAAAACGCGGTCTTGTCTAAGGTGGTTGAAGAAGCCGTAGATCAATTCGAGATTGAGATTGCGAACACCACAGAGCTGGATCAGCCAGTGCTTGCCCTGCCGGAAGAAAGCGATGATGTGACTTATCAGGTGACAAAGAGCTCTGATGAGGCGTTTATCGATGGCGAGGGGATTTTGAAGGAGCTGCCTGCCGAAGGGGAAGAGACCGTTACGCTGTACGTGACGATTACTTCTAAGGAAGATGAGTCTGTTACGCAGACTGTGAAGGTGAAAGTGACGTTGGAGGCGGTAGTAGAGTAGTCTGCTATGACGCTTCATAGAAAGGAAGGCTCCGCCATGGTGTATGGCGGGGCCTTCTTCCTTCATCTCCCCCACTCCTACTCTGCGAAATCAAAAAAAGAACCTCCGATCCAAAAACGGATCGAAGGTTCACTGTAAGATTGCCATTAACTAATTAACTATAAGCCAGTTCCTTTTGGACAAGACCAAGCGCCTCGTCTGTCGAACGTTGAATCTCTTGGAGAAGCTCTTCGTTTTGCAAGAGTGACACGCCATAAGAAGGAATCATTTCTTTGATTTTCGGTTCCCACTCTGCCATACGTTGTGGGAAGCATTTTTCTAATACCTCTAGCATAACCTGAACAGCTGTAGAAGCACCCGGAGATGCGCCGAGCAATGCAGCTACGGAGCCATCAGCGGCACTAACCACTTCTGTACCAAATTGAAGGGTACCTTTTCCAGCTGGTGTATCCTTGATAACTTGCACGCGTTGGCCCGCTACCACGATACCCCAATCCTCGCTTTTCGCGTTCGGAATGAACTCCCGTAGTTCTTCCATCCGCTTTTCATGCGATAACATAACTTGCTCGATCAGGTATTTGGTCAATGCCATTTCTTTTACGCCTGCCGCCAACATCGTGATGACGTTGTTCGGTTTTACAGAAGTGATCAAATCCATATTGGAACCTGTTTTTAAGAACTTTGGCGAGAATCCCGCAAAAGGTCCAAACAGCAAGGATTTTTTGTTGTCGATGTATCTGGTATCCAGATGCGGTACCGACATTGGAGGAGCTCCGACCTTTGCTTTACCGTACACTTTTGCATGGTGCTGCTCTACCACTTCTTGATTTTTACAAACCATGAACAATCCGCTTACCGGGAAACCACCGATATGCTTGGACTCTGGGATACCGGTTTTTTGGAGCAGATGCAAGCTTCCGCCCCCACCGCCGATAAAGACGAATTTGGCAATATGGTCTTCGATGTTACCGGTAGCCATATTGTACACTTTCAATTTCCACATGCCGTCGCTCGTACGTTTGATATCCTCAACAGCATGGTTGTAGTTAATCGCGACGTCTTTCGTCTTCAGGTAATCGAACAACATACGTGTCAAAGCACCAAAATTGACATCGGTACCAGAGTCGATTTTGGTTGCAGCTATTGGTTCATTCGATGCGCGGCCTTCCATGATGAGTGGAATCCATTCCTTCAGTTTTTCAGGGTCATCGGAGTATTCCATCCCTTGAAATAGAGGATTGTTTGCCAGCGCTTCAAAACGTTTTTTCAAAAAGCTTACATTCTTTTCGCCTTGTACCATACTCATATGAGGTATTGGCATGATAAAGTCTTGCGGATTTTGGATGAGATTGTTTTTTACAAGGTAAGCCCAGAATTGTCTGGACAGCTGAAAATGTTCATTGATTTTAATTGCTTTGCCAATATCTATAGACCCGTCAGCTTTCTCGGATGTATAGTTCAGCTCACAGAGTGCCGCGTGGCCAGTACCCGCATTATTCCATTCGTTAGAGCTTTCTTCGCCTGCTTTTGCGAGTTTCTCAAAAACTTTGATTTCCAACTCCGGTGCCAATTCTTTCAGTAATGCTCCTAGAGTTGCGCTCATGACCCCTGCACCAATCAAAATAACGTCTGTTTTTTGCTGTATGGAGCTCATATTACCCTTCCTTATCTACTGTTTTTGTAAAAAAGAAGTAGTAGCTCCTTGCCCCGTTGCAAGACGCTACGAAAACATCTTACCTTTCACAACTATAACTATATCATAGAAATTATTTATTGATTCAATTATCTATTATAATTAGAGGATTAATAACTATTTAATGTTGGTAAAAAAGAGAGGATTGTCTAGAAAAGGTTATAGGAACATATAAAAACCAAGACCTTACCTTAGCTTCTTGCAGGGGTGAAGGATTTGGTTTGTTGTTACCAGCGAGGCGCTTACCATATAAATTTTTCGTTGCATACGGCAAAACTTAGTAAAATATATAGACCTTAATCTCATGTCTAAGGAGAGATGGAGATGAACTCTTTGACCCACCTGACAAACAACATTCCGTGGCAGCGTTTGACGACAGCCTATGGAAGAGGGACAGACATTCCGCGGCTTATAGAGACCAGGCAATATGAGGAATTGGCCAGTCTGATCGAGCACCAAAGCACCTTGTGGCAGACGACGCCGTGGGTGTTGCTGATTCTCCTGAAGGAGCTTGCCAAACAAAAACCAGAGCAGGTCTCTTCGCAGGAAATTCAGTTGTACTTGGCTGTAGCTTCGGCTATAAACGTGGACGAAATGGATTCACAAAATGCGATTGAGTCCATGAACGAGCTCTTGGACGAAAAGTACTTATGGCCAGAGGACGAGGAAGACGATGAATTATGGTGGGAAGAAGAGGAGCCGCGGGGTTATGAGCAGGAAGCATTTTTCAGCTATTTTTCTTTCAGTTATTCGCTGCTAAAGGATGCCATTCCCGTTTTCACCGCAATTATGGAAGGGAATGATAAGCTCGCTCCCGATATTCAAGAGCTGCTGCTTATGCTTCAGACAGAAGAGGCCAGTGCTGACGAATAGGTGTCGGATTCTCCTTGATAGTCCCCGTCACCTTATGATGGGGTGGGTATTCCCAACTGCTGTACATAATATCGATGTGCTACTTCTGCAATGCGATCTAGGTCTTCCCAGAAGCTCTGATCAAGCTTATCCAGCCGCTCTGCCTCTTCCTCGGTAAGGAACTGCGGAATATCCCAGAGTTGGGTGAGGCGGTTGTCTTCCGATAAATGCTCGATGCAGGCATATCCCGACTGGACGATTTCGAGTGCATGGACTGCCCCGATGGCTTGTAAGGCCCGTACCGCGTAGATATATGCCTCTTCTCCCCAGTTGCAAAAAAACTGCAAAAACCCGCCGTTATATACATCAGCTTCCAACAACCATATGGCGGCAATCTCTTGTTCCTGTGAGGTCAGTGTGTTCCAGCCCGAAGCATTCTTTTTCTGCACAAAGGCTGCGGCATAATCGAACCATACGTCATGGATATCCATCTTACTCAACTTGTACGCCCCCTTAATGTTTAACCCCTTCTAGATTAGCAGTGCACAAACGACACGAAATAAATTAATCTTATATGAATACATAATTGTTTGGTAGATGGGAGTAGCTTCGCGTGGCTGGCGTCGAAATAACCCTTAAGCACCGGAAATTTTCTAAGAAAAAGAATCGTTTAGGAGGCTACCATGGATCAGGCACTTATCGAACAGTTGGATCGCTGGCATGAAGAAGACGAACACCAGCAAATTGTGGACTCGCTGTTAAGCCTCCCCGAGGAGGAACGAGACTATGAGGCAATCAGCCGACTGGGCAGAGCTTATAACAACTTGGGGCATTATGAAGAAGCACTCAACCAATTGGAGAATATTGCTGAAGCAGGTCAGCAAGACCCAGTCTGGCACTTTCGGGTAGGTTTCGCCCTCTATCATTTGAAACGATATGAAGAGGCCGCACAATCATTCCGTACCTCAGACAAGTTAGAAACCGGTAACCAGAATACCGAATCATGGTTAAAATGGAGCTTGCAAAAAGCGGAAAAGCAGCAAAGACAAGAGCTTCGGATGGCTGCCAAAAGAGCTGCTGCTGTTGAGGGTTCAGGATCGGAGGAAGTTCCTTTTTCGAACATGTCGCTTGAAGACTTTTGGGACGACAGCGAGTACGCGAAAAAGTCCTATCTATCCGAGCCACCCACGGATGAACTGATCGCATCGATCGAGGAAGAGCTGGGATACAAGCTCCCTGCCTCCTATCTTGCACTAATGAATCAGCAGAATGGCGGAATTCCAAAGAACACCTGCTTTCCAACAGAGGACCCTACCTCCTGGGCTGAGGATCACATTGCCATTAGTGGTATTCTCGGCATTGGCCGTGAGAAAAGTTATTCGCTTTGCGGGGATCTTGGCAGTCCATTTATGATTGAGGATTGGGGATATCCCGACATTGGAGTCGTCATCTGCGATTGTCCTTCAGCAGGTCACGACGTAGTCATGCTGGATTACCGGGCATGCGGGAGAGATGGTGAACCCGAAGTCATTCACGTCGATCAGGAAAGCGATTATGAGATTACGTTCCTGGCTGAAAATTTCGAGGCGTTTATCAGAGGCTTGGTGAGCGAAGAAGAATACGATACCTCCGAGGAGGATAAGGAAGCCGCTCTCTATAAAGTGGCCCACGGGAAGTTTTCTTCCTTGCTAGAGGAGCTGTGCACGCCAGTATCGGAAGTGGAACAAATCGATCAAAAAATACGCAGCATTTGTACACGGATTGTAGAGGAAAAAGGCTATTTTTCTTTTCATGCGGATGAACTCTCGTATCTGATGTACGATGTGCAATTTTGGCTATACATAAAGTCATATCCCGATACCACTCGCGAACAGTACCTGGCTGTCTATGAGAAAATGATCGCCTTTGGTGGAGAATTCGGTCAAGGCGGCTATGCCCCGGGATGGATTAGCGAATGGCTGGACCGTCGCAAGAAGGAAGGGCAGATTGTACAGGAAAATGGGCATATCCGGTTTACAGATCAGTTCGCAGCGGAAGTGATTCAGCAGCTGCGAGAAGCCTAAAAGACAAAGGTAAAGACCATCCTTAACGGGATGGTCTTCTCTTCGCAGCCACACTACTCATGAAAATCGAGTCCCGATCTGACTTCTTTCACATACCCTGCCCGAATAACGAAATCTCCGAAGTGCTCGCCATCCTCACGTTCCTTCGCATACCGATTTAAAATTGGCCGTAGTTCATTCAATATTTCTGCTTCTCCGATGTTTTCACGATACAGCTTGTTCAATCGATTGCCGGAGAAACCACCGCCCAAATACATGTTGTATTTACCGACAGCCTTCCCAATAAAAGAAATTTCTGCGAGTGCAGGTCTTGCGCATCCATTTGGGCATCCTGTCATGCGAATGACGATCTCCTCATCGCGCAAACCCGCCTCATCCAAGATCAGCTCGACCTCATCCAGCAGTGTAGGCAAATAACGCTCCGCTTCAGCCATCGCGAGTCCGCAAGTCGGCAACGAAACACAAGCCATGGAGTTTCTCCGCAGTGCAGAATAGGAAGTTCCATCGGTGAGCCCGTATGCTTGAATGATCTGTTCGATTTCCGGCTTCTTTTCACTGGTGACATTTCCAATGAGGAGATTTTGATTCGGCGTCAGGCGGAAATCCCCTGTATGCACCTTGGAAATCTCCCGCAAGCCGGACTTCAGGAGATAGTTGTCCTCGTCTTTTACACGGCCATTCTGAATGAAAAGGGTAAAATGCCAGTTATCGTCACTCCCTTTCACCCAGCCATAGCGATCGCCATTATGCTCGAAGTGATAGGAGCGTGCCTTCTCCAGCTCCCAGCCTAGTCGTTGCTCCAGTTCATGGATAAACCATTCGATACCGCGGTCGTCGATTGTATATTTGAATCGAGCGTGCTTCCGCACCGCGCGATCTCCGTAGTCTCTCTGGATCATGACCGTTTTCTCGGCGACATCCAAGACTTGTTCCGGTGTGACGAAGCCGATCACCCGCGCCACCTGCGGATACGTTTTTGGATCGCCGTGGGTCATTCCCATTCCGCCTCCGACCGCAACGTTGAAGCCCAGCAGTCGACCGTCCTCATGAATAGCGATAAAGCCCAAGTCCTGAGAAAAAACGTCCACATCGTTGGCAGGCGGTACGGCGATGCCGATCTTAAACTTGCGTGGTAAATAAACAGGCCCATAGATCGGTTCTTGCTCTTCCCCATCCCGACTGTCGACAACCTTTTCTTCATCCAGCCAGATTTCATGATAGGCGCGGGTACGGGGATCGAGATGATTGCTTATTTTTTTTGCCCATTCGTAAACCTCTTGATGAACTTCCGACTGGTAAGGATTCGGGTTGCACATGACGTTGCGGTTGACGTCCCCACAAGCAGCCAGTGTACTAAGCAAGGCTTCGTTTACTTCTTGAATCACCTGCTTCATATTCCACTTGATCACGCCATGCAGTTGGAAAGACTGACGAGTCGTCAGGCGAATCGTTCCATTGGCAAACTGCTGGGCGATATCGTCCATCATGAGCCATTGCTCTGGTGTGACAACGCCACCAGCGGCACGCACGCGCACCATGAATTGATAGGCCGGCTCCAGCTTCTGTTTGCTCCGTTCGTTACGAAGATCCCTGTCATCCTGCATGTAGCTGCCATGGAATTTCATCAGGCGGTTATCATCCTCAGGGATGGACCCTGTAATTTTGTCTTCCAGTGTTTCCACCAGGCTCCCCCGCAAGTAATCGCTTTTGCGTTTAATGTCTTCTACATCGCTGTGAGGAGCACTGTTTGGCGAAAGCAAATGATTTTCTGACATGGTTTCATCTCCCCTCTCATTCTTTCTCAAAAATCAGTAGACATCTCGCTGATAGCGTTTTTCCTGCTGCATCCGCTTCAAATACGCAACAGCTTCCTCTGAATGGAGTCCACCCTCTTGTTGGAGAATGGTGACCATCGCTGCGTGAACATCGTGCGCCATCTTTTTCTCGTCTCCGCATACGTATACATGCGCCCCATCTTGTAGCCATTGATAGAGCTCCTTGCTCTTCTCAAGCATCCGGTGCTGAACATACACTTTTTCGCTTGTATCTCGAGAGAACGCGACATCCAAGTGCGTTAGTACGCCTTTTTTGAGCCAACGCTGCCATTCGAGCTGATAGAGAAAATCTGTGGAGAAATGCTGGTCACCAAAGAAAAGCCATGTCTTGCCCGTCGCCCCAAGCTCCTCCCGTTCTCCCAGGAAGGCACGGAATGGAGCGACACCCGTGCCGGGACCAATCATGATCAGCGGGGCGTCCGGGTTAACCGGGAGCTTAAAGTTGGGGTTATGCTGTACAAATACTGGCAGCGTATCACCCGTCTCCAAACGATCCGCGATATAGCTCGAACAAACGCCGTAACGATCTCGGCCACGAGCTTGATAGTGAACATTGCGAATTGTCAGATGAACTTCGTCTGGGTAGGACTTTAAGCTGCTTGAGATCGAATAGAGTCGCGGCGGCAGCTTTCTAAGTATGGAGACAAATTCTTTGGAAGGCACGCCTTTAAAATCGTAATCCTCCACCAGGTCCAGCAAATCCCGATTTCGAACATAATCGCGAAGCTCTTGCTCTCGCCCTTCCGCAAGCAGTTCCTGCAACCCGTTTCCTGATGATAGCTTTACTGCTTGTTCCAAGAGAGGCTTGGTGAGAACCGTAATTTCAAAATGGCTGGACAAGGCCTCTTCCAGCGTGCGCTCTTCCCCGTTTTTATGAATGGGAACGAGCTCTTCCGCCTTCCAACCCATCGTGTCAATCAGCTCACGGACAAGGTCAGGATGATTTTTGGGATAGATCCCCAAACAGTCACCCGGTTCATACTCGAGATTGGAACCCTCAAGGGAGATTTCCAAGTGGCGGGTTTCCTTATCTGATCCGCGTCCGTTCAGATTCAAGCTCTCCAAGACCACAGCCTGAAACGGATTCGACCGAGAATATTCGGTTTGTGACCCAGTCCCGATCACTGCACCGCCGACGATCGCGCTTGCAGCAGCAACCTGGGTTGCCGAAGTTTCACTGAGAGAAGCCAGGACCTGATTCATCCATTCAGAGGCTTGCTCGTCGTAATCCACATCGCAATCGACCCGGGGAGTAAGACGCTTGCCTCCTAGCTCTTCTAACCGCTTATCGAACTCTTTGCCAGTTTGGCAGAATAATTCATAAGAGGTGTCGCCTAATGCCAGCACGGAAAACCGCAGGCCCACCAATTGCGGCGCTCTTTTGCTGTGCAGGAATTCATGGAAGGAGATGGAATTGTCCGGTGGTTCACCATCCCCGTGTGTGCTTACCACAACAAGCAGATTTTCAACCTTTTTCAACGCATTCGTCTTGAAGTCGCTCATGGAGGAAAGAGTTGCATGGAAGCCGTGCTCCTGAAGCTTTCCGGTCAGCACCTTGGCCAACTTTTGGCTGTTTCCGGACTGAGATCCGAAAAGCACTGTCACCTCTTTGGAAATGACTGCCCCATTCGCAGCTGAAGCGGCTTGAAACCCAGCGGCCATCGGTGCCTCCACTTTGTGAAGAGCTGCAAGATACCCGCTCAGCCAAACCTTTTGCACCTCCGAAAGCGTGGGCAGCAACCGATTTAGGAGCTCTACTTGTTCCTGACTGAAAGGACTGTCTGTCACCTTAAGTACCAACGATATGCACCTCACAAGAGAAAAAATCAATTCCGAGTATTCTTATATGATTATTTACTTTAAGCTACCACAGTAAGTAGAACCCGAGCAATTGGAATTCATTATTATGATCATAAGCTTTACTAATCATTGGAAAACTGAGAACCCCGATCCTAAGATAAAGAACCGGGGTTTTCTTCACTCAAATTCTTATGAGTCTCAACTCTATGTAGTGGCTACCAGGAATTCCTCGCCGCTTGGCAGCGAAAGACCATCGGTGCGGCCGCCGAAGTAGCGCTGGTTAAGTTCTGCCGAGGATACATGCTGGACTTCTCGGAAACCAGCCTCGCGGGCCAGTGCCAACATCTCCGGCGGTGTGAAGAAGCTGATAAAAGGCGTGCCGCTTGCTCGCGCTCCCTTCTCCGCCTCTTCAACCTCAGGTCGCTTCTCGGTTTTTGTGACGTTAAAGGGGAGCAAGAACGTCATGGCCAGCGTGGAGCCTGGAGCAAGCGTCGCTACTTGACGCAACGTTGCCACAATCGCATCCGTGGTGAGGTACTGAGTGACGCCAGTGGATGCCACTACAGCTGGTTGGCTAGCGTCAAAGCCAGCGACCTTCAGCTGCTCCCACCAAGACCAGCCTGCTTCGAAGTCAACAGGCACAAGTCGATGCCACTCGGGGATGCCAAAGCCAAGCTCGAGAAGACGTTGCCTCTTCCAGCTCTGCGTGTCTGGCTGGTCAACCTCGAAAATTCGCATCTGGGAGGCGATCTCCGGTCGGCGCTGAGCAAAAGTGTCGAGGCCAGCTCCGAGGATGACGTACTGCGTGACGCCGTGATCGAGCTTTTCGGTGACCAAATCCTCTATAAAACGAGCACGGGCCACGATAGATGCTCGGAATCCGCTCGTACTCTCTGGGTCCATGTCAGGGCGTTGGCGCCATTCGTCTTCCGGGACCGCCAGTCGCAGACCGATCTCGTCTTCTAGCACATGCGGTGGTGAATCGCTCTGTACATGTAATGCCCGCCACAACGCGACCCGTACCGCCGTGTGGTCTGGCACCGTATTTTCCTTATCATGCATGGCTGCTGTCTCTCCTATTAAATACAAAATGTCCGATTTTAATATGCTCCAATTTAATAGAACAATCCTGCCAAATAGCAATTCAATACCTCTAGACCACCCTCCTCCAAAAACCTGCCGCCTATCGGCGAAAAAATTGAAAAAGGAGTACGCCGCGGCATGCTCCCTTGTTGATTTGCTTACCTGCTACCCACTGGAATACTCTGGGCAAAACGAAACACATTATGCGGATCGTACTTTCGTTTCACTCGCTTTAATCTGGCAAAGTTCACACCATAATACGCCTCAGGCCAGTTCTTGATCTGTAAATCAGGAAAGTTCACATAATCCCCAACAACGAAGGGACGTAGCGCTCTGCGGAACCTTTTCACCCACTGGATATTTCGTTGCTGCTCGCTGTCGTTCCTCCATCGCGCCGACAGCTCATAGATCGTCTCTGCCTTCCGATGAGGATAAGCCGTTGCGGTTGGGGAGACTCGGCTCACCGCGCTTCCTGCACCACCCAAACTTTGACACCATACGGTAGAATGCCTGTTGGGGGCTTTGGACAGGAAATTGCGGATGAACCGTACTCCTTCACGAGGCAAAGGCTGAAATCCGAAAGCCCCGGTTATTTTAAACTTCGGCTCCAGATTCAGGTCCGCTTCGGCAAAAAATCTGGTTGCTTCGATAAAAGGCACTGTCCGCACCATCACCTTCACCGGAGTTCCTGCTTGTAGCAAAGGTCTGATCAATCGCCGCAGCTCCTTTGCACCGCCTAGTAATTGCCCGGTAGACACGATGGTACCCACTTGCTTGGAAGCCACCTCGATGGTTGAAGTTAAGCGGTTCGTGACAGACGGTGCCCAGCGCTGCCAAGTCGGGAATACCTTCTTCAGATCGCGCCATTTCCAGGTAATGCTGTAGATGGAGACATCCTGGATAGGCCGTACCCGAAACGTAAAGTCTGTAGCAATGCCAAAGTTCCCTCCCCCACCACCTCGTGATGCCCAGAGCAGATCGGAATGCTTCTTCTTATTTGCCACGATCGTCTTCGCCCCAAGCCGTCCCGATGCTACGACCATCTTCACCTGTTTCAGGTTATCGCAGGTAAGGCCATACTTGCGGGACAAGAGTCCAATCCCGCCGCCAAGGGTAAGCCCCCCAACTCCCACGTCGGGTGCAGTCCCAGCCGGGAGTGCCACACGCTCATTCCACAGCTTCCTGTACACGCGGGCAAGCGGATTGCCTGTCTGTACATGAGCCACCATATTCTTGCGATCCACCTTCACCTTATTCATCTCGCTCACATCGATGATAATCCCGCCATTTTCAGCAGAAAAGCCTTCATAGCTGTGCCGCCCGCTACGCGCTCGCAGCCGTACACCCCGCTCACGAGCCCATTTGACTGCGTTGATCACATCCTGCGTTCGTCTGCAAAAAACGATGACCCTTGGAAACTTGGAAAAGCGCCTGTTGAACTCCATTCTGGCCGCATTGTAAGACGGGTTGCCCGGCAACACAATTCTACCGGTCAAACGTGTACCTGCTTTTTTCCGTTTTTGTGCCATCGAATGTCACCCACCTCGTTCATGGAGTAAGCTTTTCTCATCTGCTTATTCCTATGTGGGGACACTAGACCTGGTAACGGCACATGCCTTACACCCAAGTTATTCTGAAAGAAAAGAAGGCGCCGCAGCACCTTTCTCGCATTCCTCCAATAAATTGGGAGCAAATCTAGTATGCGATTCGTGAACAGAATAGCCCTCACAAAATGTGTTACACTACTATAAGCAACCAATTATATGAATATCCATGAATGGCTTCTTGGGGGCAAGTGATGAAACCATTGATAGTACGGACGATTCCCGGTGGAATCATAACCATCCTGATCTTTTATCTGGATTACTTCCAATTTAACCTTGTTGAAAAATTTCTCATGTTTGCGGCTTTCGTCATTGTTCCTCTTGTGATTGTAGTTTTGCGCTATGACGAAAAGAATAAACATCAACGGGGTATTTTTGCTGCTATCAAGCTACTTCAATTTCCCGCAGCGCTTCTCGCCTTAGCCTCTGTAATGGGCAGCAAGACGTGGGGGCTGGGAAGCACAGCAATACCGGGGACCCTCTCGCTCGGGTGGCTACTGTTCACATTCCTGCTCGGCATCTATGGCCTGACCATTATTATGAATCGCAAGGGAAGAACAGAGGAAATCGCGATTGGCGCGGGGCTCGTTTACTTTTTTATCGGGGGCATTTGGTTCACCCTCTATCAGTATCAGTTTGACCTCTTCCAGGCTAAGCCCGCAACGCACGCCCTGAGTTCACTCCACTTTCATTTCTCATCTGCCATTGTACCGATTTTTATCGGTCTACTGGGACGGGTTATGACGAAGAAAAGCTGGTATCCTTGGGTGGTTGCTGTCGATATCATTGGACCTATTCTTATCGCTATCGGTATTATTTTCTCGAAGCCGATTGAGTATATTGGCGTCACCTTGTTCGCCTGTAATATTGCGATTTACACGACTTATCTGCTTGGTTACTTGAAAAGAGGTTCTTTGCTCAATAAGTCCAACTTCTTTTTAGTCCTTTCTTGCATTTCCTTTTACACGATTGTTGTAGTTTCCATTTGCTATCCGTTATTGAAGAACATGTTTTCTTTAACCATACACGATTTCATTCCGATTTACGGATCGCTGCATGCGTTTGGTTTTGTTTTATGTGGGCTGATTGGATGGGTGTATATGATAGATTCTCTTAATTTACGAAAATGAAAAAAGGTCATTCCCCCCGACCGTTTGGCCGATGGGGAATAACCTTCTTAGATAAAAACCTATTCGTCACAACCAACTGTACCTGCAGGAGGAACTGTAATTTGTTGTGTAGCTGTAATTAATAACTGTTGTGTTTGTAACACTTTTACAGTTAGATCTAAGACAATTTTTTCAGTCAGGCTAGTAAACGTTCCTTCAGGTGTTGCTGTAACCGGTGAAAAATCAAGTTCATAGAAGTTGGCAGCTACCAACTCACCAAATGGTTGTTCGTTGTATTTAACGAGATTTTGGAAGAAATTTTTATCCAAACGTGGAATCTGGCCATCATTCTCATTGAGGAAAAATGCTTTACTCGCCTCAGAGACACCAATAATGGGCCTTGTTAAAAATGTTCTGATGTCAGCAAAACCTGTGAAAGAAACATCCGCAATTGTATCTTGAAGTGCTCCAGTACATGCAGCAGTAGCATATTCAATATTTTTACGAATGAATCCTGCTACAAATAACTTGGCTCTTGTAACATTGAAAAAGTCAGTAGTACCAATACGCTGAAATGCGACAGGAACAAGTTTAACCTGATTGAGAAATACATGTTTAACCACTCTCTTAATCTCGGTTGCTGGTGGGTTAAGTGGAATATTTGCTTCTACAACGATTTGAAGTGTTGGCTCTACAAGTACAACTGGAACTTTAATGGTTGGTAAAGCTGCTTGAGAAATGATCGTGGTTGGTTCGACGGTTAATGGATTTTGTTCTGTCGAAAACACTGGACATGCGGGGGTCACTTGATTTGGATTGACATTGCTCATAATTGGAAATCAACTCCAATTTTCAATTTGAGTTTTTTAAACTCGATATCACTATATTCCGCATTCCTTTTTAAGTAAGGGCAATTCTCTTAGACAACATACCCATTTTACTTGAGTCGGTGTTTGATTCCGTTATTTCCTACATTTTAGTGCCATCACAACTGATTCGAACCGGTTGAATTTGTAGTATGTGAACAATTAATTCTACTGCAATTTTTTGATGTAATTGATAAAAATTCAATACTGACTCTTTTTGAACTGTAGTACCATTTGTTTTGTCCGCGACAGAATACTCGATATTTTGATGGATATACCCCTCCAGGAATAAATCTCCTTCCCGGGCTTTCCTTGTTCCTTCCCCTAATGATGGATGAAATTGAGTAGGAACCAATCTGCACTCTTTAAGGATTACCTCATTTGAGATTCCTTTAATACCCAGTATCTCTTCTTCAAACATAATATCCTCATCTAGAGGTATTTCAACCTTATATTCTCCAACTATAACTGGTACCCTGATATTTATGAAATGATGAGTAGGACAGGATATATGATTTGTTTCTGCTGAAATTGTATCTGGCGAGTCATGAATGGGAGCTGCAAAAGTATGATAAAGATTATCTTGTTTATTCATATTACACGCATGAACAGTAGTAGTTAAAAATATACTTCCAGAAATTTTAGAATGAATTAAACGACCAAAAATCTCCTCCTGATAATGAGCTGTACTATTGACTAGCTTTGTATCTAATTGAGGCTGTTGTTTATTATTTAAGTCTATAAATTCAATTGTATTTTGATCTATACCGCCAAAAATGGGGGGATGAAGAAAATCTTTAATTTTTACAATAGTCGAGAATGGGCTTTTGTTTGTTAGCGAATAGATTCTTCCACGTTTAGGCGATTCGATTTGCGGATCATTAGTCGGTTCATCGACTTGCTCACTCTGAGAAACTTGCTCAATATCTTTGGAATCCTTCACTTCCATAACATTATCAGAAACAGAAAACTCATCATCTTGAGAGTTGTGGTTACAATCAAAATTCTCAGCTATATGACAATAATGATAGTTTCCAGCTCTGCGATTTTTCACATCCGTTAGCTGTTTGCCATCATTCTTTTTATTTTTTTTGAGACGGATTTCTTTTTTTGGCGGTACCTTAGTGTTTTTACTATTCTTTTGTTTTAAACTGATCTGCCCCATCTTCGCATAATTTATCCATGGAGTTTTCACAATATTTCACTCCCAAATAAAGAAAATCATCGTTATATTAATATATGCTGTAATAGTGTTTTTGCCCTTAGGCTAATATATATATTGAAGATGTATTCTTATATAAGAGCTCTCCGATCAACCGTTTTAAAGGCTGACTCCTAATTCCTCTTAAGTGGCACGAGATTCGCTTGGAAGACCCTGTATGCTGGAGACCGTATTTTCCTCGCCCTGTCCGCGGTTCGGGAAGGTAAGAACTGTGGCGGCTGCTTCCCCGGTAAGGTCGCCTCGGTTCATTCAAACAACAAAGAGCCCACGCTCGACGCGGGCTCTTCTTGTATTTCATTCTATGGAGGTCTCCTCACAACTTCAAACAGCGCCTCATTTACTCCGGCGATAGAGATCGATGCTTTTAAAGCCCGCAGCCAAGATCGCCATCATTTCAGCTCGGCGCTTTGCCCGTGTCCCCTCTTGTACGGCACTATATACATACCGAGCCCAATCCTTTCGGTACCCAGGCGTGAGAGATTGGTAAAAAGCGAGCTCTTTTGGCGCATGACGCAAATCCTCTTCTATTTTCGGCACAAAGTCTATATAATCATCGACGCATTGACTCGGCTTAGATGAAGCTTTTGCCGCCTTCTTTTTCTCATTTTTAAACCCGACAACCGTAAATACCTCATTCATGCCGACCATTCGATTAAATTTGATCGTGCTTGTCCCGATATAGCCATCTTCGTCTGCTCCTAATCCATCGAATAATTCATCCCGATGGATATAAGTCGGATAGACTTTATTCCCTTTCTTGGGATAAGCAACGTATAGAAGCCCTCCCTCCAATAAATAGCTATGGTCGATTACCTTCTTCATCAGCTCCTGCAAGGACTTCATATCCAGTACGAAAGCAAAAATCATCTCATATTGTACGTCTTTCAACTCATGGTCCGCTTCTTTAAGAACCGCTAAGCTCTCCTCACCCTCCGGTGTATGTAAGACAGCCGTTTTTTGATATTTTTGCAGGTTCAGCTTCTCAACGATTGTTTTCGACATGATGGATCTTCCCCTTTGATTTCTTGGTACGGCTCGGAGCCAAGCCTACCTTACTTTCCACATATGTAAAGCTTTCGCAGAGTTTCTCTTCATGTGTTCTGTGTTTCCGTTCTACTATTATACCGCTAAAGTTAAAAACTACATGAATGGAGGCAACAGGCTTTTCTCCAACTGGTCGTTTCTATAAAAAAGACACATAAAAAAAGCTCCGCCTCTTCGATAAGGCAGAGCTTCAACAACCATTTGTGAATTGATCTGGCCCCCATATAAGGTAACTTCTCCGCCGTTATCACGTGGAGACTTATCAGTTGACATTTTATGGAGGATACTGTATAAATTCAAAGCTAATACGAAAGACAGTAAAGGAGGATCTGTATGCACAAAGTGATCAAGATCAAATATACGCTCTTTTACGGTGAAGCGCCTGAAGCAGAATGTTACGGGTATATGGAGTTGAATCAGGATGGCAATATGATCGCGCTCTTCAATAGGTACGGTGAGGAAATTGACATGTATGGCGGACATGAATTTGTTAGGATACGGACACTTGGCTCATTTGATGACTAAGACCGAGATAATTTTTATTCCTTGTTAGAAAATGATGGTGTAGGGTAATCTGCACGATAGGCTGACGATTCCGGTGCTAAGGTACTGCGGAAAGTTAGCCTTTTTGATTTTATAGACACAAAGCCTACATCCCATTGTGCTACTAAGTGATTCCCATTAGTATATTATGGAAGGGGGCTGGTTCCGTTGAAAACAGCGAGTGAGATACTTTCGCTAATCAATAATGACAGTTTTTTAGAGAATGTCTTCCATAAAGATGTTGATTGGGACGCTGAATTAGACGCTAGGGATGCTGATGAATTTGATACGGCATGGAGTTCTAGTTACAAAAAAGTTGATGAAATTGCCCCCTCTGAAAATACCGTGATCAAAGAAATTAGGGAATTTGTGTTCAAGCAAACATTTCGGATAACCCAGAATTCAGATCTGGCAGGGTATGCGTCGGACGACTTTGGTCTCATTTCCAAAGCGTTTGAAAACAAGATTAATATTGAATTTATCAATAGCCTGTGGGATTCCTATCTGCAAGGAAAATTCCCGAATTCCAGTATATGTGAATGAAAATGAAAAAATAAGGAAGGGGCTGTGGCGGTCAGCTCCTTCCTTTACTATTCAATCATTATTTCTTTACCCCAAGCAATGATACATTCATATGCTTTCCATGAATCCTCTTTCACGCTCTCATTTTACTACTCTATCGTTTCATAACGATTATTCTCCATCGCTTGCTTGATCCATCCATCGATCCGATCCTTAGGCAGCAGGATGTTTCCTCCATAAGCATTATTCTTATGAAAGCCCCAATCTCCATATACGAGCATATGGTACTGACTATTTAATTGTTTTACGAGTCCCCATTCGCCGAGATCTCCCTGTGCACCAGCACTGATAAATAGCCAGTTCCTGTAGTTGAATATGTAAGGATCTCCGAACATCTCAAAACCTTCTAAATAACCTGTGCTCCCATCTCTTTCTGGAAATCTCTCGTTGTAATCCTTAATCATCCATACATCTAAAATCTTTATGCACAACCAAGCTGTAAACTCATTCCGCTCAATGACACGCTCAATGGAACACTGTACAAAAGAAGATTGTTCAATCTCTTCGGGATGCGAATCCCATCCATTAAAACTGGAGAGTACCGGAGTGTACATGATCCAAAAGGGTTCTCCAATCCTCATATGGAAAGGATGGGAAACCTTCACCGTTCTAACCTGACCTTGCTCAGGCGGGCGATCAGAACGCAGCCAATGTCGCTCATCCAACGGAGGAACTTCGTTTTCAGAATCTGACCATTCCATAATATCATTTTCGAAGCCAGCAATATCAAACAGCTCACTTTCCATCCTTATGCGCTCTGATACGCCTTTGCATACCCCGCATGTTAAGGCAACGAGCTCTTGTTCCATTTGCTTCAACTCCACTTGTCACCTTCTGTTTATTTCTCTTACGTGAACCATTTTCTCATACATTGAGTTCGTACTAGTAACAAACACTGGATCGATCCAAGTATTATTGACTGCTGTTATTCAGACTCAGTACCGCCAGTGTTTACTACGCTTCTAGGCTCCACCAACATGATATGGCATTCCTTTTCGGCGAAGGGCTTCTGCTCGGCTCCCCCCGGGACAATAAACATCTCACCCTTGGAAATTTTCACCCGACCATCACGAAAATCAATGAACATCTCTCCTTCGAGTACCATAAATACCTTATCCGTACCTTGATGCTCATGCCATATAAAATCCCCAGCAATCTTAACGAGCTTAAATTGATAGTCATTCATTTCAGCAATGACTTTCGGAGACCAGAGATCGGTGAATGTAGATAGCTCCTCATTCAGATTGATAGCTTGGTAATGCATATTAATCCCTCCTTATTTTTTAACCTGCATAATTTAGAGCTTACGCAAGGCATTTGTTATATTTTGCAAAGCGTATTCGATAGCTAATGGGCCACCAGTAATAGCGGAAGTATCCATTAAATAGACATTGCCTTTCTTCACGGCATTCAGATTATTCCATACCTTACTTTGCTTTAAGTCATTCATTAATATTTCCTTTTTTGTAATGTCACCTATAAGGAAAATGTGGTCTGCTTGAACAGTTGAAATCCCTTCAAACGTCGTAAATTTATTATTCGTACCTTTAAATGTATCATCTGGTGTAAGCCCCAGTCCCTTTTCTTTCTCAAACGCAAGTGTATAGACAGGATTTCCTTCACCTAGAACATTAAAAGTTTTTCCGTCCCAAGACAAAATAAGAGCTACTGACTCTCCTTGAATCGACTTTAATGCTTCACGCCCAGTTGTAATTTCTTTCATCATTTTATTAATGACTTGTTCCGCTTCGTCTTCTTTCCCAATAATCTCGGCTACTGTACGAAGCCCATATTGCCAATTTTCATAGATGTCCTTGGACTTTAACGTAATGACTGGCGCAACTTTTTCTAGTGAATCATACATTTTTTCATGTTGTTCTGTTGCTAAAATATAATCAGGCTCAATAGATAAAATTTTCTCGATACTAGGGGACAATTTGTCTCCTAATTCTTCAGCTGAATCCAGCTTTCCACTTAAATAAGATAAAGAAGATAGATACTCTTTATCAGTAGAAGCAGCAGGAGGCTCACCTAATGCAACTAATATTTCAGGATAAAAATACCATAATGCAGCCAATTTTTCTGGTTTGTGCTTGATAACAATTTCTTTACCTAACGCATCCTTAAATGTTCTTGGCCAATCAGGTGCATCTGCCTTAACTGCTGATGTAGATGTACTTTCTGTAGTTGATCCTTTATTTTCAGCAGGTGTTTCATTACAACCTGCTAGCATGCCTGCTAATAATAGCATGGGGATTAGCAAGCCTTTCATCTTGTGCATACGCAATTCCTCCGCTACATGATGTTTTCTTTGGCTTACCATCAGTATAGTTAAGTCACTTTTGGTTTAAAATGGATGCCTGTTGAAATTAGCATGGATTATTGATGAACTTCTCTCGATATTCAGTAGGAGAGATACCAAAATGTTTCTTGAACACTCTACTAAAATAAAAGGGGTCAGCAATTCCAACAGTTTGCGCAATTTGCTGTACGGGCACATCACTTGTAAATAGCATATTTTGCGCCATCTTTATACGATATTTTAATAAATATTCTGCTGGTCCCATCCCTGCATGTCTTCTAAATACGTAAGAAAGTCGATTTCGATTAACGTTATATTGTTCTGCAAGCGATGCTATTGTAAGGCTTTGATAATAGTATTCATGAATATAAGTAGATACCCGTTCGAATAAAGCATGTGATTCACAGCTATTTTGCCTATTAACAACACATAATAAGGCTTCATTCAGTACATCGCGAAACAGCATTTCGGTCTGAAACATCGAAAGGCCTCCACGCTGATTATACACATGCCAAAGACGCATGATTAATTCAATCAGACGAGGGGATTGTCCTGTTGATAATTCAAAATGCTGATGAGAAAAGCTTGACCCTTCTAGTTCTGAATTACATATCCGGTATAAAACAAGGATATACTCCCAGTTGGTGTTACCAAACATTTTTTGAGCTAGTTTCATTTTTGCACCGCCATGCACAACTTTTCCTGGCGAAAGGATATAAGGCGTGCCATTAAATTGAAATTGTACCTTCCCTGTAAGTGGAAACACAAATCCAGGAAAGGAATCTGTATAGTCAGCGTAAGGCACACCTGGATTTCTAGCATATCGATATATTCCTTCTACTTGGAAAGGAATGTGTGCAAAATGCTCTGCTAACTGATCAACGTCGATTTTCATATTGCATACCTCATTTCAATAGTAGTTTGCCGGTAATCCTGAGATGGATCGTTGTACATCCTATTTTCACATTATTGATAACGATTATCATTGTCAATCTATATGAATAATAAAAATGCCGCTACCCGGCTAGTGTTCAAACCGCCGGGTAGCGGCATCAGGTCAGGATGTTTTCAAAAATAGGGGAGTGAGGATCACAAGAAGTAACAAGATCTTCCTTGGTCTGTGTTGTGGTTTCGTCGCCGGACGACACCCGTCCCGATCGTAAGCCTATTTCTATAGCACCTTCCTCCATCACACCTCTACACCCTTCTTCTCACAAATTTTTCGCCATCACTTATGATAAGGCTCTCCGCGCTGTCCGTAACAGCAAGTTTTTAAGGCCATCCTTTGCGGAATGCAGCTATGGCCCTGTACCCGCCGCCTTGTTACCCAACTTTCCTTTAACTCTCCTCCCCTTGTATCGTTGGATTTTCATTAAGCCGCACTTTATAAGACTCGCCCCATGCTTTCATTGACATAATGACCGGTTCCAGAGTCCTTCCGAAATCAGTAAGGGAGTATTCCACTCTTGGAGGAACCTCTTTATATATTTCGCGATGAATGATGCCATCCCGTTCAAGCTCTCTTAACTGCAATGTGAGCATAAACTGCGTGATTCCCGGATTGAGCCGCCTGAATTCATTGAATCTTTTCGTTCCATTCAGGAGCTGATAGAGAATGATCCCCTTCCACTTTCCACCAATAACATCCAGCGTTGTTTCAACCGGACATGCTTGCATATCTGGACTTACTCCATATTTCTTTCTTCGGTCTCCCATCAGCTTATCCCCCAATGGTTTGATTTTTAATACTATACCATAAAAATATGCGTACTTACTTAAAGTAATTGAATCGATTTACAATGCAACTGTACAACATTTCCTATTTGAGAGGATGGATACCCATGAATACTCACCAAAAGATGAAAGCTGTCGGTGCTTACCGTTACCTCCCCATATCCAATCCGGAAAGCCTTATTGATCTGCACTTGGATAAACCGGAACCTACAGGCCGTGATTTGCTTGTACGTGTAAAAGCAATCTCCGTCAACCCTGCAGATGTAGGCGTCCGCGAAGTACATAACTACGAAGCCGATTCACCGAAAATTCTTGGTTGGGATGCCGCTGGAATCGTAGAACAAGTTGGTCCTGACTGCCAATTGTTTAAACCTGGGGACAAGATCTATTATGCGGGCAGTGTGTCTCGACCAGGTAGTAACAGTGAATTTCACTTAGTTGATGAACGAATTGTGGGGAATATGCCGCGAAGTTTGGATTTCGCTGCCGCCGCCGCATTACCGCTTACCTCGATAACTGCATGGGAGGGCCTATTTGATCGTTTAGGAATTAGCGTAAATACAGATGAAAACAAAAGCATACTGATTATCGGTGCAGCTGGAGGAGTAGGATCGATTGCTATTCAACTTGCAAAATTAGCAGGGTTGACCGTCATCGGTACTGCTTCACGTCCAGAGTCAATTCAATGGGTCAACAGTCTCGGTGCAGATTTTATCATAAACCACAACGAACCTTTTCACCCTCAACTCAAGGAAGTTGGTATTGACACCGTAGATTATATCCTTTGCTTGAATGATACTGTTCAACATCTTGAAAATATGGCGGAAGTCATTGTCCCCCAAGGTAAAATTTGCTCTATCGTTCCTACAAATAAAGCTACCTGGACAGGGAGCTTGAAAATGGACTTGCTGTTTTCTAAAAGTGTAACGTTTGTATGGGAGTTCATGTTTACACGGTCCTTGTTTCATACCAATGACATGATCAAACAACACGAATTGTTGAATGAACTGGCGGACTTAATCGATGATGGAAAAATAAAAACTACGCTGACTGAACGACTAGAGCCCATCAATGCAGCAAACCTACGTTTCGCGCATGAGAAGTTGGAGTCTGGACGGACCATTGGAAAAATTGTTTTAGAAAACTTCTGATACTATGAAGGCGAAGTAGGTATGGTTGGTTCCAAAATGTGCTGATGTGAATAAACAACTCAAAGGCCCCTTGCTAATACGGGGCCTTTTTGAGTACAACGGTATGTGCTGGCGAGACAAATTCTCCCCAGACTTCTGTAAAAACTTGCCTTTAGTTGTGATACGGCTTAGCTTAACGGTGCGAGCTCATCTGCGATCATTTTTGCCTTTTCCGCAAGCTCTCTCATTTCATCGGCCGGAACAAGCTCGGCTAATTCGTACGGCTGCCTATCCTCATCCAAATCATGCAAATCGACATAACCTGATTTATGAGACTCCAACACAATGGCTGAAAGATCGATTAGAGCTGAGCAGGCCATATTAAGTTCTACTCGAAACGTGCCGTTAGCATTTTTTTGCAAAAAAGCTGCTTTCGGAAAGGATGAATTCACTATCTTCCAGTCGCAAACTTGTTCAATTTCGTCTCTGCAGCAAGTATGACAGCGGCAAGAACATTTCCGCGGCTGCCCTGTCCTCTTCTGAAATATAGACTACGCAAAAGATTTTTACTGTTCACACGGGCGATTGTCTGAACGTAGCTTCTCGGCCAGTCGACGCATTTTGTCAAACCGCTTATCCAGTCAGCGATCTCCTGCTGTGGAAGCAGACCCTTTTCCATCATGGTATCCACGATACTGGCGATCCGCTCATCATCCTCATCGCTAAAAATTTGTTTCCCGTTATGGAGCATCCCCTCAATAGCAGCAAGTACTTCAAGCTGTACCGCTGTATCGCTCTCCGGGCACTTGACCAGCTCCAGCAAAGCATCCGCACCGTGTGACGCACTATGAGCCCAGCCTCCTTCAGGCAGATAGCCGCGCAGATCCTTTTCCTCCTTATAATAGCGGAGCAGTGAATGCTTAAGATTCTGGTATTCAGCATAATCCAGAAAAGGCTTCTTGCTGTGACGCCGTACTATTAAAGCTACTGGCAGAACAGAGAACGTTCTTGTAAATACAGACTGGTCACCTTCGCTACCAATATGATAGAACAAATGATGCTCATCGGTCAGAATTGCCAGAAGTGTGCTCAATTCCGTTTCCGTAAACCGATTCTCTTCATAAATCCATTTATACAGTGTCGGATAGATCAGTTCATCCCGTAATTCCGGTTGAGGATCCCCGATAAATTGCAGCATTAGAGTTAAAAAATCCTGTGTCCGCTCACCTTCACGAAGCTGGTAATGTTCCTTCTCAATTCTTTGCAGGTCTATCATGAGTTTCATCCTTGTATTGCTCACTATCTCATCCCCTTGCATATATGCTATTTCCGGACTACTTACACCCCTACTATAAAACACAATGACTGACACCTATATGTCAGTCATTGTATGGTAGCAATATTGTTTTTATATATTCTTGTAATTCATTTCTCAAATAACAGGGCTCCACTATCTCGCATTCCTTACCAAAGCTTAAAATAAATTTCAGTAATCCCTCCTCATATGGAAATTGATCCACAACGATATATTGATTGTTATGTGTTTTAGTTATTTTCTCTTTTTGAAAATACTCAGTTAATTGCTCTCCCATTTTATGAGCAAATTTTAAGGTAACGGTTATGCCTCGCGTAAGATAGCTATTCTCAATTATTTCTTGGATTTCTTCATTTGGGATATCCTTTTTTTCGAAGTTCTCACCCATTTTCAAATTCTTGATCCGTACTAGCTTGAACCTTCTGTAGTCATTTCTTTCTTTGCAAAAGCCCACCAAATACCATTGACCGGCGGAAAATGTAATTTGAAACGGTTCTACTGTTCTTTCGAAATATTCCATACTTCTGTTGATATATTCGAATACCACTAGCTTATTTTTCTCAATAGCATTGTTTAATAGAAGCAGGTATTCCTTTAATTCATTTTCCATACTGAAATGAGACAGATTAATGTCTAACTTGCTTGTATTCTTTTCTTGTTTAAGCGTATTCTCGATCTTTAAAACAATATCATGAAACGTTGTGTTTTTCCCAAATAGAAAACTTAGATTATTCATTATCGCCATGAAAGTAGAAGCTTCATCTTTGTTTAAAAAAAGATTGTCCACATTATAGTCTTCCATAATGTAATAGCCCCCACCTTTACCACCAATGGATGCGATTGGGATACCTGCTTCACCTAACTTTTCTATATCTCTGTAAATTGTTCGTATGGACACCTCAAAATGTTCCGCAAGCTCTTTACCTGTAACCGTACCTTTTTTTGAGATAATGAGTAACATGGATAGTAATCGATCTACGCGCATTTATCTATTACGTTGATTTGCAACGTATCCTCTCTTATTCTTTTTTACAAGACCGAACGGAGTCTTCCCTGCCCCCTCCGGTCATTTTGTTCTTTTCTCAAGTAAATAGTACTTTCTTATCTGATTCAACTGTACTTCTAGCTCGATCCGCTGCTTTACCACTATTTGTGATAAGGCTCCCCCCGACTAATCCGAAAAGCCCGATAAACCTGCTCCAACAGCACCAACCGCACCAACTGATGCGGAAACGTCATCTTCGAAAACGACAGCAACGCATCCGCCCGCTTCAATACCTGATCGGACAACCCCAACGACCCGCCAATCACGAACGCCACCTGACTGCGCCCATGCAAAGCCAGCTTGTCCATCTCCGCAGACAGCTTCTCCGATGACCACATTTGCCCATCAATCGCCAGCGCAATCACATACTGATCCTGCTTGATCTGCGCCAGGATACGCTCGCCTTCCTTGCGCTTCACCTGCTCCATCTCCGCCGCACTCATCTCTTCCGGCGCCTTTTCATCATTGACCTCGATCACTTGCAGCTTGCAGTAAGCAGACAGACGTTTGCTGTATTCATCAATGCCCTCACGCAAATATTTCTCCTTCAGCTTCCCTACCGTGATAATCGAAATTTGCATGATCCTACATTCCCTTCTCTTTCAAAAGCGCGATCTGCCCAGGCTCTCCACATTCCCGACAACGCTTGTCTACTCCATCGCCCTCAATCGCCTGTGCTGCATACGTATCCGGCGCCGCCTCAAAATCATTAACGTAATCATCCAACTCCTGCTCCAAATGCTCCATGCAAGCAAACCGCACCGGATATTCAGCCAACAGCTCAACTTCTTTGCCTTCTATTTGAATGTTTTTCATCTTCATGTCCATATCAAATACCTCTTTTCCGTTCAATAATGTCGCTTCCTATTCTACCCCAGAACCGCAACAAAACAAATGAATCAGGCAAAAAGGCCTCTATGAGTTTGCACACATAAGTTTCAGTATTTATAGCTTTTATTTTTAAAGCTTCGACCGACAGTTAAAAGCTGTAGAGAGAAAAAAGAAGAAAACGGCGAAAGTCTTTGGGATACCAACCGAAGCGCAATGGAAAAAAAGAAACCTGCCT